>NZ_JBIVAB010000009.1:0-203759 GCF_044745345.1 Pseudomonas sp. NPDC087029 | reverse complement strand
CTCCAGCACTACCTGGATTAAGTAACTCATTGAATCTCAAGGAGTTTCTCGTTCCGACTACGCTGGAAGTGGGGCGCATTATAAGGGGATTCGAAGATGGGTCAAGGCTTAATTTCATTTATTTGAAACATTCCCGGTGAACGCTGCATCCAGCCTACGGTACCGCCCTCCCCCCGCGCTGTACTACCCTAGGCACCCGCCGCGCCACAGCGGGTATGCGCAACACCATCAACAACCCACCAATCCCTGCATAGATCGCCCACTCCCGCAGATCCGAGCGAACGATCCACAAGAAGTGCAGCAGACCCAACCCGAGAATCACATACACCAGCTTGTGCAGCTTCTTCCAACGCGCGCCCAGCCGGCGCTGGCTATAGCGGTTGGACGTCACTGCCAATGCCAACAAACCGAGGAAGCCCAATGAGCCCACTATTATGTAAGGCCGCTTGCGCAGCTCCACGCCCAGCTGCCCCCAGTCCAATCCCAGGATAAAGAACAGGTAGCAGAGGATATGCAGCACGATATAGGCAAAGCACCATAACCCGAGCTGGCGCCGCACCACGATCCAGCCTGACCACCCCGTTAGCTTCTGCAGAGGCGTCATGCTCAGCGTCACCAGCAAGAAGGTCAACGCGCCCAAGCCCAGGCGATCCATCATGATCTTTCCAGGGTCGGGCCCCAGCAGGCTCATCGCCGCCTCGTACAACCACCACGCCGGGAACAGGCACCCCATCATGAAGATGGCAAGTCGCAGCCAGGGATAGCGCATCAGTAGTTCTTCCGCAGGTCGAGCCCGGCATACAGCGACGCCACCTCATCGGCGTAGCCATTGAACATCTGGGTCTGGCGTACATTGGGGCTGAACAGGCCGCTGGGCAGCCGCCGTTCGCGCGCCTGGCTCCAGCGCGGGTGATCGACTTCCGGGTTCACGTTGGCATAGAAGCCATATTCGTCCGGCGCCAGGCCTTCCCAGGTCGTTTGCGGCTGTTCTGCCACCAGGCTGATGCGCACGATCGACTTGATGCTCTTGAAGCCATACTTCCAGGGCACCACCAAACGCAACGGCGCACCGTTCTGGTTGGCAAGCTCGCGCCCATACATGCCGACCGCAAGAATCGCCAAAGGGTGCATGGCCTCATCCAGTCGCAGCCCCTCTCTATATGGCCAGTCGATCAAGGCGAACCCCGATCGCTGCCCCGGCATGTGCTGTGGATCCTTCAATGTTTCGAAGCGCACGTATCGCGCTTTCGAAGTGGGCTCCACCTGCTTGAGCACCTGCGCCAACGGAAAGCCCAGCCAGGGGATGACCATCGACCAGGCTTCCACGCAGCGCAGCCGGTAGATGCGCTCTTCGAGCTGATAAGGTTTGACGAAATCCTCCAGGGCATAACGCCCCGGCTTGCCGACCTCCCCATCAACCACCACCGACCACGGCTCGGTCTTCAGGCTGCCACCGTTTGCAGCCGGGTCACCCTTGTCGGGCCCGAACTCGTAGAAGTTGTTGTAGTGGGTGGCATCCTTGAAGGGTGTGATTGCCTCGCCATTGACCGTCACCGCCTGCCACTGCGCGGCCGCGAGCTTGTCGCTGAACCAGGCCGGGGCGGCGCCCGCCTCCACATCTGCATAGCGCGAGGCCTGCGCCGCTCGCGCCGCCAGCGGCATGGCGCCCAGGGCAAGCCCCGCCAGGGAGCCACCCAACAGCGTGCGACGAGAAAGATAGAGGCCTTCGGGGGTGATCTCCGATGCCTTGCAGTCGGACGACCTGGGTAGCTTGATGAGCATGACGGCTCCACAGCACTGGATGGGGGATACCAGTAAGACTATGGAGCCGGAGGGTTATTCCAGCATTAAAACTTTTTTCAGGCTTTGCGACGACGCCCGCGCAGCAGGTACTGGATCGGCCCCGAAGCTGCGTAGGCGAGGAACACCAGCAGCAGGATACGGGGCGGGTCGCTGAACACCACGGCAAACACCAGCACCACCGCCAGGATCGCCACGAACGGCACGCGCCCCTTGAGGTCCAGCTCCTTGAAGCTGTTGTACTTGATGTTGCTGACCATCAGCATGCCCGCTGCAGCCACCAGCAGTGCCACCAGGAACGACAGCTTGGAGCCCTGGATGCCATAGTCACTGAACGCCCACACGGTACCGGCCACCACCCCGGCGGCTGCCGGGCTGGCCAGGCCGATGAAGTAGCGCTTGTCGGCAGTGCCGACCTGGGTGTTGAAGCGCGCCAGGCGCAACGCGGCACCGGCCACATAGATGAAGGCGACCATCCAGCCGACCTTGCCCATGTCGCCCAGGGCCCAGCCGAATGCCAGCAAGGCCGGCGCCACACCGAAGGCAACCATGTCCGACAGCGAGTCGTACTCGGCACCGAAGGCGCTCTGGGTATTGGTCATGCGGGCCACACGGCCATCGAGGCCGTCGAGCACCATGGCGACGAAAATGGCGATGGCGGCAAAGGCGAAATACTTGCTCGCCTCGCGTGGGTCGCCAGCGCTCTGCGCGCTCATGGAACTGATGATGGAATAGAAACCGGCAAACAGGTTGGCGGTGGTGAACAGGTTGGGCAGCAGATAGATGCCGCGGTGACGCACCTTGCGGCCTTCGGCGTCATGCCCTTCTTCAACGTGCTCATCGACAGGTAGCAGGCTTTCGGCGTCGGAGGGCTTGTTCGGCTCTTCGGGACGTTCGCTCATGGAGGGTACCTTGCAACAGGATGGAAAATGTTCGACACGGGCCTGCAAAACAGGTTCTGACAGCAGGCCACTGGTCTGCTTTATACCAGAAGCTGACTGCCAGAACGAAAAAACGCGGCCGAAGCCGCGTTTTTCATCTTTCGATAAGACTTAGTTCTTGGTCTTGTCGACGATTTTGTTGGCCGAGATCCACGGCATCATCGAACGCAGTTGCTCGCCGATGATCTCGATGCCGTGAGCGGCGTTGTTGCGGCGCTTGGCGGTCATCGATGGGTAGTTGGTAGCGCCTTCGGAGATGAACATCTTCGCGTATTCGCCGTCCTGGATGCGCTTCAGAGCATTGCGCATGGCCTTGCGGGATTCTTCGTTGATGACTTCCGGGCCGGTGACGTACTCACCGTATTCGGCGTTGTTGGAGATCGAGTAGTTCATGTTGGCGATGCCGCCTTCGTACATGAGGTCAACGATCAGCTTCAGCTCGTGCAGGCACTCGAAGTAGGCCATTTCCGGCGCGTAGCCAGCTTCGACCAGGGTTTCGAAACCGGCTTTTACCAGCTCGACGGTACCGCCGCAGAGAACGGCCTGCTCACCGAACAGGTCGGTTTCGGTCTCGTCCTTGAAGGTGGTTTCGATGATGCCGGTACGGCCGCCGCCAACGCCCGAAGCGTAGGACAGTGCAACGTTCTTGGCGTTGCCCGAGGCGTCCTGGTAGATAGCGATCAGGTCAGGGATGCCGCCGCCTTTGACGAACTCGGAGCGAACGGTGTGGCCCGGGGCTTTCGGGGCGATCATGATCACGTCCAGGTCGGCACGTGGAACGACCTGGTTGTAGTGGATCGAGAAGCCGTGGGAGAAGGCCAGGGTAGCGCCCTTCTTGATGTTCGGCTCGATCTCGTTCTTGTACAGCGCGCCCTGGAACTCGTCCGGGGTCAGGATCATCACCAGGTCGGCCGCAGCGACAGCGGTGGCAACGTCGGCAACTTTCAGGCCGTGGGCTTCTGCCTTGGCAACGGTGGCCGAACCTTTACGCAGACCGACGGTAACGTCTACACCGGAGTCTTTCAGGTTGCACGCCTGGGCATGGCCCTGGGAACCGTAACCGATGATGGCGACTTTCTTACCCTGGATGATGGAAAGGTCGCAGTCTTTATCGTAGAAAACTTTCATGAAAATACCCCTGGTTATATCTCGGCCCCTGCGGAGCCATCGCTAATTTTTGAATTTAGATGCTGAGCACTTTGTCGCCACGGGCGATGCCGGTGACGCCACTGCGCACGGTTTCGAGAATCGATGCGGTGCCGATGGCCTGGATGAAGCTGTCCAGTTTGTCGCTGGTACCGCTCAGTTGTACGGTGTACACGCTGGCGGTCACGTCGACGATCTGGCCACGGAAGATATCCGTGGTGCGCTTGATCTCGGCACGCTGTGCACCGGTGGCCTTGACCTTGACCAGCATCAGTTCACGCTCGATGTGAGCGCTTTCCGAGAGGTCGACAAGCTTGACCACTTCGACCAGCTTGTTCAGGTTCTTGGTGATCTGTTCGATCACTTCGTCATGGCCAACGGTGGTCAACGTCAGACGCGACAGGGTCGGGTCTTCGGTCGGCGCCACGGTCAGGCTTTCAATGTTGTAGTTGCGCTGGGAGAACAGGCCGACCACGCGGGACAGAGCACCGGGTTCGTTTTCCAGCAGCAGGGAAATGATGTGCCGCATATCAGGTACGCTCCGTCTTGCTCAGCCACATGTCACGCATCGAGCCATCCTTGATCTGCATCGGATAGACGTGCTCGGTACGGTCGACCGCGATGTCGATGAACACCAGGCGGTCTTTCATCGCAAACGCTTCTTCGAGCTTGGGCTTGAGGTCCTTCAGGCTGGTGATGCGGATGCCCACATGGCCATAGGCCTCGGCCAGCTTGATGAAGTCAGGCAGCGACTCGACATAGGAATGCGAGTGACGGCCGTTGTAGGCCATGTCCTGCCACTGGCGGACCATCCCCAGCACACCGTTGTTCAGGTTGACGATTTTCACCGGCAGGCCGTACTGCATGCAGGTGGACAGCTCCTGGATGTTCATCTGGATGCTGCCTTCGCCAGTGACGCAGGCCACGTCCTGATCCGGGAAGTTGAGCTTGACGCCCATGGCCGCCGGGAAACCGAAGCCCATGGTGCCCAGGCCACCGGAGTTGATCCAGCGGTTGGGCTTGTTGAAGCGGTAGTACTGCGCCGCGAACATCTGGTGCTGGCCCACGTCGGAGGTGACGAAGGCATCGCCCTTGGTCACTTCGCAGAGGGTCTCGATCACCGCCTGAGGCTTGATGATGTTGCCGTCGCCCTTGTCGTAGGGGAACAGGTCGCCCGTGCCGCGCCACTCGTCGATCTGCTTCCACCAGGCATCGATGGCCGCCTTGTCGGGCTGCTCGCCGATTTCCTTGAGGATGCCGAGCATTTCGCTGAGCACGCTGTCGACCGGGCCGACGATCGGCACATCGGCCTTGATCATCTTCGAGATCGACGCAGGGTCGATGTCGATGTGGATGATCTTGGCGTTCGGGCAGAACTTGGCCGGGCCGTTGACCACACGGTCATCGAAGCGCGCACCGACGGCGAAGATCACGTCGGCATGGTGCATGGCCATGTTGGCGGTGTAGCTGCCGTGCATACCCAGCATGCCGAGGAACTGGCGATCGGTACCCGGGTAGCCGCCCAGGCCCATCAAGGTGTTGGTGACCGGCAGGTTCAGCGACTTGGCGATCTCGATCAGGGCTTCGGAGCCGCCACCGAGGATCACGCCACCGCCGGAGTAGACGATCGGGCGCTTGGCGGCCAGGAGCATCTCGGCAGCCTTGCGGATCTGCCCGGAGTGGCCACGGACCGCTGGGCTGTAGGAGCGCAGCTTGACCTTCTTCGGATAGACGTATTCGAATTTTTCGGCCGGGTTGGTCATATCTTTTGGAATGTCGACCACGACCGGACCTGGGCGACCGGATTGCGCCAGGTAGAAGGCTTTTTTCAGAACTTCGGGGATCTCGGTGGCATGTTTGATCATGAAGCTGTGCTTCACGATCGGCCGCGAGATGCCGATCATGTCGGTTTCCTGGAAGGCATCGGTACCCACCATGGTGCTAGGCACCTGGCCGGAGAGGATGACCATCGGGATCGAGTCCATGTAGGCGGTGGCGATGCCGGTGATGGCATTGGTCGCGCCTGGGCCGGAGGTCACCAGTACCACGCCGGCCTTGCCGGTGGCACGGGCATAGCCGTCGGCCATATGGGTGGCGGCCTGCTCGTGACGAACCAGGATGTGCTCGACTTCCGGTTCCTTGAACAGGGCATCGTAAACATGCAGGAGAGCACCACCAGGGTACCCGTAGATGTGCTTAACGCCTTCGTCACGCAAGAAGCGGACGACCATCTCAGCGCCAGATAAAAGCTCCACGTTGTTCACCTCTAAAACGCCAGAATACCGTCCCTAGTGGACGGGTCTTAATAGGTTTACTGCCAAGCAGAGCACGAGCGAACGTCAGCACTGACTGAGCAAGTATTGGGAGCGCCCCAGAGTGTTGCGGGGTTTTCCCACCCAGCGCGAGGTAACGCGTTGCGGGGTGTAACAGGTCGGCGCGGGTGTGCGCCTCATGATCTGCTTAGCGGGTCTGCTTCTGGCAGTCCCTCTACAGCGGAATCTGGATTCTTGTGATTTGCCGCCTACAAGTCAAGAAAAATTATTGCCAATTTTTCCCCAAGATGAATTCCTGCCACCACTAAAAACCAACTCAGCAGCAGAAAAAATAAGATTTCCATAAAAAAGGGCCACAATCTGCGGCCCCTGACGGAAAAAGAGAAGAAATCAGGCGGAAGGAGCGATCAATTGATCAAACTCTGCTAGCAGGCGACGTAGCTCGCGGCTCTGCTCCGGACGGTCGGCAAACACCGTCTCGGCCATCACCAGGATTCCGGAAGCATTGGGCAGCGGCTGGCCCAGCTCGATGATGATCTTCATGCGCGGCAGGAAGATCCACTGCAGCCACTGCTCCAGGCTCAGGGTGTCGACCGCGAATGGCACGGTGCTGGCCAGGGCCTCGTCGCTTGGCGGCTCGTCGTCCCACCAACCTTGCACCTGCAGCTCACGCTCGATCAGCAGCAGGTGGTCGACGATATCCAGGATACGTTGCTCGATCATCAGGAATTGACCCTTGCCTTCTGCCGGGCCAGCGCGGCGCCAGCGCTGTCACCCTGCTTCTCGCGGGCCTGGGCGATGGTGTTCCACAACTCGGCCTGCAGGTCGGGGCGGCCATTGGCGTAGGTCAGCGCGCGGCGTGCCAGCTGCTCGGCCTGGGCCGCGTCACCCTGCGACAGACGCACCTGGGCCAGGCGGTACAGCACTTGCGGCTCGCGTGGGGCGATGCGCTGGGCACGCTCCAGGCTCGACGCGGCACCGTTGAAATCGCCGCTGCCCTGTTGCGACTGGGCGGTGGTCAGCAGCGCCAGCACCGGGCCATCGAGTTGCTCGTCAGCCGACAGGCCGCCGGAAGCCGCGTTGCTGCGCGGAATGCCGGTCGGGGCGCTGGTGGCCGCAGGCGTGCTGTTCATCGAGGCGATGTCGAACGGCTCGTCGGCGATCGGGTTGGGGTTGGTGGTCATCGGCGCGCTGCCGACCGGCCCGCTGGTAATCGGCCCCGGGGTAATCGGCCCCGGGGTGATCGGCGCGGCGCTGATCGGTGCAGCGCCGTTGCCCGCCGGGAAGGTCTGGATGCCCGTGGCGCCAGCGCCCTGCGGGATCATCACGGTCACCCCGGAGTCTTCCGGCAGCGATTGCGCCTGCACCGTGCCATTGGCCATGCCCGCCGCCGAGCGGTTGGCCGTGACCCGTTCACTGTTGGACACCCGGGTACTCGAATCGACCACCGGGATATTACCGCGCTGCACACTGGAGCAACCCTGGAGCACAGCCAGCGTCGTCAAGGCAGGAAACAGCCACTTATTCACGTCACACCTCATCAATGCAGCCAGTGCTTAATTCATCCAGCCTTTGACCCAGTCCATGACCGATTCCGCTGGATTCTGCTCGCCGCCACAGGTTGCCCCGGCAGGCGGTTCGCTGCCGCGAATATACGGCATCTGCACCGCTCCCGGACAGCTTCCATCGGAACCCCGGCCGCTGTACGGGTCGATCCAGGCCTGCACCACGTTGTCCGGTTGCGGCATGTCCAGCGGCAGCGGGTCGGCCTTCTTCATGAAGCTGGTCCAGACCTGCAGCGCACCGGTGGCGCCGGTGAACGGCGTCTTGCCGTTGTCGTCGCGGCCCATCCACACCACCGCCAGCAGGTCCTGGCTGAAGCCGGAGAACCAGCTGTCACGCGAGTCGTTGCTGGTACCGGTCTTGCCCGCCAGGGTCAACGAGCTGGGCAGCACGTTGTACACCGAACGGCCGGTACCTTCGCGCATCACCCGCTGCATGGCGTTCTGCACCAGGTAGATCGAACCTGGGTCGAAGGTCTGCTGGATCTGGAACGGGTAGCGCTTGAGCGGCTCGCCTTCGGCGGTCAGCACGCTGCGGATACCCCGCATCGGCGTATTGAAACCACCGTTGGCGATGGTCTGGTACATGGTCGCCACCTGCATCGGCGACATGCCTCCGGCACCCAGCAGCATCGCCGGGTACGCCGGCCAGTCCACCTTCACGCCGAGCCGGCCGATGGTCTTGATGACATTGGGCACGCCCACCTCAAGGCCGAGCTTGGCGGTCGACAGGTTGTAGGAATTGGCCAGCCCTTGATACAGATAAATGGTGCCGTGTGGGCGGCGGTCGTAGTTCTGCGGGCGCCACACCTGGCCGTCGGCGCCTTTGACCGAGAACGCCTCGTCCTGCACCCAGCTGGTCAGGGTGTACTTGCTCGGTTGCTCCAGCGCGGTCAGGTACACCGCCGGCTTGACCAGCGAGCCGATCGGCCGCACGGCATCGATGGCGCGGTTGAAGCCGGCAAAGCCGGACTGGCGGCTGCCGATCAGCGCCTGCACTTCACCGGTTTCCGGGTTGGTCACCACCATCGCCGACTCGACCTGGTCAGAGCCCTTGCGCCCGGCCAGGCGCTTGAAGGTCTCATTCATCGAGCTCTCGGCCTTCATCTGCAGGATCGGGTCGAAACTGGTGAAGATGCGCAGGCCTTCTTCGGTCAAGTCTTCATCCCGGTAGTCCTGGCGCAGCTGGCGCTTGACCAGGTCGAGGAAGGCCGGGAACGAGCTGTCGGCCAGGCTGCCGCGCTTGGTCACGCCAAGCGGCATCTTCTTCGCCGCGTCAACGACTTCCTGGCTGGCCACGCCCTGCTCGGCCACCAGGTCGAGGACCAGGTTGCGCCGTGCCAGCGCACGCTCCGGGTAACGCCGCGGGTTGTAGTAGGAAGGCCCCTTGACCATGCCCACCAGCAAGGCGATCTGGTGCAGCTTGAGCTCCGACAGCGGCTGGCTGAAGAAGAACTGGCTGGCCAGGCCGAAGCCGTGCACCGCGCGCTGGCCATCCTGCCCAACGAACACTTCGTTGAGGTAGGCCTCGAGGATTTCGCGCTTGTCGTAGTGCATTTCCAGCAGCACGGCCATCATCGCTTCGGTCAGCTTGCGGCTGAGGCTGCGTTCGCTGGTCAGGTAAAAGTTCTTCACCAGCTGCTGGGTCAGGGTACTGCCGCCCTGGCGCATGGAGCCGGCCGAGGTGTTGACCCAGACCGCCCGGGCGATGGACTTGGGCGACACGCCAAAGTGGCTGTAGAAGTCGCGGTCTTCCGTGGCCACCAGGGTTTCGAGCAGGTACGGCGGCACTTGGTCGATCTTGATGAGGATGCGGTCCTCGAGGTTTTTCGGGTAGATACCGCCGATCATCAGCGGCTCCAGGCGAACCACATCGAGCTTGCCGCCATTGGCCCCCGAGAGCCCCGCCACGTAGTCGCCGGAGAAACGCACGCGGACGAACTGCGCCGGCTCCATGCCCTCGTAGAACTGGAAGCCACGGGTATTGAGGTCGACGTTGTTGCCGTTGACCGCCGCCGCGCCCGGCCCGTTGGCCGCGCTCTCGCGCCGATAGCCCAAGGCATCGAGCTCGGTGAGGAAGTCGTTCTTGCTCAGTTTCTGGCCGACGAACAGTTCCAGCGGCCGGGCATACACCTTGGCCGGGATGGTCCAGCGCTTGCCGGAGAACTTCTCCTGCACGACGGCATCGAGGTAGACCGCGAAGCCGGCAACGATCACCAGGCCGACCAGGCTGAGCTTCAAGGCCCAGCCCAGCCAGGCGCGCGAGCGGCCGGTCGGGCGTTTCTGAGGGGTACGGGGATTTCGGGTTCGAGTCATGGCGGCGGATTATACGCACTTTGCAAAGGCTGGGCAGGCGCCCTCTGGCGGTATGCAGGGGCGGCACCATTGACCATAATGGCGCCTTCGAATTCCCTGCCCCCGGAAGGATTTCCCGTGAGCCAAGCCTTGATCACTGCATTGCAGAACCCTGCCCTCTACCCTCACCCCGTGGACGGGTTCCAGCTCATCGAGACGCACATCTCCTGGGTCCTGCTGACGGGCGAGTACGCCTACAAGATCAAGAAGCCGATGAACTTCGGCTTCCTCGACTTCACCGCGCTGAGCCAGCGCGAGCATTTCTGTAACGAAGAGTTGCGCCTGAACCAGCGCCTGACCGAGGGCCTGTACCTCGACGTGCTGCCGATCACCGGCAGCGCCGAAGCGCCGCAGCTCGGCGGTGAGGGCGAGGCAATCGAGTACGCCCTGAAGATGCGCCAGTTCCCCCAGAGCCAGATGCTCAGCACCTTGCAGGCCAATGGTGAACTGAACGCCAGCCACATCGACCAGCTGGCCCGGCAGATCGCCGAATTCCACCTGCAGACCCCCAAGGTGGCCGCCGAGCAGCCCTATGGCTCGCCGGAAAGCGTGATGGCGCCGGTCGAGCAGAACTTCGAGCAGATCCGCCCCTTCCTCAGCGACAAGGCCGACCTGCAGCAGCTGGACAACCTGCAGGCCTGGGCCCGCAGCAGCTTCGATCGCCTCCAGGGCCTGTTCGCCGCGCGCAAGGCCAATGGCTTCACCCGCGAGTGCCATGGCGACATCCACCTGGGCAACGCCACCCTGATCGACGGCAAGGTGGTGATCTTCGACTGCATCGAGTTCAACGAGCCGTTTCGCATGACCGATGTCTGGGCCGACACCGGCTTCCTCGCCATGGACCTGGAAGACCGCGGCCTCAAGTGCCTGGCACGGCGCTTCATCAGCCAGTACCTGGAGCTGACCGGCGACTACGAGGGCCTGGAAGTGCTGAACTTCTACAAGGCCTACCGCGCCCTGGTGCGGGCCAAGGTGGCTCTGTTCAGCATGCCCGCCGAGGCCGATGGCGTGCAGCGCGCCACCACCCTGCGCACCTACCGCAACTATGCCAACCTGGCCGAAAGCTACAGCGCCATCCCCTCGCGCCTGCTGGCCATCACCCATGGCGTCTCGGCCGTGGGCAAGAGCCACGTGGCCATGCGCCTGGTCGAGGCCCTGGGCGCCGTGCGCGTGCGTTCGGACGTGGAGCGCAAGCGCCTGTTCGGCGAGCAGCAGCCGACGCTTTCCGGGCAGCAGGACGCCGGCATCTACGACCAGGACGCCAGCGCCGCGACCTACCAGCGCCTGCATGAACTGGCCGGCATCATCTTGCGTGCCGGGTTCCCGGTGGTACTCGACGCCACCTACCTGAAGCACGCCCAGCGCCAGGCCGCGGCAGAAGTTGCCAGCGCCACCGGCGTGCCGTTCCTGATCCTCGACTGCCACGCCCCGGAGGCCGTGATCGCCAGCTGGCTGCAGCAGCGCCAGGCAGAAATGACCGACCCGTCGGACGCCACCCTGGAAGTGGTCAAGGCCCAGCAGGCCAGCCGCGAGCCACTGCAGGCCAAAGAACTGCCGCACGCGACGCGTGTCGATACGCAAGAAAGCGCCAGCATGGACCAGGTGATCGACCAGATTCGCCAGCGCCTGCCCGGCCTTTAACCGCGTCGAGCCTATCGCCGGCAAGCCGGCTCCCACACTGACCTCACAGGCCTATGGGCAGTGGTGGCTTTGTGGGAGCCGGCTTGCCGGCGATGGGGTCGTCAAACACCGCTGATCCCCAATCGTCGCCACCGATGGCAAAAGGCCGCGCATTTCCCAACCCCCGCTACACTCCTTCCTGACCTGCTCGCGATTTATCCCACAAGACCCGTTCAGCCATCGCAAGGAGGCTCGATGAACGATGAATTGCAGCATCTTAAGAATCTTGGCAAGACCTCCGCGCAGTGGTTGCACGCGGCTGGTATCCACAGTGCATCGGACTTGCGTCGCCTAGGCGCGGTCGGTGCGTACCAGGCCGTGAAAACGCGAGGATTCCGGGCGTCGAAAGTGCTGCTGTACGCCATTGAAGGCGCCTTGCTGGACATGCACTGGAATGATCTGCCGGCCGAGCGCAAGCAAGCGCTCATCCAACAACTGGATGCCAAAGGCACCGCGCAAAAAAATCTGAAATAAACCGCGAAAAGGGATTGACGACGAAATGAGAATCGTTATGATTATCACAACTGGTCGCGAGACTGGTTGGATAAACTGAAAGCCCCTGGTTCGGACTCTCAGATTATCTCCTCATCAGGCTAATCACGGTTATTGACCCGGCAATTTGCCGGGTCTTTTTTTGCCTGCGATTGGCGAAAACCTTATTTGCGCAGCTGCGCGCAGTAATCCTGCGCCGGCGTGCCTGGCGTGTACCAGGCATAGTCCGCCATCCCCGCCTGCACCGGCTCGCCCACCTCCGCCAGCATCAGCACCTTGCTGTCGCCCTTGGCCCCCAGGTCCTCCAGGTGCAACGGCACGCCAAGGTCCTTGCGTGCGTGATAGGCCCCAGTGAGCAACAGCGCAGGCTGTGGCGCGGCCAGCAAGCGCTCGGCGATGCGCCGATCACGCTGCTGCTGGACCGCCAGCATGGCCGGCAGCTGGCTTTCCGGCAGCAACCCACAGTGCCCCGCCCGCACTTGCTCGAGCAAAGCCGCCTGTACCGCAGGCGCATTGGACTTCACCCCTGGCAAGGGTGTCGGCTGGCGATAGGCTGCACGCATTTCGCTGGCTGAGAGGTTGGCCGGCAGCAGCGCGATGCGATCCTGCAGGGCCTCGCGGACGATCGGCCCATAAAGTTGCCAGTCCCAGCCGTCCTGCCAGGCCAGTGCCTTGGGCAGGTCATCCGGCAGCTTCGCTTGGCCCTGCACGGCATCCAACTGCGCCTGCTGCTCGGGCTGCAACATCTCCAGCAACAGGCTGCCCTGCGTTCGTTGGGCCTCTAGTGCGCGCAGCAACCACAGCTGCAAGGCGTGGTGGTCGGGGTTGTCGTGCTTCTCGCCCACCAGCACCCGCGGTGCGCCAGCCAACCGCTCGACCAACTGTTCCGGGCTGATCACCTGGCCGCTGGCCAGGTCTTGAATCTGCCCCAGCGCCAGGTTGTCCCGCCCTTCGCTGCCCTGCCAGGCCGGCAGGGGCGGCAGGCTGGCCTGGCACCCCGCCAGCGACAGCAACAGGCACAGCAACGAGCCAGACAGCCATGGATGGCGCATGAGCAAAGCCTCCTAGCGGGTGATGATGAGTGGGTGGCCCCGTTCCGGATGGGGTTGTACCAGCACCTCGATGCCGAATACCGACTTGAGCGCGACAGGCGTCAGCACCTGCTCCGGCGTAGCCAGCGCATGGCAGCGGCCAGCTTCGAGCAGCAGGATACGATCACAGTAGCGCGCCGCCAGGTTCAGGTCATGCAGGATCACCAACACGGCCGCGCCGCGGTCGGCAAAGCTGCGCACGGCCTGTAGCGTGGTGTGCTGGTGCAGCGGGTCGAGCATCGAGGTGGGCTCGTCGAGCAGCAAGGTGGTACCCGCCTCGCCCGGCCACAACTGGGCCAGCACACGTGCCAGGTGTACCCGCTGCCGCTCGCCGCCCGACAGGGCCAGGTAGCTGCGGCCCAGCAGGTGCCAGGCATCCGCCGCACGCAGGGCCGCTTCGACAATCTCGGCATCACGCACCTGGCCGCTGTCATGGGGCATGCGGCCCATGCCCACCACTTCCTCGACCTTGAACGAAAAGCCCAGGCTGGACACCTGCGGCAACACCGCCAGGCGCCTGGCCCGCTCCGGCCCTGCCCAGGCGGCCAATGGCCGGCCGTGCAAGGTCACCTGCCCCTGGCCAGGCGCAAGTTCGCCACACAGCACGCCCAGCAGGCTGCTCTTGCCCGCGCCATTGGGGCCGAGCACGCCCACCACCTGCCCCGGGTGCAATTGCAGGTTCAGGTCGTGCAGCACCTCATTGCTCCCGCGCCGCAGGTGCAGGCCCTCGACTTGCAACATCAGCTGCGCCCTCGAATCAGCAAAACCAGGAAGAACGGCGCACCGATAAATGCAGTGACGATGCCGATCGGCAATTCGGCAGGCGCCAGCGCCAAGCGCGCCACCAGGTCGGCGAACAGCATCAGCACGCCGCCAGCCAACAACGATGCCGGCAACACCACGCGATGGTCGGGCCCTGCCAGCAAACGCACCAGGTGCGGCACCACCAGGCCGATGAAGCCGATCAGCCCCGCCGCCGCCACGGCCGCGCCCACGCCCAATGCGGTGCAGAACACCAGTTCACGCTTGAGCCGCTCCACCTCGATGCCCAGGTGCCGCGCCTCCGATTCGCCCAGCAGCAACGCATTGAGTGCCCGCGCACGGCGCGGCAACCACAGCGCCACACCCGCGGCAACGATCAGCAGCGGCCACAGCCGGTCATAGCTGGCGCCGTTGAGGCTGCCCAGGTTCCAGAAGGTCAGGGTGCGCAAGGTGGCATCGTCGGCCAGATAGGAAAACAGGCCCACCGCCGCGCCGCCCAGTGCGGTCATCGCCACACCGGCCAGCAACATGGTGGCGACGTTGGTCTGCCCGTCGCGTCGCCCCAGGCGATAGACCAGCGCAGTCACGCCAAGCCCGCCGACAAAGGCGCACACCGATAACAGATAAGGTGCCAAGACCTCGGGCATGCCGCCGAACCAGCTACCGCCGACGATCGCCACCGCAGCGCCCATCGCAGCGCCCGCGGCGACGCCCACCAGCCCGGGGTCGGCCAGCGGGTTGCGAAACAGCCCCTGCATGGCCACCCCGGACAGCGCCAGCACCGCGCCAACCGCCAGCCCCAACAGGGTGCGTGGCAGGCGGATCTGGCCGAGGATCATTTCCGCCTGCTGCAGGCCATCGCCGGCGATGGGCAGGCCCAGCAGCCTCAGGCCCGCGCGCAAGGTATCGAACAACGGCAGGCTGACCGGGCCCAGGGCCAGTGAAAGCCAGACCGCCAACAGGCACAGCAGGCTCAGGCAGATGATCAGGGTACGGGGTTGGACTCGTTGCTTCATTGCGTGATGCTGACCTTGGCCGCCGGGTAGAAGGCTGACGCCAGGTCCTGCAAGGCCATCGGCAAGCGCGGGCCCAGGCCGCCGACCAGCAGGGTCGGGTCCAGCGACAGCAGGCGTTTGTCACGCACCGCACGCGAGGCGGCCAGGGCCGGGTTTTCCTTAAGCAGTGCCTGCAAGGCCTGCTCGCCGGCCAAGGCGCGGTCGGAGAACACCACCACATCCGGGTCCAGCGCCGCCAATGCTTCATTGGAGAAGTTCTTGTAGCCCTGGTGCTCGGCCAGGTTGCGCGCCCCCGCCTGGCGCAACAGCCAGTCGCCCGCAGTGCCCTGCCCGGCAATCAGCGGCTTGGCACCCGCATGGCCCACCAGCAGCAGCACCCCGGGCGCCTTGTGGCTGGCCTGGGCCTGCTTGATCTGAACTTGCAGGGCTTCGAGTTGCTGATGGTAGCCAGCAGCCAGTTGCGCAGCCTTCTGCTCGGCGCCGAGCAAGGTGCCCAGGTGCTTGAGGTTGGCATCGACGGCGGCGAGGTCGGCCTGGCTGGAGAACAGTTCCACGCGCACACCGGCGTTGCGGATCTGCGCCAGCACCGGTGGCGGGCCCATCTCCTCGGTGCCTACCAGCACGTCCGGGCGCAAGCTGAGAATGCCTTCGGCCGACAGCTGCCGCTGATAGCCGATGCTTGGCAGCGCCTTGAGCGCCTCGGGGTGCTGGCTGGTGGTGTCGACGCCTACCAGCCGTGGCTGGCCGCCGAGTTCACAGATCCACTCGCTCAATGCACCGCCTGCACTGACCCAGCGCTGCGGCAGTTCGGCAGCCAGGGCCTGGGTGGAAGCAACGAGGGCTGCGCACAAGGCGAGCATGGCGGCGGGACGGCGCATCATCGGGTTCCTTCTGAAGGCGGGCCGCGCACCTTGTGGCAAGCGGCAGAACTGCGCACCATAGACCACCTGGCGCAGCGAATGCGGGCAATTTGATAATTATTCGCATTGAAGCGTCAAGCCATCCCTTTGTTTCACGAGCCTTCCTTGCAATGCACTTCCTTTGTACTTCCGCTGCGCTGGCCGAGGGCCATAGCCGCGCCTTCAGCGTAGACGGCATCGACCTGTTCGGCGTACGCCGCCAAGGCCAGGTGCACCTCTACCGCAACCGCTGCCCGCACCGGGGCATCCCGTTGAACTGGGCGGCAGATGCCTTCCTGGACGAGAGCGCGAGCTTGATCCACTGCGCCCATCATGGCGCCCTGTTCCTGATCGAAAGTGGCGAATGCGTGGCCGGCCCGTGCGAAGGCGAGGCGTTGCAGGCCCTGAGCTGCCGGGAAGACAGCCAGGGCATCTGGTTCACCGGTTGAGCAGCACCGGCAGCGGGCGGTCGATGACGATCTGCTCGGCATCCAGCCGCGCACCATAGGCCAGCACCTCAACCCCATCGGCCACGGCAGCGCGCAACGCCTTGGCATAGGCCGCGTCGATTTCCTCGGCAGGGCGCACCGCCTCGATACCGGTGAGGTTCACGCAGTACAGCTGCACCGCGCGGATCCCCTGGCGGGCCAGCGACGCCAGCTCGCGCAGGTGCTTGGCACCGCGCTGGGTCACGGCATCCGGGAAGGCCGCCACGGCGCTGTCCGGGTAGCCGAGGGTCACGCTCTTGACCTCGACATAGGCCGGCCCGTCAGCGAACTCCAGACGAAAGTCCACCCGGCTGCCCTCCTCGCCATAGGCCACTTCGCGCTTGAGCGCGGTGAAGCCCGCCAGTTCGGCAATCACGCCGGCGCGCAGGGCCTCTTCGACCAGCGCATTGGCCCGCCCGGTATTGATGCAGGCCAGCCGGCCCTGGGGCGTTTCGCTGATTTCCCAGGTGCCCGGCAGCTTGCGCTTGGGGTCGTTGGAGCGGCTGAACCAGACTTGCCCACCTTCGCGCATGCAATTGAGCATCGAACCGGTGTTGGGGCAGTGAATGGTCAGTTGCTCACCATTGGCCAGTTCGATATCCGCCAGAAAACGCTTGTAGCGACGCAGCAGGCGCCCTTGCTCGAGTAAAGGAAAGAACACCATCAGCCCTGCCAGCTCCGCAGCCCACGGGCAATGCGCTGTACCGCCTCTTCCAGGCGCGGCAGGCTCTGGGTGTAGGCAAAGCGCACATGGTGGCCGGCCAGGTGGCGGCCAAAGTCCAGGCCGGGGGTGAAGGCCAGGTGCTCGGTTTCCAGGAAGTGCCGGCAGAAGGCGAAGGCGTCACCGCCAAAGGCGCTGATGTCGGCATACAGGTAGAACGCACCCTGCGGCTCCACGGCGATGCGAAAGCCCAGCTCGCGCAGGGCCGGCAGCAGGTAGTCGCGACGGCGGGCGAACTCGGCGCGGCGTTCTTCGAAGATCGCCAGGGTTTCTGGCTGGAAGCACGCCAGGGCAGCGTGCTGGGCCATGCTGGGGGCGCTGATGTAGAGGTTTTGCGCCAGTTTTTCCAGGTCGGCCACGGCATTGGGCGGCGCCACCAGCCAACCCAGTCGCCAACCGGTCATGCCGAAATACTTGGAAAAACTATTAAGGACGAAGGCCGAGTCATCCACTTCCAGCACGCTGGGCGCATCCATGCCGTAGGTCAGGCCGTGGTAGATCTCGTCCACCACCAGGTGCCCGTGGCGCTCGCGGGTAGCCTTGGACAGGCTGGCCAGCTCGTCGCGGCTCAGCACCGTGCCGGTCGGGTTGGCCGGCGAGGCCACCAGGGCGCCGACGCTGTCCTTGTCCCAGTAGCGCTCGACCAGCTCGGCGGTGAGCTGGTAGTTGACCTCCGGCCCCACCGGCACCAGTTGCGCACCGCCTTCGACCAGGCGCAGGAAATGGCGGTTGCACGGGTAGCCCGGGTCGGCCAGCAGCCAGTGCTTGCCGGGGTCGACCAGCAGGCTGGCGGCCAGCAGCAGGGCGCCGGAGCCGCCTGGGGTGATCAGGATGCGCTCGGGGTCGACCGAAACGCCGTAGCGTTGCCCGTAGAAGCCGGCGATCGCCTCACGTAGGGCCGGCAGGCCACGCGCCGCGGTGTAGCGGGTGTGCCCGGCAGCCAGGGCAGCCTGGCCAGCCGCGACGATGGGCGCGGCGGTGGTGAAGTCCGGCTCGCCGATTTCCAGGTGGATCACATCGTGGCCGGCCGCCTGCAGTTCGTTGGCCCGCGCCAGCAACGCCATGACATGGAAGGGTTCGATGGCGCGGCTGCGCGCACTGTATGGGTGGGCCATGACCTTCTCTCAATAGGGTCTAAACTGTTGATTCTACCTTTGCATCCCACCGAACGTGCGACGCGCGCTGCGGTCAACACCTAGGATCGGGCGGGCTAGCGCAACCCCCGATCTATCTGGTAAGTTCGGCGGCTCGCAGTCGCAGGGCCGGCGGGTGCCGGAGATGGAGCAGCCTGCGCATTGGATCAGATGAGTGAGAGGCGGTCTATTCATGTCCACCGTAGAAAAGCAAAAAACCCAGACCATGTACGGTGTCGAGCCCTATAAAGAGACCAAGGGCGAAGAGTACATGGGCGAGCCCATGAAGAAGCACTTCACCAAGCTTCTCAATGCTTGGAAAGGCGAGCTCATGCAGAGTGTCGACCGCACCGTAGACCACATGAAGGACGAAGCTGCGAACTTCCCGGACCCGGCCGACCGCGCCAGCCAGGAAGAAGAGTTTGCCCTGGAGCTGCGCAACCGCGATCGCGAGCGCAAGTTGATCAAGAAGATCGACAAGACCCTGCAGAAAATCCAGGACGAAGAATACGGCTGGTGCGATTCCTGCGGTATCGAGATCGGCCTGCGTCGTCTGGAAGCCCGCCCGACCGCCGACCTGTGCTTCGACTGCAAGGAAATCTCGGAGAAAAAGGAAAAGACCGTCGGCAAAGGCTGACACTTGTTCCATCCGAACGGGGCGCATCTTGCGCCCCGTTTCATTTATATGCCCGGCAATGCCATGAACGACTCCCGCTACATCGGACGCTTCGCCCCTACCCCTAGCGGTTTCCTGCACTTCGGCTCGCTGGTCGCCGCCCTTGCCTCCTGGCTCGATGCCCGCGCCGTCAATGGCCGCTGGCTGCTGCGCATGGAAGACACCGACCCGCCACGGGAAATGCCCGGTGCCCGCGACGCGATCCTGCAGACCCTGGAACGCTACGGCCTGGAGTGGGATGGCGAGGTGGTGTACCAGAGCCAGCGCCACGACGCCTACGCCGCCGTGGTCGACCGCCTGTTCAACATGGGCCTGGCCTATGCCTGCACCTGCTCGCGCAAGCAGCTCGAAGGCCATGACGGCATCTACCCAGGCTTTTGCCGCAACGCGGGGCACGCCCGCGAAGGCGCGGCGATCCGCCTGCGGGTGCCCGAGCTGATCTACCGCTTCAGCGACCGGGTGCAAGGTGATTTCCAGCAGCACCTGGGCCGTGAGGTGGGCGACTTCATCATCCAGCGCCGCGACGGCCTGTATGCCTACCAGCTGGCCGTGGTGCTGGATGACGCCTGGCAGGGCGTGACCGATATCGTGCGTGGAGCCGATCTGCTCGACAACACGCCTCGCCAGCTGTATCTGCAGGAACTGCTCGGCTTTTCCCAGCCGCGTTACCTGCACATCCCGCTGATCGTGCAGCCCGATGGCCACAAGCTGGGCAAGTCGTACCGCTCGCCACCGCTCGAGGCCGATCAGGCCACGCCGCTGTTGTTGCGGGCGTTGCGCGCGCTGGGGCAGGACGTCGACCCGCAGCTGCTGATTGCCACACCCGCCGAAGTGCTGGCGGTGGCGCGCCAATGCTGGCGGCCGCAGGCGATTGCGCAAAGGACCACGGTGCCCGAGGCGGATTTGCGCTGAGGCCACCACTCAAAAACAAAAGCCCAACAAATTCAAACCCTTGGCGAACCCTACCGATTCCCGCTAGCATCGCCCCCGCCATTTGCGCCAATAATAAGTCCAAGCCCGCAGCGCCCAACCATCGAGGCCAGCATGTACATCTATCGTTTGGTCCTGCTTCTGGTCGTGGGGATCTACCTGTTCTCCCCGGCCATCATGGACTGGTGGATCGAGCCGACCGGAGCCTGGTACCGCCCCTACCTGCTCTGGCTGATCCTGATCGTCGTCACCTTCATCCTGCAGAGCCAACGAGATGCCGATGAGCTTTAGCCTGACCCAGATGATCCTGATCAGCGCCGGGTACCTGATGGTGCTGTTCGGCGTGGCCTGGATCAGCGAGCGCGGGCTGATTCCCCGTTCGATCATTCGCCACCCGCTGACCTACACCCTGTCGCTCGGCGTCTATGCCAGCGCCTGGGCTTTCTATGGCTCGGTGGGCCTGGCCTATCAATACGGCTACGGCTTCCTCGCCTGCTACCTGGGGGTGTCTGGCGCCTTCCTGCTGGCGCCGGTGCTGCTCTACCCGATCCTCAAGATCACCCGCACCTACCAGCTGTCGTCGCTGGCCGACCTGCTGGCCTTCCGCTTTCGCAGCACCTGGGCCGGCGCGCTGACCACGGTCATCATGCTGATCGGCGTGCTGCCGCTGCTGGCGCTGCAGATCCAGGCGGTGGCCGACTCGATCAGCATCCTCACCGGCGAGCCGGTCAAGGCGCGGGTGGCCTTCGCTTTCTGCGCCCTGATCATCCTGTTCACCATCTTCTTCGGCTCGCGGCACATCGCCACGCGTGAAAAACACGAAGGGCTGGTATTTGCCATCGCTTTCGAGTCGGTGATCAAGCTGCTGGCCCTGGGTGGCATCGGCCTGTATGCGCTGTATGGGGTATTTGGCGGGCCACATGGCCTGGAGGTGTGGCTGCTGCAGAACCAGACCGCCCTGGCGGCGCTGCACACCCCGCTGCAGGAAGGCCCGTGGCGCACCCTGCTGCTGGTGTTCTTCGCCTCGGCCATCGTCATGCCGCACATGTACCACATGGCCTTCACCGAAAACCTCAACCCGCGCTCGCTGGTCAGCGCCAGCTGGGGCCTGCCGCTGTTCCTGCTGCTGATGAGCCTGGCCGTGCCACTGGTGCTGTGGGCCGGCCTGCGCCTGGGCGCCAGCACCAACCCCGAGTACTTCACCCTGGGCCTGGGCATTGCCGCCAATAACGAAGCGCTGGCGCTGCTCGCCTACATCGGTGGGCTGTCGGCCGCCAGCGGGCTGATCATCGTCACCACCCTGGCGTTGTCTGGCATGGCCCTCAACCACCTGGTGCTGCCGCTGTACCAGCCGCCGGCCGAAGGCAACATCTACCGCTGGCTGAAATGGACCCGGCGCGCCCTGATCGTCGCGATCATCACCGCCGGCTTCATGTTCTACCTGACCCAGAACAACCACCAGAGCCTGGCCAACCTGGGCATCGTCGCCTTCGTCGCGACCCTGCAGTTCCTGCCTGGGGTGTTGTCGGTGCTGTACTGGCCGACGGCCAACCGCCGCGGCTTCATTGCCGGCTTGCTGGCCGGCACGCTGGTGTGGATGGTGACCATGCTGCTGCCGCTGCTGGGCAACCTGCAGGGCTTCTATATCCCGCTGCTGGACATGATCTATGTGCTCGACGACACCAGCTGGCACATGGCAGCCATCGCCTCGCTGGCGGCCAACGTGCTGCTGTTCACGCTGATCTCGCTGTTCACCAACGCCAGCAGCGAGGAAGTCAGCGCCGCCGAGGCCTGCGCCGTGGACAACGTGCGCCGCCCGCAGCGCCGCGAGCTGCACGCGGCCTCGCCGCAGGAGTTCGCCACCCAGCTGGCCAAGCCGCTGGGCGCCAAGGCCGCGCAAAAGGAAGTCGAGCAGGCCCTGCGCGACCTCTACCTGCCGTTCGACGAACGCCGCCCCTACGCCCTGCGCCGCCTGCGCGACCGTATCGAGGCCAACCTCTCGGGGCTGATGGGGCCAAGCGTGGCCCAGGACATGGTCGAAACCTTCCTGCCCTACAAGTCCGGTAACGAGAACTACGTCACCGAAGACATCCACTTCATCGAAAGCCGCCTGGAAGACTACCACTCGCGCCTCACCGGCCTTGCCGCCGAGCTCGACGCCCTGCGCCGCTACCATCGCCAGACCCTGCAGGAGCTGCCCATGGGCGTCTGCTCGCTGGCCAAGGACCAGGAAATCCTGATGTGGAACAAGGCCATGGAAGAGCTGACCGGCATCGCCGCCAAGCACGTGGTGGGCTCGCGCCTGGTCACCATCAGCGAGCCGTGGCGTGGCCTGCTGCAGGGCTTCATCAACGTGCCCGACGAACACCTGCACAAACAACGCCTGGCGCTCGATGGCCAACCGCGCTGGCTGAACCTGCACAAGGCGGCCATCGACGAGCCGCTGGCGCCGGGCAACAGCGGGCTGGTGCTGCTGGTCGAGGACCTCACCGAAACCCAGGCCCTGGAAGACAAGCTGGTGCACTCCGAGCGCCTGGCCAGCATCGGCCGCCTGGCCGCAGGCGTGGCCCACGAGATCGGCAACCCGATCACCGGCATCGCCTGCCTTGCACAGAACCTGCGTGAAGAGCGCGAAGGCGACGGCGAGATCATCGAGCTGTCCAGCCAGATTCTCGAGCAGACCAAGCGCGTATCGCGCATCGTCCAGTCGCTGATGAGCTTCGCCCACGCCGGCGGCAGCCACCAGAACAGTGAAGAGCCGGTGTGCCTGGCCGAAGTGGCGCAGGACGCCATCGGCCTGCTGGCGCTGAACCGGCGCAACTTCGAAGTGCAGTTCTTCAACCTCTGCGCCCCGGAACACTGGGCCGAGGGGGACCCCCAGCGCCTGGCCCAGGTGCTGATCAACCTGCTGTCCAATGCCCGCGACGCATCCCCTCCGGGCAGCGCCGTGCGCGTGCGCAGCGAAGCGAACGAGCACACCGTGGACCTGATCGTCGAAGACGAAGGCAGCGGGATCCCGAAGAACATCATGGACCGCCTGTTCGAGCCCTTCTTCACCACCAAGGACCCGGGCGAAGGCACCGGACTGGGGCTCGCTCTGGTCTATTCCATCGTGGAAGAGCATTATGGGCAAATCACCATCGACAGCCCTGCCGACATCGAACGGCAACGTGGCACCCGGATCCGCGTGACCCTGCCCCGGCATGTCGTAGCGACGTCCCCTGAAATTCGAGACCGTCGAGAGAATTGAATCAATGCCGCACATTCTGATCGTCGAAGACGAAACCATCATCCGCTCGGCCTTGCGTCGCCTGCTCGAGCGGAACCAGTACCAGGTCAGCGAAGCCGGCTCGGTGCAGGAAGCCCAGGAACGCTTCAGCATTGCCACCTTCGACCTGATCGTCAGCGACCTGCGCCTGCCCGGCGCCCCGGGTACCGAGCTGATCAAGCTCGGCCAGGGCACGCCGGTGCTGATCATGACCAGCTACGCCAGCCTGCGCTCGGCGGTGGACTCGATGAAGATGGGCGCGGTGGACTACATCGCCAAGCCCTTCGACCATGATGAGATGCTCCAGGCCGTCGCCCGCATCCTGCGCGACCGCCCGGCCGCATCGGCAGCTGCCCCGGCTACCGAGCCGCGCGCCAACGGCAAGGGCCCGGCGGCCGACAAGGCCGGCCCGGCCGCAGCCGCTGCCAACGGTGAAATCGGCATCATCGGCTCGTGCCCGCCGATGCTGGACATGTACAGCAAGATCCGCAAAGTGGCGCCCACCGACTCCAATGTGCTGATCCAGGGCGAGTCCGGCACCGGCAAGGAGCTGGTCGCCCGTGCCCTGCACAACCTGTCGCGACGGGCCAAGGCGCCGATGATTTCGGTCAACTGCGCAGCCATTCCCGAGACGCTGATCGAGTCGGAACTGTTCGGCCACGAGAAAGGTGCATTCACCGGCGCCAGCGCCGGGCGCGCCGGCCTGGTGGAAGCCGCCGACGGCGGCACGCTGTTCCTCGACGAGATTGGCGAACTGCCACTGGAGGCCCAGGCCCGGTTGCTGCGTGTGCTGCAGGAAGGCGAGATTCGCCGGGTCGGCTCGGTGCAGTCGCAAAAGGTCGATGTGCGCCTGATCGCCGCCACCCACCGCGACTTGAAAAACCTGGCCAAGGCCGGGCAGTTCCGTGAAGACCTTTATTACCGCCTGCATGTGATCGCGCTGAAACTGCCTGCCCTGCGCGAGCGCGGCAGCGACGTCAACGAGATCGCCAATGCCTTCCTCGCCCGCCAGAGCGCGCGCATCGGGCGTGACGACCTGCACTTCTCGGCCGAAGCCGAGCAAGCCATCCGTCATTACAGCTGGCCGGGCAACGTGCGCGAACTGGAAAACGCCGTGGAGCGGGCGGTGATTCTCAGCGAGAGCGCGGAAATTTCCGCCGAGCTGCTGGGCATCGACATCGAACTGGGCGACCTGGACGACGACCTGCTCGACAACTCCCTGGTACCGATCGGCGTCAACGCCAATAACGCCAGCCATGAGCCGACCGAGGACCTGTCGCTGGAAGACTACTTCCAGCACTTCGTACTCGAGCATCAGGACCACATGACCGAGACCGAGCTGGCGCGCAAGCTGGGTGTCAGCCGCAAGTGCCTGTGGGAGCGCCGCCAGCGCCTGGGCATCCCGCGCCGCAAGAGCAACGCCACCAGCGAGTGATGCGCCTTCACTGGCCCCAGGCGATGGGGCCAGTGTTCTCCCCTCCTCCGTAACACATCAGTTCCCGCAAAAATCTGTTACCCATCCTGCCCAGGCGTAACAGACCCCGAGGTGTACGGTAACGAAATTTCTACATTTCGCCCCCGCCTTACCTCCCACGATTCGCCCAAACCCTTGATTTTATTGAGTTTCCAAAAGTTGGCACGGCACCTGCTATATGTTTGGTACAAGAACAATAACAAGCACTGCAACTCAGAATAAGAACAAGACGAAACGGCTCACGCACAATAAAAACAAGACGGCGGAGGCGCAGCTAACTGATTCTTTTGGAGAGGATGCGTGTTTGGGGCTTGCCCCACGACCAGGCAGAGAACAACAAAAACTGCACTAAAAAGCAGCGCCTGAACTGGTTGGATCGAAAGGTCAACGTGACATCAGCGGCCAAAGCAATCCGTTTGCTCTTAACCCCTGGTTTGGGGGTCGTCCACAAGCGTTTGGATTTGTGGGCAGGGCACTCAACAAAAACAAGAAGCCCGGCAAAAAAACAATAAGAGCACGCAACGACTTCTTGGGGAGCTTAGGCTCCCCTTGTCGTTTCTCCCTTCCAGCAGACCAATCTGCGACCGCCTACACCATTCCCCGAGTAAATGCTAGAATCCCCGCCCATCATGCGGCCATTCTCCTATTCTTGGCCGAACATTCCTTCACACAGTGCATCCCATGCTGAAGAAGCTGTTCCAGTCTTTCCGCCCACCCGTACCGGGCCAGCACCACAAGCGCACCACGCCTGAGGTGATCAACAAGAGCCAACATTCGCTGCAGCGCCACCAGTTCAGCCGCCACGCGGTGAACATCGTCGAGCGCCTGCAGAGCGCGGGCTACCAGGCTTACCTGGTCGGTGGCTGTGTCCGCGACCTGATGCTGGGCATCACGCCCAAGGACTTCGACGTCGCCACCAGCGCCACGCCCGAACAGGTCCGTGCCGAGTTTCGCAATGCGCGCATCATTGGCCGCCGCTTCAAGCTGGTCCACGTGCATTTCGGCCGTGAGATCATCGAAGTCGCCACCTTCCGCGCGCACCACTCGGACGACGACCAGGGCGACAGCCACCGCTCGTCGCACAACGCCAGCGGTCGCATCCTGCGTGACAACGTCTACGGCACCCTGGAAGAAGACGCGCAGCGCCGCGACTTCACCATCAATGCCTTGTATTACGACCCGGTCAGCGAGCGCGTACTCGACTACGCCAACGGCGCACACGACATCCGCAACCGCCTGTTGCGCCTGATCGGCGACCCGACCCACCGCTACCAGGAAGACCCGGTACGCATGCTGCGCGCGGTGCGTTTCGCCGCCAAGCTCAATTTCGGCATCGAGAAGCACACCTTCAAGCCGATCCGCGAACTGGCTCCGATGCTGCGCGAAATCCCACCGGCGCGGCTGTTCGAGGAATGCCTCAAGCTGTTCCTGTCCGGCCAAGGGGCGATCGCCTTCGAAATGCTGGTCGACCTGGAGCTGTTCGAGCCGCTGTTCCCGGCCAGTGCCCACGCCCTGGAAGAGCGCCCGACCTACACCCACACCTTGATCAGCCAGGCGCTGAACAACACCGACCTGCGCGTCAAGCAAGGCAAGCCGGTGACCCCGGCCTTCCTGTTCGCCGCGTTGCTCTGGCCGGCCCTGCCAAGCCGAGTGCTGCACCTGCAAAATCAAGGCGTACCACCGATCCCGGCCATGAACGGCGCTGCCCACGACCTGATCGCCGAACAGTGCGCCCGCATCGCCATCCCCAAGCGTTTCACCCTGCCGATCCGCGAAATCTGGGACATGCAGGAACGCCTGCCACGGCGCAGCGGCAAACGTGCCGACCAGCTGCTGGACAACCCGCGTTTCCGCGCTGGCTACGACTTCCTGCTGCTGCGTGAAAGCGCCGGCGAGGAAACCGACGACCTGGGCCAATGGTGGACCGACTACCAGGACGCCAACGACAGCGAACGCCGCGAGATGATCCGCGAGCTGGGCAGCCGTGACGAAGGCGGCGCTGGCGGCCCGCGCAAACGCAAGCGCAGCCCCAGCAAGCGCAAACGCGGCGGTGACGAGGCGTTCGAGTGACCACTCGCGCCTTCATTGGCCTGGGCAGCAACCTCGACGCCCCGGCCGAACAGCTGCGCAGCGCCCTGCAGGCGCTGGACCAGCTCGATGGCACACGCCTGGCAGCGGCCTCGGCGCTGTACACCAGCGACTCGCTGCTGCCTGGCCAGCCACGCTACACCAACGCCGTCGCCGCACTGGATACCGCACTCGCGCCGCTGGCCTTGCTCGACGCCCTGCAGGCCATCGAGCTTGACCAGGGCCGCGTGCGCAAGGAACGCTGGGGCCCGCGCACGCTGGACCTCGACATCCTGCTGTTCGGCGACCAGGTCATCGACGTGCCGCGCCTGCAGGTGCCGCACTACCACATGCACGCCCGCCCCTTCGTGCTGTATCCGCTAGCCGAGCTAGTCCCGCACGACTTCCAGCTGGCCGATGGCCGCGCCCTCGCCCAGATGCTCGAAGCCTGCCCTTACGTTGGGCTGGAGCGCCTGTAATCCGGGCGCTTTGGCCTGCGGTAACGCCAGTAACACCCTGTTAGTAACATTGCGGTAACAGGGTCATTGACTTCCCCCACCTCGCTCACGACTATAGGCGTCCCGTGTGACACCATAGTGCCGCACACCCGTATTTAGGCCCGGACGGACCTGTGCCCGAACATCACGCGCGATGATGTGCCGCTCCGGAAGATGACTACACGCGTTGTTTGCAGTCGTTTTTCACAGCGCCTGAACGAGGATTTTCCTACATGCCTGAAGTAACCCTGACCACCCTCAACGGCCTCAAGGCCAAGGGTGAAAAGATCACCATGCTGACCTGCTACGACGCGACCTTCGCCAAGGCCGCCAGCCAGGCCGGCGTCGAAGTGTTGCTGGTGGGCGACTCGCTGGGGATGGTCCTGCAGGGCCATGACAGCACACTGCCGGTCACCACCAGCGAAATGGCCTACCACACCGCCTGCGTCAAACGCGGCAACGACGGCGCGCTGATCCTCGCCGACCTGCCGTTCATGGCCCACGCCACGCCCGAGCAGGCGTTCGCCAACTGCGCCACGCTGATGCGTGCCGGCGCCCACATGATCAAGCTCGAAGGCGCCGCCTGGCTCGCCGACACCATTCGCCTGCTGGCCGAACGCGGCGTCCCGGTGTGCGCGCACATGGGCCTGACCCCACAGACGGTCAACGTGCTGGGTGGCTACAAGGTGCAAGGCCGCCAGGAAGCGCAAGCGCGGCAGATGCGTGCCGACGCCATCGCCCTGGAGCAGGCCGGCGCGGCCATGCTGCTGCTCGAATGCGTGCCCAGCGAGCTGGCTGCGGAAATCTCCCAGGCAGTGGGCATCCCGGTGATCGGCATCGGCGCCGGCAGCGCCACCGATGGCCAGGTGCTGGTGCTGCACGACATGCTCGGCCTGTCGCTGAGCGGCCGGGTGCCGAAGTTCGTGAAGAACTTCATGGCCGGCCAGCCCGACATCGAGAGCGCCCTGGCCGCCTACGTCAAGGCGGTGAAAGAGGTCAGCTTCCCAGGCAGCGAACACGGGTTCAGTGCATGAATACAGTCAAGACCGTCCGCGAACTGCGCGCCGCCGTGGCCCGCGCTCGCGGCGAAGGCAAGCGCATTGCCTTCGTGCCGACCATGGGCAACCTGCACAGCGGCCACGCGGCCCTGGTGACCAAGGCCGCCCAGCGCGCCGATTTCGTGGTGGCCAGCATCTTCGTCAACCCGCTGCAGTTCGGCGCCAACGAAGACCTCGACAAGTACCCGCGCACCCTCGCCGCCGACCAGCAGCGCCTGCTCGAAGCCGGCTGCCACTTGCTGTTCGCCCCCACCGTCGATGAGATGTACCCCGACGGCATGGGCGTGCAAACCCGCGTCAGCGTGCCTCACCTCTCCGAAGGCCTGTGCGGCGCCAGCCGCCCGGGGCATTTCGAGGGCGTGGCGACGGTGGTCAGCAAGCTGTTCAACATGGTGCAGCCGGACCTTGCCGTGTTCGGCGAAAAGGACTTCCAGCAGCTGGCTGTGATCCGCGCCATGGTGCGTGACCTGAACATGCCCATCCAGATCATCGGCGAGCCCACCGTGCGCGCCGAAGATGGCCTGGCGCTGTCGTCGCGCAATGGCTACCTCACGCCCGAGCAGCGCGCTGCCGCCCCGGCGCTGTACCGTACCCTGCAGCACATCGGTGCAGCCATCGGCCGTGGCCAGCGTGATTTCGCCGCGCTGGTCGGCGAAGGGCAGGCGCAGCTCGCCGCAGCGGGCATGCGCCCGGATTACCTGGAAGTGCGCCATGCGCTCAGCTTGCGCCCGGCACAGCTGGATGATCGTGACCTGGTGGTGATTGCCGCCGCCTACCTGGGTAACACGCGGTTGATCGACAACCTGTACCTGCACGTGGAAGACAAGACCGCGTAGCCGGCTCTCTATCCAGAGAACAACGCTATACCTGTGGGAGCCGGCTTGCCGGCGATTGGGCGCCAATGGCGCCCCTCGCAAATCCCCTGCTCCCCCATTCCCTGCGCGTGCCCTTTGCCTATAATGATGGCCAGCCTGAACCCGGCAATCACTGCCCTGTCCAAGCACCACCACGCATCAAGGAATTCTGCGCAATGGCGTATTACCGTACACCCCACGATGTTACGGCCCTGCCCGCTTGGCAGGCACTCCAGCAACACCGCGACGCCATGCAAGGCTTCAGCATGCGCGAAGCCTTCGCCGCCGATGCCCAGCGCTTCGAACAGTTCTCCCTGAGCTGCTGCGGCCTGTTCCTCGATTACTCGAAAAACCTGATCAACGAACAAACCCGCGACCTGCTGGTGCAGCTGGCCGAACAAGTCGGCCTGCAGGACGCCATCAAGTCGATGTTCAGCGGCGAGATCATCAACGCCTCCGAAGGCCGCCCGGTCCTGCACACCGCCCTGCGCCGTCCGGTGGGCGACAAGCTCAGCGTCAATGGCGTGAACGTGATGCCGGAAGTGCACAAGGTGCTCAACCAGATCACCGAGCTGGTTGGCCGAATTCATGACGGCCTGTGGCGCGGCTACAGCGAAAAGCCGATCACCGACGTGGTCAACATCGGCATCGGCGGCTCGTTCCTCGGCCCTGAACTGGTGTCCGAAGCCCTGCTGCCCTACGCCCAGCGTGGGGTGCGCTGCCATTATCTGGCCAACATCGACGGCAGCGAGTTTCACGAGCTGTCGGCCAACTTGCGCGCCGAAACCACCCTGTTCATCGTCTCGTCGAAATCGTTCAACACCCTCGAGACCCTGAAGAACGCCATGGCCGCGCGTACCTGGTACCTGGCCCAGGGCGGCTCGGAGGCCGAGCTGTATCGCCACTTCATCGCCGTGTCGAGCAACAAGGCCGCGGCCGTGGCCTTCGGCATCCGCGAAGAGAACATCTTCCCAATGTGGGACTGGGTCGGCGGGCGCTATTCGCTGTGGTCGGCGATCGGCCTGCCGATCGCCCTGGCCATCGGCACCGCCAACTTCAAGGAACTGCTGTCCGGTGCCTACACCATGGACCAGCACTTCCAGACCGCGCCATTCGAGAAGAACATGCCGGTGCTGCTGGCCTTGCTGGGCGTGTGGTACGGCAACTTCTGGGGCGCCCGCAGCCACGCGATCCTGCCTTACGACCACTACCTGCGCAACATCACCAAGCACCTGCAGCAGCTGGACATGGAGTCCAACGGCAAGAGCGTGCTGACCGACGGCACACCGGTGAAGACCGATACCGGCCCGGTGATCTGGGGTGGCGTGGGCTGCAACGGCCAGCATGCCTACCACCAGCTGCTGCACCAGGGCACCCAGCTGATTCCCGCCGACTTCATCGTCCCGGTGGTGAGCTTCAACCCGGTGGCCGACCACCATCAGTGGCTGTACGCCAACTGCCTGTCGCAAAGCCAGGCACTGATGCTCGGCAAGACCCGCGAGGAGGCCGAGGCCGAGCTGCGCCAGAAGGGCCTGAACGAAGCCGATATCGCCAAGCTGGCGCCGCACAAGGTGATCCCGGGCAACCGCCCGAGCAACACCCTGGTGGTCGAGCGCATCAGCCCGCGCCGCCTTGGCGCGCTGGTGGCGATGTATGAGCACAAGGTGTTCGTGCAAAGCGTGATCTGGGGTATCAACGCCTTCGACCAGTGGGGCGTGGAGCTGGGCAAGGAGCTGGGCAAGGGCGTCTACCAGCGCTTGGTGGGCAGCCTGGAAGACAGCGCCGAGGACGGCTCGACCCAGGGCCTGATCAACTTCTTCCGCGGCCGTCATCGCGGCTGACCTTTGCGGCCCTAATCGCCGGCAAGCCGGCTCCCACAGGGTGACCACTGTTCTTGAGTTCAGTGGCGTACCTGTGGGTGCCGGCTTGCCGGCGATTGGCCTGAAAGCTTGAACACCACCCCCAGCTACACTGTCCAATCGAATAGCCGTTGCAGTCCATCGCCCCCAAAAAGAGCAAGGACCACCCGCCATGTTCGATATCCGCGACTATCCCCAGGCCCTGGCTGTCAGCCAGTGCGCCAGCCTCTCCCCCGACGACTACCGCCGCCTCTACCGCCAGTCGGTCGAAGACCCCGACACCTTCTGGGCCGAGCAAGCCAAGCGCCTGGACTGGATCAAGCCCTGGTCGAGCGTGCAGCAATGCGACCTGAAGACCGGCAAGGCGCGCTGGTTCGACGGCGGCCAACTCAATGTCAGCTACAACTGCATCGACCGCCACCTGGCCCGGCGCGGCGAACAGACCGCCCTGCTGTGGGAAGGCGACGACCCCAAGGATGCCAAGGCCATCACCTACCGCGAACTGCACCGCCAGGTCTGCCGCCTGGCCAACGCCCTCAAGGCACGCGGGGTGAAAAAAGGCGATCGGGTGTGCATCTACATGCCGATGATCCCCGAGGCCGCCTACGCCATGCTCGCCTGCACGCGCATCGGCGCCATCCATTCGGTGGTGTTCGGCGGCTTCTCCCCCGATGCCCTGCGCGACCGCATTCTCGATGCCGACTGCCGCACCGTGATCACCGCCGATGAAGGCGTGCGCGGCGGCAAGCGCATCCCGCTCAAGCAAAACGTAGACAAGGCCCTGGCCAGTTGCCCGGCCGTCAGCAGCGTACTGGTGGTGCAACGCACCGGTGGCGAGGTGGCCTGGAGCGAAGGCCGCGACCTCTGGTATCACCAGGCGACCGAAAACGCCGGCGACGACTGCCCCGTGGAACCGATGGCAGCCGAAGACCCGCTGTTCATCCTCTACACCTCCGGCAGCACCGGCAAACCCAAGGGCGTGCTGCACACCACCGGCGGCTACCTGCTGCAGGCGACGATGACCTTCAAGGTGGTGTTCGACTACCGCGACGGCGAAGTGTTCTGGTGCACCGCCGACGTCGGCTGGGTCACCGGCCACAGCTACATCGTCTACGGCCCGCTGGCCAATGGCGCGATCTCGCTGATGTTCGAAGGCGTGCCCAACTACCCCGACACCTCACGCTTCTGGCAGGTGGTCGACAAGCACCAGGTGAACATCTTCTACACCGCCCCCACCGCGCTGCGCGCGCTGATGCGCGAGGGCTCGGCGCCGCTGCAGAGCACTTCGCGCAAGAGCCTGCGCCTGCTTGGCAGCGTCGGCGAGCCGATCAACCCCGAGGCCTGGGAGTGGTATTTCGAAGCGGTCGGGCAAACACGCTGCCCCATCGTCGACACCTGGTGGCAGACCGAAACCGGCGGCATCATGCTCACGCCGCTGCCTGGCACGCTGAAGCTCAAGCCCGGTTGTGCCACCCAGCCCATGTTCGGCGTGCAGCCGGTGCTGCTGGACGACCAGGGCAAGCTGATCGAGGGCCCAGGCGCCGGGCTGCTGGCGATCAAGGCCAGCTGGCCAGGGCAGATCCGCAGCGTCTATGGCGACCACCAGCGCATGGTCGACACCTATTTCAAACCCATGCCCGGCTACTACTTCACCGGCGACGGCGCCCGCCGCGATGCCGATGGCGACTACTGGATCACCGGCCGCATCGACGATGTGATCAACGTCTCCGGCCACCGCATCGGCACCGCCGAAGTGGAAAGCGCGCTGGTGCTGCACGACAGCGTCGCCGAGGCCGCCGTGGTCGGCTACCCGCACGACCTCAAGGGCCAAGGCGTGTACGCCTTCGTCACGACCATGAATGGCATCACCCCGGACGACGCCCTCAAGGCCGAGCTCCTGGCCCTGGTGAGCAAGGAAATCGGCAGCTTCGCCAAACCCGAGCTGATCCAGTGGGCGCCGGCGTTGCCCAAGACCCGCTCGGGCAAGATCATGCGGCGTATACTGCGCAAGATCGCCTGCAACGAGCTGGACAACCTGGGCGATACGTCGACCCTGGCCGACCCGAGCGTGGTCCAGGGGCTGATCGACACACGGCTCAATCAATAGCTGGCGGCCAGCGTCCATGGCCGCCCTGAACCACAGGTCGCCATGGAAGCCCTACGTCGCCGCATCGAAACCCAGGTCATGAGCCTTACCGGGCTGGCCCTCGGCCAGCTCGACCTGGAATCGCCCAAGGGCGACCCCGGCCTGTTCGGCCCGCAGAGCATCAGCTGGCAGGTGCATGGCGACTTTCCGAGCATGCTGGTCGGCGGCATCAGCGCCTTGCTCCTGCAGTTGCTGCACCCGCTGGCACTGGCCGGGGTATGGGACCACTCCAACTTTCGCGAAGACTTGCTGGGCCGCCTGCGGCGCACCAGCCAGTTCATCTCCGGCACCACCTTCGGTTCGACCCGCGATGCCCAGTGGCTGATCGACAAGGTGCGCACCATCCACCTGCAGGTCACAGGCATTGCGCCCGATGGCCGCGCCTATGCCGCCAGCGACCCCGACTTGCTGACCTGGGTGCACGTGGCCGAAGTCAGCAGCTTCCTCGCCGCCCACCTGCGCTACCGCAACCCGCAGCTCTCGCGCGCCGACCAGGACGCCTACTATGCTGAAATCGCGCTGGTCGCCGAGCGCCTGGGCGCGCGCGATGTACCGCGCTCGTGCCAGCAGGTCGAGGATTACCTGCGGCAGATGCGCACACAGATGCAGTGCGATGCGCGCAGCCTGGAGGTGGTCGAGATCCTGCTCAAGGCCCCCGCCCCCAGCCGCCTGGCGCAACCTGTGGGCAAGCTGATGCTGCACGCCGGCATCGACCTGCTGCCGGACTGGGCCCAGGCCCTGCTGGGCCTGGAGCATGGCCCGCTGCAGCGGCGGCTGATTCGCCTGGGCCTGAAACGCACCGCCCCCGTGCTGCGCTGGGCGATGCGCGATGGCTCGGCGCATCGCGCCAGGCGGCGCATGGGTATCGAGTGACGGGAAGTGCTCGCCCCTGCGGAACCGATTTAACCTGCCATACTCCAAGCACTCTTGCTTAGACAGACGATGCGACACATGTACAAAGGATTGACTCGCGCCCTGGGCGCCGTGCTAGCCCTCGTGGCCCTCTACAGCCTGCTTGGCTTTCTGATTCTCCCTGGCGTTGGCCTGCGCATCGCCAACCAGCAGCTGGCGCATTACGCCACTGTGCCGGCGCAACTCAAACGTATCGAATTCAACCCGTTCAGCCTCGAGCTGACCTTGTGGGGCCTGCAGATCGGCGAGCCCGGCAAGGAACAGGTCGGCTTCGAGCGGCTGTACGCCAACCTGGCGCTGGACAGCGCCTGGAAAGGCGCCCTGCACCTGCAGGCGGTGGAACTCGACAAGCCGCGCAACGAGGTGGTGTTCGCCAAGGACGGTACGCTCAACCTGACCCAGCTGTTCAAGCTGCCCGCCAGCGAGCCGCAGCCCGAACAGCCCCCCAGCGACCCCTTCCCGCTGCGTATCGGCAGCATCAAGCTCAGCGGCGGCTACCTGCACTTCGCCGACCAGCGCCCGAGCGAGCCGATCGAATTCATCTACGACGACATGAACCTGGAGCTGAAGAACCTCAGCACCCTGCCTGACGACAACGCCGACATGACCCTGGTGGCACGCGGGCCCAATGGCGGGCGCGTGGACTGGAGCGGCACCCTGAGCCTGTCGCCGATTGCCTCCGAAGGCACCTTGAAGGTCACCGATGGCAAGATGAAGCTGTTCTGGCCCTATGTGCGCGACGCCGTGCCGTTGGTGCTGGAAGACGGGGTGTTCAGCCTCGACACCCACTACAAGCTCAACTTGTCCAAGACCACCGAGGTGCTGCTCGACAAGACCTCGCTGCGCATCGCTCCATTCGCCATCAAGGCCCCGGATGATCGCCCTCTGGCGCGCCTGGCCAGCCTTGAGGTGAGCGACACGTCCATCGACCTGGCCAAGCAGCTGGTCACCGTGGGCAAGGTGCGCAGCGAAAAACTGGAAACCTGGGCGGCGCTTGAAAAAGACGGCCAGCTCGATTGGCAGAAGCTGTTCGCCAGCCAACCTGCCAAGGCGACCCCCAAGGAAAAAGCCGAACCCGCCGCGGCCGAGCCTACCGCCGAGGAAAAGGCCGCCAAGGAGCCGAGCAAACCTTGGCAGGTGCTGCTGCAGGATGTGCAACTGCGCAACTACCAAGTGCACCTGGCCGACCGCAGCCAGAAGGAGCCGGTGGCACTGGATGTCGGCCCGCTGAACCTCGACCTGCAGGGCTTCGACAGCCTCAACCAGTCGCCCTTCACCCTCAAGCTCGACACCGGCATCGGCAAGCAGGGCAAGCTGCAGGCCGCAGGCCAGGTGAACCTGGCGCCGGTAACCGCCAAGCTCGATGTCAGCACCCGCGACATCGACCTGCGTATCGCCCAGGCCTACCTCAGCCCGTACATCCGCCTGGAGCTGCGCAGCGGCATGCTCGCCAGCGACCTCAAGGTCGACCTCAAGAGCACCGAGCCATTGGCCTTCAGCGTGGCCGGCAAGGCCCAGGTCAACCAACTGCATACCCTGGACACCATCAAGGACCGCGACTTCGTCAAATGGCAGCAGGTGAACGTGGACGGCCTGTCCTACGTCCACGGTGATGCCCTGTCGATCGACAAAGTGACGCTGCTGCAGCCCTATGCGCGCTTCATCATCAACGAAGACCGCACCACCAACGTCTCCGACATGCTCATTGAACAGCCGGCGGGCGGAGCCAGTTCCGGCCCGGCCAGCAAGCCCAGCGCGCCTGCCAGCAAGCCATTGGGCATCCGCATCGGGCAGATCGACATCAACGATGGCTCGGCCAACTTCGCCGACCTCACCCTGACCCCGAACTTCGCCACTGCCGTGCAGCAACTCAATGGCCAGATCGGCACCATCGACAACCGCAAGCCGGCGCCGGCCAAGGTCGACATCAAGGGCAAGGTCGATCGTTACGCACCGGTCACCATCAAGGGCGCGCTGAACCCGTTCAACCCGCTGGCCAGCCTGGACATCGCCACCAGCTTCAAGCGCGTCGAACTGACCACGCTGACCCCCTACTCCGGCAAGTTCGCCGGCTACCGTATCCGCAAGGGCCGCCTGAACCTGGACCTGCACTACCTGATCACCAACGGCCAGCTCAAGGCCGAGAACAAGGTGGTGGTGGAGCAGCTGCAATTGGGCGAGAAAGTCGACAGCCCGGACGCGGTGGATTTGCCCATTCGCCTGGCCGTTGCCCTGCTCAAGGACACCGAAGGCAAGATCTCGATCGAGCTGCCGGTCACCGGCGACCTCAACAACCCGCAGTTCAGCGTCATGCCGATCGTCTGGCAGACCCTGCGCAACCTGGTGCTGCGCGCGGCCCAGGCGCCGTTCAAGTTCATCGGTGGGTTGATTGCCGGCGGTGGCGACGACGACCTCGGCAGTGTCGCCTTCGCCCCCGGCTCCAGCGAGCTCAGCGGCGATGCGCAATCGGCCCTGGACAAGCTGGCCTCGGCCCTCAAGGCGCGCCCTGAGCTGCGCCTGGAGATCGAGGGCACCAGCGCCCAGAGCAGCGACGGCCCGCTGATTGCCCAGCAGCGCCTGGAGCGCGAGTACCAGGCCACCTGGTACAAGATCCTGCAACGGCGTGGCGACAAGGTACCGGCCAATGCCTCGCAGCTGGTGGTCGACGACAGCGACAAGCCGGCGATGCTCGAAGGCATCTACCGCACCCGCCTGAAGCAGCAGCCGCCCGCCGAATGGCAGCAGCTGGGGCGTGACGAGCGCACCGCCAAGCTGCGCGAGGCGGTGATCAAGTCGTGGGCCGAGAGCGCTGCCCTGCTGCGTAACCTGGGCCAGGAGCGGGCCAGCAGCATCAAGGATTACCTGGTCGACAAGGGCAAGCTCGAAGATGACCGGGTGTACTTCATCGACACCAGCCTGGGGCAGGCTGAGAAAGATGGCCGGGTGATTACCCCGATGCATCTGGATGCCGAATGATTCCCATCGCCTGTTCAGGCCCTATCGCCGGCAAGCCGGCTCCCACAGGTACAGTGTGGGAGCCGGCTTGCCGGCGATAGGGCCACCGGCTTCGACGCAGCAGCTTCAGACCAGCCGCTGCCCCGACACCGCCGGATGATAAAGCGGCTGCACCTTGTTCCCGGCCGGGTCCAGCAAGTGGAAGCTGCGTGCCCCGTCACCATGGTTGAACGGCCGGTCGAGCAAGGTCACCCCACGCGCCTTGAAGTACTGGTACCACGCCTCCAGCTCCTCGACGCTGTCGACGATGAACCCGTAATGGTCCAGGGTCTGCAGCCCATTGGCCGCCCCTGCGCCACGCCCCAGCGAGAGGTTGTCGTTGCCACAGGTGAGGTACACCAGGTCCTCGTTGGCGCGGTTGAGCACCTCCATGCCCAGCACATCGACATAGAAGCGCTCGCACTCTTCCAGATTGGGTACCAGCAGGGCGATATGACGCAGGCCGTTCAGGCGACCCGGGCGGGCAGGTAATTCAGACATTGGCGCGGCTCCATTTTTGTATACAATTCATATCTGAATTTAAAACAAAAGGAGCGTCTTGTGTACAGCCTGTTCATCAAGACTCGCGTGAAACCCGGTTGCGCCGAAGCCTTTCTCACTGCCATCAACGTCAATGCCGCTGCTTCGGTAGCCACCGAGCCAGGCTGCCTGGTGTTCGATGTGTCCCAGGACCGGGCCGACCCCGAGGTGATCTACCTGTACGAGATCTACCAGGACGACGACGCCTATGAAGCCCACACCCGTACCGCGCACTTTCGCGACAGCCGCCCACTGGTCGAGCCGCTGATTCTCGAACAGGAATATTTCGAAAGCGATGTGATCGCCCGCAACCCGGTGAACTGAGCGGCAATGAAAAGCCCCGACCGAGGCCGGGGCTTTAGGTGAAAGTGGCCAAATCCTTTTGGCCGACGAGACATTCCTTATTCGGCTTTCAGGCCGTCAGCCGAAACGGCCTTCACGCCTTTGATCTTCTTGGTGATGTCGACTGCCATTTTTTTCTGCGATTCGGTCACGGCAGTGGTGGACGAGAGCGAAACCACACCTTTGTTGGTCTCGACCTTGATGTCAGAGCCCGGGATGCCTTTTTCAGTCATCAGGTCCGATTTGACCTTGGTGGTGATCCAGGTATCGGAGGTCGCTTCCTTGGCTTTGGTCATTTCACCGGCCGCCAGCGTCATTGGGGCCTGCGTGGACTGCTGGGCAAACGCCGCGTTAGCCATGGTCAGGGTCAGAGCGGTAGCAGTAGCGGCAGCAATGGCGAACTTCTTCATGTGGGTCACTCCTGTTTTTTTCAAAGGTCTGCGCCGTGTGTCCTGGCGGCAGGTAACAAGGTAGTTGCATGCGCTGTGCCAGCTTTCCCGCTTCGCTTGTTTCCTTTTAAATCAATAACTTACGATAGAATCCCGGTCCATCGAATCGTGCAATTTGCAATCTGCAGGGTAAAACTGCATGCAAGATGCAAGTGCGCAAAAGGTTCCCGCAAGCCAATAAAAAAAGGGCCCCGAAGGGCCCTTTTTCACAGCGTGTCAGTCACTCAGACGCCGGAAGCCTTGGCTGCGGCAACGTCCTTGATCGACAGCTTGATACGGCCGCGGTTGTCCACGTCCAGTACCAGTACTTCCACTTCCTGACCTTCTTTCAGAATGTCGGTCACTTTCTCTACGCGAGCATCGCTGAGCATCGAGATGTGAACCAGGCCATCCTTGCCAGGCAGGATGTTGACGAAGGCGCCGAAGTCGACGATACGCTCGACCTTGCCCACGTAGATCTTGCCGATCTCGGCCTCGGCAGTGATGCCCAGGACGCGCTGGCGAGCTGCCTCGGCCGCTTCCTTGGTTTCGCCGAAGATCTTGATCGAGCCATCGTCTTCGATGTCGATCGAAGCCTTGGTCTCTTCGCAGATCGCGCGGATGGTGGCGCCGCCTTTACCGATGACGTCACGGATCTTGTCGGTGTCGATCTTCATCGCGATCATGGTCGGTGCGTTGGCCGACAGCTCGGTACGCGACTGGGCGATGATCTGGTTCATCTGGCCGAGGATGTTCAGGCGCGCTTCCAGGGCCTGGCCCAGGGCGATTTCCATGATCTCTTCGGTGATGCCGTTGATCTTGATGTCCATCTGCAGCGCGGTGACGCCTTTGGCGGTACCGGCTACCTTGAAGTCCATGTCGCCCAGGTGGTCTTCGTCACCCAGGATGTCGGTCAGGATTGCGAACTTCTCGCCTTCCTTGACCAGGCCCATGGCGATACCGGCAACCGGTGCCTTCATCGGCACACCGGCGTCCATCAGGGCCAGGGAAGCACCGCAGACCGAAGCCATGGAGCTGGAGCCGTTGGATTCGGTGATTTCCGACACCACGCGGATGGTGTACGGGAACACGTCGGCGGCCGGCAGCATGGCCTGGACCGAACGGCGGGCCAGACGGCCGTGGCCGATTTCACGACGGCCAGCACCACCCATGCGGCCACACTCGCCTACCGAGAACGGTGGGAAGTTGTAGTGCAGCATGAACGGGTCTTTCTTCTCGCCTTCGAGGGTGTCCAGCAGCTGGGCGTCACGGGCAGTACCCAGGGTCGCGACGACCAGGGCCTGGGTTTCGCCACGGGTGAACAGGGCCGAGCCGTGGGTCTTGGGCAGCACGCCGACTTCGATGGCCAGCGGGCGCACGGTCTTGGTGTCACGGCCATCGATACGCGGCTTGCCGTTGACGATGTTCTCGCGAACGGTGCGGTATTCGATCTCGCCGAAGATGTCTTTGACTTCCGAAGCCGAAGGCTGGCCTTCTTCACCGGAGAACTTGGCGATGGCCTGATCGCGCAGCTCGCCCAGGCGCGCATAACGGTCGGCCTTGACGGTGATGGTGTAGCCCTGCGAAACGCCCTCGCCGAACTCGGCGCGGATGGCGTTGAGCAGTTCGGTGTTGGCAACGGCCGGCTTCCAGTCCCAGGTCGGCTTGCCCGCTTCGGCAGCCAGTTCCTTGACAGCCTGGATGACCGACTGGAATTCGTCGTGGGCGAACAGTACGGCGCCCAGCATCTGGTCTTCGGTCAGCTCTTGGGCTTCCGATTCAACCATCAGTACAGCGGATTCGGTACCGGCCACGACCATGTCCAGGCTCGAAGCCTGCAGCTGCTCGTAGGTCGGGTTCAGCAGGTAGCCGGTGCTCTCGTGGAAGGCAACACGGGCGGCGCCGATCGGGCCTTCGAACGGAATGCCGGAGATGGCCAGGGCAGCCGAGGTACCGATCATCGCAGCGATGTCCGGATCGGTCTTCTTGCTGGTGGAAACCACGGTGCAGACGACCTGGACTTCGTTCATGAAGCCTTCAGGGAACAGCGGGCGGATCGGACGGTCGATCAGGCGCGAGGTCAGGGTCTCTTTCTCGGAAGGACGGCCTTCACGCTTGAAGAAGCCACCAGGGATCTTGCCAGCGGCATAGGTCTTTTCCTGGTAGTGGACCGACAGCGGGAAGAAGCCCTTGCCCGGGTCAGCCTGCTTGGCGCCGACCACGGTCACCAGCACGGTAACGTCGTTGTCGACGGTCACCAGCACGGCGCCGGTCGCCTGACGGGCGATGCGGCCCGTTTCGAGAGTAACGGTCGATTGACCGAACTGGAATTTCTTGATTACCGGGTTCACGGTTTCCTACCTTTTTCAGTGGCTCTGGGGGAACTGGTTTCTTGCGAATTCTTGGGCAGAACGGGGAATCGGCCCCATTGACCGTCCAGATACAACACGAGGCTGGGAGCCTGGCGCCGAGCGGAAATTCCGCTCAGCATTGCCAGGCTGCCAACCTCGAAGATACGCGTGACGTGTCCAACGAAAACGCTGCCAAGCAGCGTTCTCGAAGCATGCGACACGCCATGCACACCACTGACCAGGCCGCTATTAGCGACGCAGGCCCAGGCGACCGATCAGGGCGCTGTAACGAGTGGTGTCTTTGCCCTTCAGGTAATCCAGCAGCTTACGACGCTGGTTGACCATGCGGATCAGGCCACGACGGGAGTGGTGGTCTTTGCCGTTGGCCTTGAAGTGGCCTTGCAGCTTGTTGATGTTCGCGGTCAGCAGAGCAACCTGAACTTCCGGGCTACCAGTGTCGCCAGCGGCTTGCTGGTAGTCGGTAACGATTTGAGCTTTTTCTTCAACGCTGAGGGCCATGAGGCAACTCCTGATTAAACGGATCCCGTCACCGGGGTCCAATAGGCCAGGGACAAATCCCTGTATTAATAAGAAAGGTGTGACCGTGCCTACTGACAGCCACCCTTGTATCCGCAGGCTTGAGCCGAAGCCTTGACCTGCGGTTTCGGTCATTCCGACCGAATCAGTCGACGCGGCGCAATGCGCCCGTCTTCGCTCACTTCACCGATACCGATGAAGCGACCGTTGTGATCCTGTACCCGGACCATGCCGAACTGCGGCGCTTCCGGGGCTCGTACTGCCTGGCCATGCAGCCAGTAGAACGCACTGTGTTCGGACAGGCAGACCAGCGGCCAGTCCAGCAGCCCGCTGTCAGAAGGCATCAGGAAGCGATCGAGCGCTTCGTTACCGCCTTCGGCGTGGGCCTGCTCGAGTTCTTCGAGGGTGACCGTCTGTGCCAGCGCGAAGGGCCCGGCATGGGTCCTGCGCAGCTCGGCGACATAGGCGCCGCAGCCCAGGGCCTCACCGATATCCTCCACCAGGGTGCGAATATAGGTGCCTTTGCTGCAACCAACCGACAGCCGTGCACGGGTGCCTTCGCACTCGAGCAATTCCAAGCGGCCAATAGTAACAGAACGCGCCTCGCGCTCCACTACCTCTCCTGCACGTGCCAGTTTGTACAGCGGCTGGCCATCGCGCTTGAGCGCCGAGTACATCGGCGGTACTTGAAGGATCTCACCGCGAAAACGCGGGATGACCGCTTCCAGATCGGCGCGACCAACGGTCACTTCGCGGGTCTGCAGGACTTCGCCTTCAGCGTCCGCGGTGCTGGTAGTCTGCCCCAGCTGCATGACCGTTTCGTAGCCCTTGTCGGAATCGAGCAGGTACTGGGAAAACTTGGTCGCTTCACCGAAGCACAGCGGCAGCACGCCGGTGGCCAACGGGTCGAGGCTGCCGGTGTGCCCGGCCTTCTCGGCATTGAGCAACCAGCGGACTTTCTGCAACGCGGCGTTGGAGGTGAACCCCAGCGGCTTGTCGAGCAGGATGATGCCGCTGACGTTGCGGCGGATACGTTTGACCTGGGCCACCGCTTACTCCTTGGTGTCCAGCTCGTCGGCATCCTTGTGCAGGCGGTCTTCGGCCACCGCACGCTCGATCAGTGCCGACAGGTGTACACCACGGCTGACACTTTCATCGAAGTGGAAATGCAATTGCGGCACGCTGCGCAGCTGCATCGAGCGGCCCAGGTGCAGGCGCAGGAAGCTGGCGGCGCTGTTCAGTGCCTTGAGCGACTGCTGCACGGCGTCAGGGGTTTCTTCGCCCATGACGGTGATGAAGACCTTGGCATGGCCCAGGTCGCGGCTGACGTCCACGGCGGTGATGGTCACCAGACCGACGCGTGGGTCTTTGACTTCACGGCGGATCAGTTCTGCCAGCTCGCGCTGCATCTGATCACCGATACGTTGGGTACGGCTGTATTCTTTGGCCATTCTTGCTACCTGTAACTTAAAGCGGCAAACGCCCGGTCAAGCTTGAGCCTGACCGGGCGCTACCTTCCGAGGCGCTGCCACCGCCCTGCGGCGGGGGCTGGCGCCATGCCCGCCCTTAAAGGGTACGAGCAACCTGGACTTTCTCGAAGACTTCGATCTTGTCGCCGACCTTGACGTCGTTGTAGCTCTTGACGCCAATACCGCACTCCATGCCCGAACGCACTTCCGAGGCGTCGTCCTTGAAGCGACGCAGCGATTCCAGCTCGCCTTCGAAGATCACCACGTCGTCGCGCAGTACGCGGATCGGACGGTTGCGGTACACGGTACCCTCGATGACCATACAGCCAGCGATGGCGCCGAACTTCGGCGAACGGAACACGTCACGCACTTCGGCGACACCCAGGATGTTCTCGCGAACATCGCTGCCGAGCATGCCGGTCAGGGCTTTCTTGACGTCTTCGATGATGTCGTAGATCACGTTGTAGTAACGCATATCCAGACCTTCCTGCTCGACGATCTTGCGCGCACCGGCATCGGCACGCACGTTGAAGCCGAACAGCACCGCGTTGGACGCCAGCGCCAGGTTGGCGTCGCTTTCGGTGATACCACCGACGCCGCCACCGATCACGCGAACCTGAACTTCGTCGTTGCCCAAACCGCCCAGCGAACCCTGCAGTGCTTCCAGGGAACCGCGCACGTCGGTCTTGAGGACGATGTTGAGGGTCTTCTTCTCTTCCTGACCCATGGTCTCGAAGATGTTTTCCAGCTTGCCGGCGTGAGCACGGGCCAGCTTGACCTCGCGGTACTTGCCTTGACGGAACAGGGCAACTTCGCGGGCTTTCTTCTCGTCGGCAACCACCGACAGCTCGTCACCGGCTTCCGGCGTGCCGTCCAGGCCGAGGATCTCGACCGGGATCGACGGGCCAGCTTCCTTCACAGGCTTGCCGTTCTCGTCGAGCATGGCACGCACGCGGCCATAGTTGGAGCCGCACAGGACCATGTCGCCCTGACGCAGGGTACCGTCCTGAACCAGGATGGTGGCCACTGGGCCACGGCCCTTGTCCAGGCGCGATTCGACGACCACACCACGACCTGGAGCGGTCGGCGTGGCGGTCAGCTCGAGGATCTCGGCCTGCAGCAGAACGGCTTCGAGCAGTTCGTCGACACCGGTACCCATCTTCGCCGAAACCTTGACGAACGGCGTGTCACCACCCCAGTCCTCGGAGGTCACGCCTTCGACGGCCAGCTCGTTGCGGATGCGATCGAGGTCGGCACCCGGCTTGTCGATCTTGTTCACCGCGACCACCAGCGGAACGCCAGCTGCCTTGGCATGCTGAACGGCTTCGCGGGTTTGCGGCATCACGCCGTCGTCCGCCGCCACCACCAGGATGACGATGTCGGTCGCCTTGGCACCACGTGCACGCATCTGGGTGAAAGCTGCGTGGCCCGGGGTGTCGAGGAAGGTGACCATGCCGCGGTCGGTTTCCACGTGGTAGGCACCGATGTGCTGGGTGATACCACCGGCTTCGCCAGCGGCAACCTTGGCACGACGGATGTAGTCGAGCAGCGAGGTCTTGCCATGGTCAACGTGACCCATGACAGTTACCACCGGCGCGCGCGACTCGGTCTGGCCTTCGAACTTCAGCGATTCTGCCAGGGAGTCTTCCAGGGCGGTGTCGCTGACCAGGGTAACCTTGTGGCCCAGCTCTTCTGCGATCAGCTGAGCGGTTTCCTGGTCGAGCACCTGGTTGATGGTGACCGGGGTGCCCATCTTGAACATGAACTTGACCACTTCAGCGCCCTTGACGGACATCTGGTTGGCCAGTTCCGAGACGGTGATGGTCTCGCCGATGGTCACGTCACGGATGACGGGGCCGGTCGGGTTCTGGAAGCCATGCTGGTTGCGCTTCTTCAGCTTGCCCTTGCCACCACGACCACGACGAGCGCCATCGCTCTCTTCGTCGGTAGTGCGCGGCGCGGCACGTGGAGTCGGCGCTTTTTCCTTCTCCTTGACCTTGACCTTGATCGACACACGCGGCGCCTCGCCACGACGACGGTCGTCATCGCGAGTGCGGCTTTCGTTGCGACGGGTCTCGTCCTTCTTGCGCTCGGCAGCACGGGCAGCGGCGTCTTCCGACGCCGGGGCCTCGGCAACTACCGGTGCCGGAGCGGCAGCAGGTGCCGGCTCGGCCTTGGCAGCTGGCGCTTGAGCAGCCGCAGGGGCCTCGGCCGCCTGACGACGGGCCTGCTCTTCGTTGCGCTGGCGAACGTCGGCTTCGACCTTCTCGCGCGCAGCGTTTTCGGCCGCGCGGCGCTCTTCCTGCTCACGCTTCTGCTCAGCCTGGATTTCTTCAGGGCTGCGCTGAACGAATACTTTCTTCTTGCGTACTTCTACGCTGATGCTTTTGCTACCGGCGACACGCAGGGTGCTGGTGGTCTTGCGCTGCAAGGTAATCTTGCGCGGCTCTTCCGCCTTGCTCTTGTGGCTGCTCTTCAAATGGGTCAGCAGAGTCTGCTTCTCATTGTCGGTCACTACCTGACCGGCGTCGGTGTGCGGCAGACCTGCCTCACGCATCTGCTGCAGCAGGCGCTCTACCGGTGCCTCGACCTCTTGGGCCAGTTCTTTCACCGTGACTTGCGTCATGCACTTCTCTCCTCAGGCCGCGCCTAATTACTCGAACCAGTGGGCTCGGGCGGCCATGATCAACTTGCCGGCACGCTCTTCGTCGATGCCGTCGATGTCGAGCAGGTCGTCAATCGACTGCTCGGCCAGGTCTTCGCGGTTAACCACGCCGCGCACCGCCAGTTCCGCCGCCAGGTCCTTGTCCATGCCCTCGAGGGAGAGCAGGTCTTCGGCCGGATGGGCGTCTGCCAGTTTTTCTTCGGTAGCGATGGCCTTGGTCAACAAACGGTCCTTGGCTCGAGCGCGGAGCTCATTGACGATGTCCTCGTCAAAGCCATCGATGTTGAGCATTTCTTCCAACGGTACGTAGGCAATTTCTTCAAGGCTGGTAAAGCCTTCGTCGACCAGCACTTGGGCCAGCTCCTCGTCGACTTCCAGTTCCTCGATGAAATTGCGCAGGATGTCACCGGTTTCGGCCTGCTGCTTGGCCTGGATGTCCTTCTCGGTCATCACGTTCAGGGTCCAGCCGGTCAACTGACTGGCCAGGCGAACGTTCTGACCGCCACGGCCAATGGCCTGGGCCAGGTTGTCCTCGGCAACGGCGATGTCCATGGCATGGGCATCTTCATCAACGATGATCGCCGCGACTTCGGCCGGCGACATGGCGTTGATGACAAATTGCGCCGGGTTCTCGTCCCACAGGACGATATCCACACGCTCACCACCCAGCTCGCCGGATACGGCCTGGACGCGCGAACCGCGCATGCCGATACAGGCACCTTGCGGGTCGATGCGCTTGTCCTTGGAGCGGACGGCGATCTTGGCACGCGATCCCGGATCACGGGATGCAGCCATGACTTCGATGAGGCCTTCGGCGATTTCCGGCACTTCGATGCGGAACAGCTCGATCAGCATCTGCGGCGCGGTGCGCGACAGGATCAGCTGAGGGCCGCGGTTCTCGGTGCGGATTTCCTTGAGCAGCGCGCGCAGGCGCACGCCAACCCGGAAGGTCTCACGTGGAATGATGTCTTCGCGAGCCAGCAGCGCCTCGGCGTTGTTGCCCAGGTCGACGATGACGTTGTCGCGGGTGACCTTCTTGACGGTGCCCGAGATGATCTCGTTGACACGCTCGCGGTAGGCGTCGACCACCTGGGCGCGCTCGGCCTCGCGGACCTTCTGCACGATCACCTGCTTGGCGGTCTGGGCGGCGATACGACCGAATTCGATGGACTCGATCTTCTCTTCGATCACGTCACCCACCTTGGCTTCAGGGTGAGTCTCGTGGATCTTCGCCAGCCAGGTCTCGATGGCCGGATCGTCCAGATCGGCTTCGTCGACGACAGTCCAGCGACGGAAGGTTTCGTAGCTACCGGTGTGGCGGTTGATTTCCACACGCAGGTCGACTTCGTCCTCAAAACGTTTTTTGGTTGCAGTGGCCAGAGCCACTTCCAGCGCTTCGAAAATGACGCCGGGTGGTACACCTTTTTCGTTGGATACCGATTCAACAACCAGCAGTACTTCTTTGCTCATCGTACGCCTCGCCTTGCGCAAGCCATTGGGCCCGGAAAGTCCGCCGGGCCCGGCACGTCTCAGTCAAAACTGGGAATAATATTGGCCTTGTCGATCGAGTCGATCGGCAACAGGAATTCGTGATTGTCCACCTGGACCACAACGTCCTGTTCCTCCACACCGCGGAGGAGGCCCTGGAAGTTACGACGACCTTCGAAGGGCGTACGCAGCTTGATCTTCACTTGTTCGCCGGCATGCGAGGCAAACTGTTCCAGAGTGAACAGCGGGCGATCCATGCCTGGTGAGGACACCTCAAGGGTATATTCACTGCTGATCGGATCTTCAACATCGAGGATGGCACTGGCCTGACGGCTGACCGCTTCGCAGTCGTCCACCAGGATGCCGCCTTCCTTGTCAATGTAGATGCGCAATACCGAATGCTTACCCTGGGATACGAATTCGATCCCCCAGCACTGATAGCCCAGACCCTCGACCACCGGGGCCAACAAGGCCTGCAACTGTTCTAGCTTGCTCGACACCTGAACCCCCTCGTGCATGCTGTGCAAATAAAAAATGGGCGAAGCGCCCATCCCTGAAAGCGCCGTTGGACAACGGCGCCGAAAACTGTTCGGCTAGCAAAAAGCCCCTGAAAAGGGGCTCCGCTGAAGCTGGTTGCGGGGGCTGGATTTGAACCAACGACCTTCGGGTTATGAGCCCGACGAGCTACCAAGCTGCTCCACCCCGCGACAAAGCTGGGGCGAAAGTATAAGACCGAACCCGTTGCTGGGTCAATCCAACCTCCACCTACGAGAAAGCCCGCTAAAGCGGGCTCTCAAGCTTTAATTGGTACCGAGAAGGGGACTCGAACCCCTACACCCTATGGGCACAACCACCTCAAGGTTGCGTGTCTACCAATTCCACCACCTCGGCAATACTACTTCTTGAAACCCGTTACTTCTGCTCTTCGGTTGGAGGAGGTACATCACCAGTGTTGGTGGTTTCGCTCTTCTGCTCCTGGAGCACCGGTACATCATCATTTACTGCCGGCTTTGGCTGTTTCACTTCCAAGACCGCTGGATCTGGGAGACCCGCCTGGCTCAGCTGGTGAGCTTGTTGCTTGGCGAAGTATCCTAACCCAAGTGCTGTCAAAAAGAAAGTGGCAGCAAGTATAGCAGTTAATTTACTCAGGAAGGTAGCAGAACCTTGGCTTCCGAACACAGTATTTGAAGCACCTGCGCCGAAAGATGCACCTGCTTCCGCACCTTTACCCTGTTGCAACAGAACCAGCACTACAAGCGACAGCGCTGCCAACAGATGAAAAACAACGATGACTGTTTCCAGCATTTGTTCAGTTTCCTGCGGCGCGACAAATTGCACCGAATTCGTCTGCGTTCAGGGACGCTCCACCAATGAGCCCCCCATCGATATCCGGCATGCCGAACAGTTCGGCCGCATTGGCCGCCTTCACGCTGCCGCCGTAAAGAAGCTGCACGTTCGCGGCAACTTCGGCGTCCTCGGCCGCCAACTGCGCCCGGATGGCTGCGTGCACATCCTGAGCTTGCTGAGGCGAGGCTGTCAAACCTGTGCCAATGGCCCAAACAGGCTCATAGGCAATTACTGCATTGGCAAAAGCCTTAACACCGAAAGCATCGATGATACTGCTTAGTTGACGCCCGACAACTTCGAGCGTCTTGCCTGCTTCGCGCTCTTCAAGGGTCTCCCCTACGCAGAGCACCGGCATTAAACCACTAAGTTGAGCCGCTGCAAACTTGCGATTGAGCACTTCTTCATTTTCACCAAGGATCTGGCGGCGTTCGGAGTGGCCAATCAACACCAACTTGCAACCTGCTTCAACCAACTGACTCGGTGCAATTTCACCTGTCAGCGCGCCCTGTTCGGGCTGTATTGCAGAATTCTGTGCACCTACGGCAATCGCCTTACCCTGCAAACCATCAATCACCTGATTGATGAACAAAGCCGGCGGAAAAACCGCAACTTCGACACCGTTCGGCACGGGCATATTGCCCAAACCCTGGATCAGCTCAGCGACGCTGGCGCGGGTACCGTGCATCTTCCAGTTACCAGCTACCATGGGGCGACGCATGCTTTACCTCGTCGGTCAAAGTGGGCGCAGATCTTACCCAACCCGATCTGCGCTGGCAAGCCTCTTTCAGATACAAACTTCTGCAACCAGTTTGGCCAAGGCCTCGGCATGCGTGCGCACCTGGCTTTCGTCGTCGCCCTCGACCATCACCCGCACCAAGGGCTCGGTGCCGGACTTGCGCAGCAACACACGGCCACGCCCTGCCATGTCCTCGGTCACCTTGGCACTGGCTTCCTTGACTGCCGGGTGCTCCAGCGGGTCGACCTTGCTTGCGCCGAAACGCACGTTGATCAGTACCTGCGGGCACTTGCGCAGGGCCTGGCGCGCCTGTGCCAGGGTCTCCCCGCGGCGCTTGAGGGCCATCAACACCTGCAGCGCGGCAATGATCGCGTCACCGGTGGTGGTGTGGTTACAGCACACCACGTGGCCGGAGTTCTCCCCGCCCACCAGCCAGTCGCGCTCGAGCAGTTCGGCCATCACGTAGCGGTCACCGACCTTGGCCCGCACGAACGGGATATCCAGGTCCTTGAGCGCCAACTCCAGGCCCAGGTTACTCATCAGCGTACCGACCACGCCGCCCTGGAGCTTGCCACGCTCCTGCAGGTCGCGGGCGATGATGAACAGCAATTCGTCACCGTCGACGATGGCACCGGTGTGGTCGACCATCAGCACGCGGTCGCCATCGCCATCGAAGGCGATGCCCAGGTCGGCGTGCCCGACCAGCACGGCAGCCTGCAGCGATTCGATATGGGTCGAGCCACAGCCTTCGTTGATGTTCAAGCCATCGGGTTGCGCGTGCAGCACCGTCACATCGGCACCCAGCTCACGGAACACGCTCGGCGCGACCTTGTAGGTGGCGCCGTGGGCGCAGTCGATCACAAGCTTCAGGCCATCGAAACTGGTGCTGCTCGGCACACTGCTCTTGCAGAACTCGATGTAGCGACCAGCGGCATCGTTGATGCGCGAAACCTTGCCCAGCTTGCTGGATTCGACCACGGTCATCGGCTGATCGAGCAACTCCTCGATCATCAGCTCGACTTCGTCCGGCAACTTGGTGCCCTGGCCCGAGAAGAACTTGATGCCGTTGTCATCGTGGGGATTGTGCGAGGCACTGATGACGATGCCGGCTTCGGCATGGAAGGTGCGAGTGAGGTAGGCGATCGCCGGGGTCGGCATGGGGCCGAGCAGCAGCACATCGGCACCCGCCGCGGAAAGGCCGGCCTCGAGTGCGGATTCGAACATGTAGCCGGAAATACGCGTGTCCTTGCCGACCAGCACGCGGCAATTGCCCTGCTTGCGGAAGGCCATGCCCGCCGCCCAGCCCAGCTTCAGCATGAAGTCTGGCGTGATCGGGTATTCGCCGACGCGGCCACGAATGCCGTCGGTACCAAAATATTTTCTGCTCATAGGGACTCCAATGTTCTTATTCGGCGTTCTGTACTGCAGCAATCATGCGCACGACATCGACGGTTTCGGCCACATCATGGACGCGCAGGATACTGGCCCCCTTGGTCATGGCCAGAGCCGCCAGCGCCAGGCTGCCATACAACCGCTCAGCGACCGGACGATCCAGCGTCAGGCCGATCATGCTCTTGCGTGAAACGCCCACCAGTAGCGGGCGACCGAGGCGATAAAGCGCCTCCATGTGTTTGAACAGGCTCAGGTTGTGCGCCAGCGTCTTGGCGAAACCGAAGCCTGGGTCGAGGATGATGCGTTCCTCGGCAATGCCAGCCGCCGCGCAGGCAGCCATGCGCTGTCCAAGATAACGCGTTACATCCGCGGTTACATCTTCGTAATGCGGGTCATCCTGCATGTTTCCAGGCTCGCCGCGCATGTGCATGAGGCACACCGGCAAGCCGGTATCTGCCGCTGCATCCAGGGCGCCGTCGCGCTCCAGGGCCCGCACATCGTTGATCAGGCCCGCACCGAGGCGTGCCGACTCGCGAATCACGGCAGGCGTTGAAGTATCCACGGAAATCACCACATCGAGGCGACTGTTGATAGCCTCGACCATCGGCGCCACCCGCTCCAATTCTTCGGTCACCGATACCGCGCGAGCGCCAGGGCGCGTCGACTCCCCGCCGATATCGATCAGCGTGGCACCCGCCGCGACCATGGCCTCGGCATGGCGCAACGCTTCGTCACGCTGGCTGAAGCGCCCGCCATCGGAGAAGGAATCGGGAGTGATATTGAGAATACCCATGACATGGGTACGGGACAAATCAAGAACCCGGTTGCCGCAAGGCAACCGGGTCGGGTACAGCTTCGAGCTCATAGATGCCCTTAGTGTTGAGCCGCTGGGCCGCCGATCGGCGATTCCGGACGGTCATTCTGGGCAGCCGGGGTGCCCGAGGTCTTGTCGTCGTCCCAGTCACGCGGTTCGCGCGGGGTGCGGCCGGACATGATGTCGTCGATCTGGTCGGCGTCGATGGTCTCGTACTTCATCAGCGCTTCGGCCATGGCGTCGAGCTTGTCGCGGTTGTCGGTCAGCAGCTGCTTGGCAGTGGCGTAGCACTGATCGATGATGCTGCGCACTTCGGAGTCGATCAGCTTGGCCGTTTCGCCGGAAACGCTGGCGTGCTGGCTACCGGCACTGCGACCGAGGAACACCTCGCCCTCTTCTTCCGCGTACATCAGCGGGCCGAGTTTCTCGGACAGGCCCCACTTGGTAACCATGTTACGGGCGATCTGGCTGGCCCGCATGATGTCGTTGGAGGCACCGGTGGTGACGCCATCAAAGCCCAGGGTCATCTCTTCGGCGATACGGCCGCCATACAGCGAGCAGATCTGGCTGATCAACGCACGCTTGGACAGGCTGTAACGGTCTTCCTCAGGCAGGAACATGGTCACGCCCAGGGCACGGCCACGTGGAATGATCGAAACCTTGTAGACCGGGTCGTGCTCGGGCACCAGGCGGCCGACGATGGCATGACCTGCCTCGTGGTAAGCGGTGTTCTGCTTCTCTTTCTCGGACATGACCATGGTCTTGCGCTCGGCGCCCATCATGATCTTGTCCTTGGCCAGCTCGAACTCTTTCATTTCGACCAGGCGCTTGTTGGAGCGTGCAGCGAACAGCGAAGCCTCGTTGACCAGGTTGGCCAGGTCGGCACCGGAGAAGCCCGGGGTACCACGGGCAATGACTGCCGGGTTGACGTTTTCGCCGACCGGCACCTTGCGCATGTGCACCTTGAGGATCTGCTCACGGCCACGGATGTCCGGCAGGCCGACCACTACCTGGCGGTCGAAGCGGCCGGGGCGCAGCAGCGCCGGGTCAAGGACGTCCGGACGGTTGGTGGCGGCGATGACGATGATGCCATCGTTCATTTCGAAGCCGTCCATCTCTACCAGCAGCTGGTTGAGGGTCTGCTCGCGCTCGTCATGACCACCGCCCATGCCGGCGCCACGGTGGCGACCGACGGCGTCGATTTCGTCGATGAAGATGATGCACGGTGCGTGCTTCTTGGCCTGCTCGAACATGTCGCGCACGCGGCTGGCACCCACGCCGACGAACATCTCGACGAAGTCGGAACCGGAAATGGTGAAGAACGGCACCTTGGCTTCACCCGCAATGGCCTTGGCCAGCAGGGTCTTACCGGTACCCGGTGGGCCAACCATCAGCACACCACGCGGGATGCGGCCACCCAGGCGCTGGAACTTGCCCGGGTCGCGCAGGAACTCGACCAGCTCGCCAACCTCTTCCTTGGCCTCGTCGCAACCCGCAACGTCAGCCAGGGTAGTCTTGACCTGGTCTTCGGACAGCAGGCGTGCCTTGCTCTTGCCGAAGCTCATCGGCCCGCCCTTGCCGCCCGCGCCGCCTTGCATCTGGCGCATGAAGAACATGAATACGGCAATGATCACCAGGATCGGGAAGCTGGCCACCAGCAGTTGCGTCCAGATGCTCTGCTGCTCGGGCTGCTTGCCTTCGACGACCACGTGGTTGTCGACCAGGTCGCCGATCAGGCCATTGTCGGTGATGGCCGGGCGCACGGTCTTGAAGTTGTCGCCGTCGGCGCGCTTGCCGGTAATGATGTAGCCGTCTACGGTCACACGCTCGACCTTGCCATCCTTGACCTGCTGGATGAAGTCGGAATAGTTGAGGGTCTGCGGCTCGTTAGGGCTGGAGAAGTTGTTCATCACCGTCACCAGGACAGCCGCGATGATCAACCACAGGATCAGATTCTTTGCCATGTCGTTCAATTCGCTACCCTCTGAGGCCGGCGCACGACGCAGCCGTGCCTCGCATGATATTCATCGCCCTAACTTACTACATTACCTACGCATCCGCAGGCACCGTCTGTAACCCTTTGTGAAAGCTAGACTACACGAAGTTCGGACAATCCAGACGGGGCAGCCAATTGGAAATAACTATCGGCCACCCCGCATTACGCCTCATTCCCCCTTGAAACCCCTGGCCAGCAGGTACTGTTCGCGAGAACGGTCCCGCGACGACGACGGCTTGCGCATCTGCACCTTGTCGAACTTGCTGCGCACGTCCTTGAGGTATACGTCGAAGCCTTCGCCCTGGAAGATCTTGATCAGGAAATCGCCGCCGGGCTTGAGCACGCGGGTCGCCAGATCCAGAGCCAGCTCGCAGAGGAACATGGCACGCGGCATGTCCACCGCAGGCGTACCACTCATATTGGGGGCCATATCGGAAATCACAAGGTCTACGTGCGAATCGCCGACTGCCTGGAGAATCTGCTGCAGCACTTCATCCTGGGTAAAGTCGCCCTGGATGAAGGTCACATCAGGGATCGAGTCCATTTCCAGGATATCGGAGGCAATCAGCCGGCCCTGGCCACCAATCAGACGACTGGTCACCTGCGACCACCCGCCCGGGGCCGCGCCAAGGTCGATCACGCTCATGCCAGGGCGGATCAGGCGGTCTTTTTCCTGGATCTCAAGCAGTTTGTAGCTCGCGCGCGAGCGGTAGCCATCCTTCTGCGCCTGCTTCACAAAAGGGTCGTTAAAATGCTCTCGCAGCCAGTTGGCGCTGCTTTTGGAACGTTGTACCACGGGGCACCTCGATGATATGCGTCGTGTTTGACTGGGCGGAGCCACAGGCCCTCGGGTAAAATGCCCGTCAATTTTACAGAATCAGACGGAAAGGGTCAGATTATGCCGCTCAATAACGAGCAGAAGAAGCAATACAAGTCCATTGGTCATGACCTGAAGCCGGTCCTGATCGTTGCCGGCAACGGTTTGAATGAAGGCGTGATCGCCGAACTCGAGCGTGCACTCGCCGACCATGAACTGATCAAGGTCGAGATTCGCTCGGAAGATCGCGAAGAACGCGCTGCCGCCATCGCCGAGCTGTGCAAGGCCGGCCGCGCCGAGCTGGTGCAGACCATCGGCAAGAAGGCGCTGATCTATCGCAAGAACCCACAGCCGAACAAGCAGCTGTCCAACATCCACCGCTACAAGTAACAGCGGCTCCGATCAGTGGCGCGCCTGGCGCGCCCTGACCGGTACTGGCTGGGCCACCAGCACAATGCCGGAAAAGCCCAGCACCAGGAAGCAGAACATCTGCCAGCGCTCACCGACCGAGATGCCATAGCGCAAGGTGTAGTACCCCACGCAGGCCGCAAGGCCGAGCAACAGCATCTGGCCACGGAACTGTCGCCACCAGGCCGGTAGGCCGTCGACCCGCGCCAGCACCGCCAGCTGCGTCAGCAGCCCGAGCAACGCCACGCCAATCAACCAGCGGTCGATCTGCCCGGCGATGTCCTGCACCAGCAAGGGTGCCAGGCCACTGACCTTGAGTGCCGGCACCAACCCCACATGGAACACCCACAGGCCACCGACCCAGAATACCTGGGCCAGTTGCCAGAGGATCCCCTCCAGGGAAGGCGCCCGCAGGCGCCGGTCAGATGTGCTTGACTTCGACAATCTCGTACTCGACCGTGCCGCTTGGCGTCTTGACGACGACCGTATCACCTTCTTCCTTGCCGATGATGGCACGGGCAATGGGCGCACCGCTCGAAAGCTTGCCCTGCTTCACGTCGGCTTCGTCCTCGCCGACGATCTGGTAGGTCACCTCGTCATCGGTTTCGGTATTGGCCAGCACCACGGTGGTGCCGAAAATGACCTTGCCGGTGTGAGGGATGGTGGTCACGTCGATCACGACCGAGTTCTGCAGGCGGCCTTCGATATCACGGATACGCGCCTCGACCATGCCCTGCTCCTCACGGGCGGCATGGTATTCGGCGTTTTCCTTGAGGTCGCCCAGCTCGCGCGCTTCGCCAATTGCCTGGCTCAGGCGCGGGCGCTCGGTCTTGCTCAGGAACAGGTGTTCCTCTTCCAGGGCGCGAGCGCCCTGGACGGTCATCGGGTACTTGGTAATGCTCATGCTTTAAGTCCTGCATGCAGATCCTGCAAGCGGCGAACGGTCTTTTCAGGGCCGAATTTCAGCGCTTCGCAGATGGCTTCACCAGCCGCAATGGTCGTGGTGCAGTAGATCTTGTGCTGCAACGCATTGCGACGAATCGAGTAGGAATCGGCGATCGACTGGCGGCCTTCGGTGGTGTTGATGATCAGCGACACTTCGTCGTTCTTGATCATGTCGACCACGTGCGGGCGACCCTCGGTCACTTTGTTCACACGGCGCACTTTCAGGCCAGCCGCTTCGATGACCTTGGCGGTACCTGCAGTAGCAACCACTTCAAAGCCCAGGGCGATCAGGTCGCGAGCAACGCCGGCCACTTGTGGCTTGTCGTCGTCACGCACGCTGATGAACGCGGTACCGCCGGTCGGCAGCACTTCGCTGGCACCCATCTGGGCCTTGGCGAAGGCTTCGCCGAAGCTGTCGCCGACACCCATGACTTCACCGGTGGATTTCATCTCAGGGCCGAGGATCGGGTCAACCCCTGGGAACTTGGCGAACGGGAAGACGGCTTCCTTGACGCTGTAGAAGTTCGGGATGATTTCCTGGGTGAAGCCCAGCTCTTTCAGGGTTTTGCCAGCCATCACGCGGGCCGCGATCATGGCCAGGGAGGTGCCAATGCACTTGGAGACGAACGGCACGGTACGCGAGGCGCGCGGGTTGACTTCGATCACGTAGATCTTGTCGCCCTGCAGGGCCAGCTGCACGTTCATCAGGCCGACCACGCCCAGCTCCAGGGCCATCTTGCGCACCTGGTCGCGCACTTCGTCCTGCACTTCCTTGCTCAGCGAGTACGGCGGCAGCGAGCACGCCGAGTCACCGGAGTGAACACCGGCCTGCTCGATGTGCTGCATGATCGCGCCGATCACCACGTCGGTGCCGTCGCAGACCGCGTCCACGTCCATCTCGATGGCGCAGTTGAGGAAGTGGTCGAGCAGCACCGGGCTGTCGTTGGAAACCTGTACCGCTTCACGCAGGTAGCGCTTGAGCTCGTCCAGCTCGTAGACGATTTCCATCGCACGGCCGCCCAGTACGTAGGACGGGCGCACCACCAGCGGGTAGCCGATACCGCCCGCGGCGCGGATGGCTTCTTCTTCGCTGCGCACGGTGGCGTTTGGCGGCTGCAGCAGGTTCAGGCGCTGAACCATCTGCTGGAAGCGCTCGCGGTCTTCGGCGCGGTCGATGGCGTCCGGGCTGGTACCGATGATCGGCACGCCGGCTTCTTCCAGGGCGCGAGCCAGTTTAAGCGGGGTCTGGCCGCCGTAGTGGACGATCACGCCCTTCGGCTTCTCGACGCGGCAGACTTCCAGCACGTCTTCCAGGGTCAGCGGCTCGAAGTACAGGCGGTCGGAGGTGTCGTAGTCGGTGGAGACGGTTTCCGGGTTGCAGTTGACCATGATGGTCTCGTAACCGTCTTCACGCAGCGCCAGGGCCGCGTGCACGCAGCAGTAGTCGAACTCGATGCCTTGGCCAATACGGTTCGGGCCGCCACCCAGGATCATGATCTTGTCACGGGTCGACGGGTTGGCCTCGCACTCTTCCTCGTAGGTCGAATACAGGTAGGCGGTGTCGGTGGCGAACTCGGCGGCGCAGGTGTCGACGCGCTTGTACACCGGGAACACTTCCAGCTTGTGGCGGTGGCGACGCAGATTCTTGTCGGTGATGCCGAGCAGCTTGGCCAGGCGCTGGTCCGAGAAGCCCTTGCGCTTGAGGCGCAGCATGTAGTCCTTGTCGATTGCCGACAGGGCCAGGGTCTTGACCTTCTCTTCTTCCTTGATCAGATCTTCCATCTGCACCAGGAACCACATGTCGATGCCGGTCAGGGCGAAGATCTCTTCGCAGGTCATGCCCGAACGCATGGCGTCGGCCACGTACCAGATACGCTCGGCGCCCGGCACGGTCAGCTCGCGCTTGAGGATGCCGGCCGCTTCCGGGCTGGCCAGGTCGACTTTCGGGTCGAGGCCGCAAGCGCCGACTTCCAGGCCGCGCAGGGCTTTCTGCAGGGATTCCTGGAAGGTACGGCCGATGGCCATGACTTCACCCACGGATTTCATCTGGGTGGTCAGGCGTGCGTCGGCCTTGGGGAATTTCTCGAAGGCGAAGCGCGGCAGCTTGGTGACGACGTAGTCGATCGACGGCTCGAAGGAGGCTGGGGTACGGCCGCCGGTGATGTCGTTCTGCAGTTCGTCGAGGGTGTAGCCGATGGCCAGCTTGGCGGCGATCTTGGCGATCGGGAAGCCGGTAGCCTTGGACGCCAGCGCCGAGGAACGCGAAACGCGCGGGTTCATCTCGATCACGACCATGCGGCCAGTGTTCGGGCAGATACCGAACTGCACGTTGGAACCGCCGGTTTCGACACCGATTTCACGCAGCACCGCCAGCGAGGCGTTGCGCATGATCTGGTATTCCTTGTCGGTCAGGGTCTGCGCTGGAGCAACAGTGATCGAGTCACCGGTGTGCACGCCCATCGGGTCGAAGTTTTCGATGGAGCAGACGATGATGCAGTTGTCCTTCTTGTCGCGGACCACCTCCATCTCGTATTCCTTCCAGCCGATCAGCGATTCGTCGATCAGCAGTTCCTTGGTCGGCGACAGGTCCAGGCCACGGGTGCAGATTTCTTCGAATTCTTCACGGTTGTAGGCGATGCCGCCGCCGGTGCCGCCCATGGTGAACGACGGGCGGATGATGCACGGGAAGCCGAGCTTCTCGAGCACCGCATAGGCCTCTTCCATGCTGTGGGCGATACCCGAGCGCGGGCACTCCAGGCCGATGTCCTTCATGGCCTTGTCGAAGCGTGAGCGGTCTTCGGCCTTGTCGATGGTATCGGCGTTGGCACCGATCATCTCCACGCCGAACTTTTCCAGCACGCCGTGGCGCTCCAGGTCCAGGGCGCAGTTCAGTGCGGTCTGGCCACCCATGGTCGGCAGGACGGCGTCAGGGCGCTCTTTCTCGATGATCTTGGCCACCGACTGCCACTTGATCGGCTCGATGTAGGTGGCGTCGGCCATGGCCGGGTCGGTCATGATGGTGGCCGGGTTGGAGTTCACCAGGATGACGCGGAAACCTTCCTCGCGCAGGGCTTTGCAAGCCTGGGCGCCGGAGTAGTCGAATTCGCAGGCCTGGCCGATCACGATCGGGCCAGCGCCGAGAATCAGGATGCTTTTGATGTCTGTACGTTTTGGCATGGTTGTCACTCAAATCCGGGGTCAGTCGGCAAGCCGCTTTGAACAATCTGGGTCAGGCGCTGCCGGGCGCGGCAAGTGCCGGCCCGGGGCCTTGAAGCAGGATGCTCAGCGGCGCTTGGCCATGGCATCGGTGAAACGATCGAACAGTGGCGCGACGTCGGTCGGGCCCGGGCTCGCTTCAGGGTGGCCCTGGAAGCTGAACGCGCTCTTGTCGGTGCGCTCGATGCCCTGCAGGGTACCGTCGAACAGCGACTTGTGGATGGCGCGGACATTGCCCGGCAGGGTCGCTTCGTCGACGGCGAAACCGTGGTTCTGGCTGGTGATCATGACCACGCCGGTGTCCAGGTCCTGGACCGGGTGGTTGGCGCCGTGGTGGCCGTGGCCCATCTTCACGGTCTTGGCGCCGGAGGCCAGGGCCAGCAGCTGGTGGCCGAGGCAGATGCCGAAGACCGGGATCTCGGTTTCAAGGATTTCCTTGATCGCCTGGATCGCGTAGTCGCATGGCTCGGGGTCGCCAGGGCCGTTGGACAGGAACACGCCATCGGGGTTGAGGGCGAGCACTTCGCTGGCTGGGGTCTGGGCAGGCACCACGGTCACGCGGCAGCCGCGGGCAACCAGCATGCGCAGGATGTTCAGCTTGACGCCGTAGTCGAAGGCGACCACGTGGTACGGCAGGTCGGCAGCGTCGATGGTCGGGTGGCTGTCGGTTTTCAGCTCCCACACGCTGGAGCGCCACTCGTAGCGTTCCTTGGTGGACACGACCTTGGCCAGGTCCATGCCTTTGAGGCCTGGGAAGCCGCGGGCAGCGGCGATGGCGGCCTCTTCGCTGATGTTGTCACCGGCGAGGATGCAACCGTTCTGGGCGCCCTTTTCACGCAGGATACGGGTCAGGCGGCGGGTGTCGATGCCAGCGATGGCGACGACATTGTTGGCCTTGAGGTACTCAGGCAGCGACTGGGTGTTGCGCCAGTTGCTGGCCAGCAGCGGCAGGTCACGGATGACCAGGCCAGCGGACCAGACACGGTTCGACTCGGCGTCTTCCGGCGTGGTGCCGGTGTTGCCGATGTGCGGGTAGGTCAGGGTAACGATTTGCTGCGCGTAGGAAGGGTCTGTAAGGATTTCCTGGTAGCCGGTCATAGCGGTGTTGAATACCACCTCACCAACGGTTTGACCGTCGGCACCAATGGCTTCACCGCGAAAAATACTGCCGTCGGCAAGGGCGAGTATGGCTGGCTTTGTCAAGAAGACCTCCCGTAAATCAAGCATGAAAGGGCGATCGCAGGTTGCAAAAAAGCGGAGTGACGTATGGACACGTCACCCCGCTTTTATGTGCTGAATTCAATTCGCTGCGCGCTTTTAGTGGACACACTAAAGCTGTAGCTTACAGAAAAGTGCGTTTTCGGTCTACCGTATATGTGTCTCTAAAACACATGATTGCGACAGAGGGGTGCGTTGCACCCCCATCGCCGGCAAGCCGGCTCCCACAAAGAACGCCACAAGGCTCTGGGCCTGCGCGCTTCCCGTGGGAGCCGGCTTGCCGGCGATGAGGCCATCAAGGCTTAGCGCAGCTCCAGCACGTCCTGCATGTCATACAGGCCCGGCTCGCGGCCATCGAGCCACAGCGCCGCACGCACGGCGCCCTTGGCGAAGGTCATGCGGCTGGAGGCCTTGTGGGTGATCTCCAGGCGCTCGCCTTCGGCGGCGAACAGCACGGTGTGATCGCCGACCACATCGCCGGCACGCACGGTGGCAAAGCCGATGGTCTTGCGGTCACGCGCACCGGTCTGGCCTTCACGGCCATACACCGCCACTTCCTGCAGGTCACGCCCCAGCGCATTGGCAACCACTTCACCCATGCGCAGCGCGGTACCCGACGGCGCATCGACCTTGTGCCGGTGGTGCGCCTCGATGATCTCGATGTCGACATCGTCACCCAGCACCCGCGCCGCCATGTCCAGCAGCTTGAGGCTGAGGTTGACACCGACGCTGAAGTTGGCAGCGAACACGATGGGAATGTCCTTGCCCGCCTCGGCCAGCAACTGCTTCTCCTCGACGGTGAAGCCGGTGGTGCCGATGATCATCGCCTTGCCGTGCTTGCGGCAGAACGCCAGGTTCTTCAAGGTCACCGACGGGTGAGTGAAGTCGATCAGCACATCGAACTCGTCGGCAACCTTGGCCAGGTCATCGGACAGCAGCACGCCGATCCGGCCCAGGGCTGCCAACTCACCCGCGTCAGCGCCGACCAGCGAGCTGTCCGGACGGTCGATCGCTGCGGTCAGCCCGGCACCTGGAGTTTGCTGCACGGCTTCGACGAGGGTCTTGCCCATCCGCCCTGCCGCGCCCATCACTGCAATACGTCGCATAGCCAATTCCTTATCAGAGATCGCCGAAGAAGCGCTTCACGCCATCGAACCAGCCATTGGCCTTGGGCGAGTGGGAGCTGTCACCTTCGAGCGAGTCACGCAGCTCTTCGAGCAGCTCGCGCTGACGGCGGCTGAGGTTGACCGGGGTCTCGACCGCCACGCGGCACAGCAGGTCACCTGCACCACCACCACGCACCGGCGCCACACCCTTGCCGCGCAGGCGGAACTGCTTGCCGGTCTGGGTGCCTTCGGGGATCTTCAGCTTCACGCGACCATCGAGGGTCGGCACTTCCAGCTCGCCACCCAAGGCAGCGTCGGTGTAGCTGATCGGCACTTCGCAGTACAGGTGCTTGCCGTCACGCTGGAAGATCTCGTGCTCGCGCACGTTGATCACCACATACAGGTCGCCAGTCGGGCCGCCGTGGGTGCCCGCCTCGCCTTCGCCGGACAGGCGGATGCGGTCGCCGGTATCGACACCGGCCGGCACCTTGACCGACAGGGTCTTGTATTCCTCGACACGGCCTTCGCCGTGGCACGAGCCGCAAGGGTCGGTGATGATCTTGCCCTGGCCATGGCAGCGTGGGCAGGTCTGCTGCACCGAGAAGAAGCCTTGCTGCATGCGCACCTGGCCGATGCCGCCGCAGGTCGGGCAGGTGGCCGGGGTCGAGCCCTTCTTGGCGCCGGAGCCATCGCAGGGCTTGCAGTTGACCAGCGTGGGAACGCGGATATTGACCGTGGTGCCACGCACCGCTTCTTCCAGGTTCAGCTCCAGGGTGTAGCGCAGGTCGCTGCCGCGCTGGGCGCCGCCACGCGAACCGCCGCGGCCGCCACCGAAGAAATCGCTGAACACATCACCGAAGATGTCGGAGAAGTTGGCGCCACCGAAGCCGGCACCACCGCCACCCATGCTGGGGTCGACGCCGGCATGACCGTATTGGTCGTAGGCCGCGCGCTTGCTCGCATCGGACAGCACTTCGTAGGCCTCGTTGGCCTCCTTGAACTGCTCTTCCGACTCTTTGTCACCCGGGTTGCGGTCGGGGTGGTACTTCATCGCCAGGCGGCGATAGGCCTTTTTGAGATCACCTTCACTGGCGCCACGCTCGACACCCAGGACCTCATAATAATCACGCTTTGCCATAGGTCATTTGCACTCTTGGGGGCGTTCGGCATACCTCTGCGCTATGCGCTGTGCCGCAGCAGCTGCCAGCCCGCAGGGGCTTTGACAGATGCTGTAAAAATTCTCGTATTCCAGACACACCAACGCGGGAGCAAGCCCCCGCGCGGCGACATCCTACCAGTTCACCGGCTAACGCCGGTGAACTGGCCGACAACATGCAACGATTACTTCTTGTCGTCGCCTTTTACTTCTTCGAACTCGGCGTCAACCACGTCGTCGTGCTTGGCTTCAGGCTCGGCCTGCTGCTGGGCAGCGCCTTCCGGTTGCTGAGCCTGATCGGCGTACATCTTCTGGGCAACCGGTGCCGAGACTTTCGACAGTTCTTCGACCTTGGCGTCGATAGCAGCCTTGTCGTCGCCTTTGACGGCGGCTTCCAGGGCAACCACGGCCGCTTCGATGGCCGTCTTCTCTTCGGCGGTGACCTTGTCACCGGCGTCAGCGACCATCTTGCGGGTCGAGTGAACCAGTGCATCACCCTGATTACGGGCAGCGGCCAGTTCTTCGAACTTGCGGTCTTCCTCGGCGTTGGCCTCGGCGTCACGCACCATGCGCTCGATTTCCTCGTCGGACAGGCCGGAGTTGGCCTTGATCACGATCGATTGAGCCTTGCCGGTGGCCTTGTCTTTGGCGCCGACGTGCAGGATGCCGTTGGCGTCGATGTCGAAGGTCACTTCGATCTGTGGCACGCCACGCGGTGCTGGCGGAATGTCAGCCAGGTCGAACTTGCCCAGCGACTTGTTCTGCGCAGCCTGCTTACGCTCGCCCTGCAGCACGTGAATGGTCACGGCGCCCTGGTTGTCGTCGGCAGTCGAGAACACCTGCGACTTCTTGGTCGGGATGGTGGTGTTCTTCTCGATCAGCGCGGTCATCACGCCGCCCATGGTTTCGATACCCAGGGTCAGCGGGCTGACGTCCAGCAGCAGCACGTCTTTCACGTCACCGGCCAGTACAGCGCCCTGGATGGCAGCACCCATAGCCACGGCTTCGTCCGGGTTGACGTCCTTGCGCGCTTCTTTACCGAAGAAGTCGGCAACGGCCTTCTGCACCATCGGCATACGGGTCTGGCCACCGACCAGGATCACGTCGTCGATCTTGCTGGCGTCGATGCCGGCGTCTTTCAGGGCGATGCGGCAAGGCTCGATGGTACGTTGAACCAGGTCTTCGACCAGCGACTCCAGCTTGGCGCGGGAGATCTTCACGTTCAGGTGCTTCGGACCGGTCGCATCTGCAGTGATGTACGGCAGGTTGACGTCGGTCGACTGAGTCGAGGACAGCTCGATCTTGGCTTTTTCAGCAGCTTCTTTCAGACGCTGCAGGGCCAGTGGATCGTTCTTCAGGTCCATGCCGGACTCTTTCTTGAACTCGTCGACGAGGTAGTCGATCAGGCGCATGTCGAAGTCTTCACCACCGAGGAAGGTGTCGCCGTTGGTGGCCAGTACTTCGAACTGGTGCTCACCGTCGACTTCGGCGATTTCGATGACCGAAACGTCGAAGGTACCACCACCCAGGTCATAAACGATGACGGTGTGATCGCCCTTGGCCTTGTCCATGCCGTAGGCCAGCGCAGCGGCGGTCGGCTCGTTGATGATGCGCTTGACGTCCAGGCCGGCGATGCGACCGGCGTCTTTGGTGGCCTGGCGCTGGCTGTCGTTGAAGTACGCCGGTACGGTGATGACCGCCTCGGTGACAGGCTCGCCGAGGTAGTCTTCGGCGGTCTTCTTCATTTTCTTCAGGACTTCGGCGCTGATCTGTGGTGGCGCCATGTCTTTGCCGTTGGCCTGGACCCAAGCGTCGCCGTTACCGCCCTTGACGATCTTGTAAGGCACCAGCTTGATGTCTTTCTGCACGACGTCTTCTTCGAAGCGGCGACCGATCAGGCGCTTCACGGCGAACAGGGTGTTGTGCGGGTTGGTCACCGCCTGGCGCTTGGCCGACTGGCCGACCAGGATTTCGCCGTCGTTGGCGTAGGCCACGATCGAAGGGGTGGTACGCGCGCCTTCGGCGTTCTCGATGACCTTGACGTTACCGTTTTCCAGAATGGAGACGCACGAGTTGGTGGTCCCCAGGTCGATACCGATGATTTTGCCCATGTTTACTCTCCCGAAACTTGAATTTGGTGGCAGCGACTACTTTGGCCAACTGCGGTAATACTTGAAGGCTTGACACTTAGATGGGGATGCCCCGTCGGATTTCAAGCCTTCTCATCGATCGAAGGTTGCGGGGCGGCTGGCGCCTTGCTCACCACTACCATCGCAGGGCGCAGCAGGCGGCCGTTGAGCAGGTAGCCCTTCTGGAACACGTTGAGCACGCTGTTCGGCTCGACCTCGGCGTTTTCCTGCATGGCCATGGCCTGGTGGTGCTCAGGATTGAACGGCTGGCCGTGCGGGTCGATGGCTTCGAGGTTGTAGCGCTTGAGGGTGTCCTGGAACATCTTCAGGGTCAGCTCGACGCCATCGCGGATGGTCTTGACCTGCTCGTCCTGGGCGCTCGAATGCGCCAGGGCCAGCTCCAGGCTGTCGATGACCGGCAGCAGGTCGCCGGCAAACTTCTCGAGGGCGAACTTGCGGGCCTTGTCGACTTCCTGCTCGGCGCGGCGGATGCTGTTCTGCGCTTCAGCTGCAACACGCAGGGATTGATCCTTGGCGGCGGCCAGCTGCTCCTCGAGCTCCTGAACGCGGGCGCCGTTATCCACTGGGGCGGCCTCTTCGGCATTAAGGTCTTTCTCGTTCAGCTGTTCGTCAGCCATGGGGTCTCTCCTCTGCAATTTCTGTTGTACGAGCAAAGCTCGCCGTGTCTGCCGGCTATATGGGGCCGGAAAAACCAGCTTCAAGGGGCAAGGCGGTTTTCCAGGCGGCGAGAAAATCCGCCGAGGGACATTGGCAGGGTCGAAAAAAGTACTGTATAAATAACCAGACCTGAACTTCGGGAGCCGCCCCCATGCTGGTGCACCTGTCCATTCACAACTACGCCATCGTCGAACACCTCGACCTCGAACTGGCCCGCGGCATGTCGGTCATCACCGGCGAAACCGGCGCCGGCAAATCGATCATGCTCGACGCCCTCGGCCTGGCCCTGGGCGACCGTGCCGACAGCGGCGTGGTGCGCCCCGGCGCCGACAAGGCGGACATCCTCGCCACTTTCGACCTGGTGGACATTCCCGAAGCACACACCTGGCTGGCCGAACGCGACCTGGACAACGACGGCCCGTGCATCCTGCGCCGCGTCATCACCGCAGAGGGCCGCAGCCGTGGCTACATCAACGGCACGCCCTGCCCCCTGGGCGATCTCAAGGCGCTCGGCGAGCTGCTGATCGACATCCACAGCCAGCACGAGCACCAGTCGCTGCTCAAGACCGACACCCACCGCCGCCTGCTCGACGAGTATGCCGGCGCCGTCGACCTGGCCCGCCAGGTGCAGCTGGCGGCCAAGCGCTGGAACCAGACGCGCCTGGAGCGGGAGCGCCTGGCCAACTCCGGCGATGAACAACGCGCCCGCCACCAGCTGCTCAGCTACCAGCTGGAAGAGCTGGACAACCTTGGCCTGGGTGAAAACGAACTGGAGCAACTGGAGCAGGAGCACAAGAACCTGACCAACGCCGAAGCCCTGTTCGGCATCTGCCGCCAGGTCATCGACCAGTGCAGCGAAAGCGACTCGGGCAACGTGCTCAGCGCCCTCACCTCCAGCCTCAACCGCCTTGGCGCTGCGGCCAATACACCCAAGGCCCTGGGCGAAGCGGCCAACCTGATTTCCAGCGCGCAGATCCAGATAGAGGAAGCGGTCGGCGAGCTCAACCGCTTCCTCGACAACTTCGACGCCGACCCGATGCGCCTGCAATCGCTCGAAGAACGCCTGGACACCATCTATACCCTGGCGCGCAAACACCGGGTGCACCCAACCGAGCTGCCGCACCTGCAGCAGCAATTGATGGAAGAACTGGAAAGCCTGAATGCCAGCGACGAGTCGATCGAGCGCCTGGGCGAGGAGCTGACCGCCTTTGCCCAGCATTACCAGGCCAAGGCAGTCGAGCTGAGCGCCCTGCGCCAGCAGGCGGCCCAGCAACTGGCGATTGCCGTGGAACAGGAAATCCAGCGCCTGGGCATGCCGGGCGGGCGCTTCTGCATCGAGCTCACGCCCAATGAAGGCAACGACCTGTCGCCCCATGGCCTGGAGCAGATCGAACTGCTGGTCAGCGCCAACCCCGGGCAGCCGCTCAAGGGCCTGGCAAAGGTGGCATCGGGCGGCGAGCTGTCACGTATCAGCCTGGCGATCCAGGTCATTACCGCACAGACCTCGCGCATCCCGACCCTGGTGTTCGACGAGGTCGATGTCGGTATTGGCGGGCCTACTGCCGAGATCGTCGGCCAGTTGCTGCGCCGGCTGGGCGAGCGCGGGCAGGTGCTGACCGTGACCCACCTGCCGCAAGTGGCAGCGCAGGGGCATCACCACCTGTTCGTGCACAAGGTGCGCAACAGCGACACCACCCATACCGCCGTGGCCAGCCTGGGCAAGCGCGAACGGGTCGAGGAAGTGGCGCGGATGCTGGGCGGTATCGACCTGACCAAGGAATCGCTGGCCCATGCGCGCAAGATGGTGGTGTCCGGCAAGGCCTGATGTCGCTCGCAAGCTAGCGCATTGATTGTAGGAGCGGCCTTGTGTCGCGAAAGGGCCGCAACGCGGCCCCAGGAAGCCAGTTGCACAGCTTGAATTGCCGGGGCTGCGCTGCAGCCCTTTCGCGACACAAGGCCGCTCCTACAGCCCACCCGAAAAGCATTCTTCAAAAAGCACAAAGGCGACCCTAAGGTCGCCTTCGCTATTCATAACGATCGAAATCGTTACTTTTTCTTACGCACATACAGGACCAGGTTGTGGTCCACCAGCTCGTAGCCATGCTCGGCCACGATCTCCTTTTGACGCCGCTCGATTTCGGCATCCATGAATTCGATCACTTCGCTGGTCTCCACGTTGACCATATGGTCGTGGTGACCGCCGTCCGCCAGCTCGAACACCGCGTGACCGCCATCGAAGTTGTGCCGTACCACCAGCCCCGCCGCTTCGAACTGGGTCAGTACGCGATAGACGGTTGCCAGACCGACGTCCTCGCCAGCCTCCATCAGCGCCTTGTAGACATCTTCAGCGCTCATGTGACGTTGCTCGGTCGAATCGAGCATTTGAAGGATCTTGACTCGAGGCAGGGTTACCTTGAGACCGGCTTTGCGCAATTCGCTATTTTCAACCATGGTCAGCTTTCTCGCCGATGCTGCTTCGCAGCTTCTCTTAATACGGGTATGATCGGGGTTTACGTTGTCCAGCCAAGATAGTGGAAGTCGCCCACCGATGCAAAACACCAAGCTCTTGCTAAACAGCCTCGCCCTCGCGGGACTGCTCGCACTCGCCGGTTGCTCGTTTCCCGGGGTTTACAAAATCGACATCCAGCAGGGCAATGTCGTTACGCAGGACATGATAGACCAATTGCGCCCGGGAATGACCCGCCGGCAAGTAAGGTTTATCATGGGCAACCCGCTCATTCAGGATACGTTCAACACCAACCGTTGGGACTACCTGTACAGTCTGCAGCCTGGTGGCGGCCAACGCCAGCAGGAACGCATGAGCATCTTCTTCAACGAGAGCGACCAACTGGTCAGCCTGTCCGGCGACTTCATGCCCGGCGTGAGCAAGGACCAGGAAATCCTCGGTGGCAGCAGCGATACCACGGTCAGCCCGGCTACCCAGCCCGCTCAGCCCGCGCCGCAGCCGGAAGAAAAACCTGCCAAGCCAGGTTCGGTGGAAGAATCCATCCAGCGCGAAATCGATACCATCGAGACCACGCCGGTCCCGACCCCAGCACCGCTGGAAACCTCGCCGCAGTAAATGCAGGCGACATGAAAAAGCCCGGACATGTCCGGGCTTTTTTGTGGGCGCCTATATAGCGATAAGCGCTTGCGGCTAATCAGCCATTGAGCTGCTTGGCCCGCTGGCAGAAGGCATCCACCAGGGTATTGGCCGCCTGGTTGAACAGCGGCCCCAAGGTGGCGCGCACAATCGGCCCGGCATAGTCGAACGACAAGTCCAGGCTGATCTTGCAGGCCTTTTCACCCAGCGGCTTGAACACCCACAGGCCATGCAGCTGGGTAAACGGCCCTTCTTCCAGGTTCATCTCGATGGACTGCCCCGGCACCAGCACATTGCGCGTGACGAACTGCTGGCTCATGCCGCCCTTGGCCACCTCCAGCTTGGCCCGCATGTGCGTGTCGCTGGCCTCGATCACCGTCGAGGCCGAGCACCAAGGCAGGAATTTCGGGTAGCTGGCCACATCGTTGACCAGATCGTAGAGCGCCTGGGCAGGGTACGGCAGCAGGGCGGAGCGTTGAATATGGGTAGTCATCCAGGCGTCACTTCCAAGGCTGGGTGGCGGCGCTTCGCAGCGTGCCGAAAACAGGTTCTGTACGTATGACAGGGGCTGTATTGTCCGGTATTCACCGCAGTGGCTCAAGCTCACCTAAATCCCGTAGCCGACGACGCAGTGTCTTGCCTATAATGCCGCCCCTATGGCTAAGCAAAAGAAACATCCGACCGGGACCATCGCGCAGAACAAGAAAGCGCGACACGATTACTTCATCGAACACAAGTTCGAGGCCGGGCTGGTCCTGTCCGGCTGGGAAGTAAAAAGCCTGCGGGCCGGCAAGGCGCACCTGACCGACAGCTACGTGCTGCTCAAGGATGGCGAAGCCTGGCTGTTCGGCAGCCACATCACCCCGCTGACCGCCGCCAGCACCCACGTCATCGCCGACCCTACCCGCACCCGCAAGCTGCTGCTGAACAAGCGCGAGCTCGAGCGCGTTGAAGCGGCGGTGGCGCAGAAGGGCTACACCTGCGTGGCCCTGGCGCTGTACTGGAGCAAGCACCTGATCAAGTGCGAAATCGCGCTGGGCAAGGGCAAGAAGGAATTCGACAAGCGCGACACCATGCGCGAGCGCGATTCCAACCGCGAGCTGCAGCGTGCGGTGCGCAACAAGGGCAAGGAAGAGTAAGACTTCTTTAGCCTGTAGCGGCCTGATCGCCGGCAAGCCGGCTCCCACAGCGGACAGCACATGTCTTGCGTGGGAGCCGGCTTGCCGGCGATCAGGCCGGTAAAGCTCAACGCCCGCTGCGCCTCTCTGCCCGCGCCACCCGCTGCGCCTCGTCCTGCGCCTCTTCCAGCACCTCCTGCACATACAGAATGTGCCGGCTGGACACCTCCCGCGCATCCTCCGCCCTGCCCTCGACAATCGCCAGGTACAACTCGCGGTGCTGGCTGATCAGCATGTCGCGCGTTTCGCTACGCTGCTGGTACATGCCGCCAATGTTGGTCACCACGTTGCGCTTGAGCAGGTCGAACAACCCCCGAATGGTATGCAGCAGCACGGCATTGTGGCTCGCCTCGGCAATCGCCAGGTGGAAGCGCGCATCCGCCGCCCCCTCCTCTGCCCGCGTCACTTCATCGGCCCGCGCATAGCAATCCTGCAAGGTATCGAACGCCGCCTTGAGCCGCTCGCGATCCGGCTCGGTAGCCCGCTGGGCCGCGTAATAGGCACAGGAAGCCTCCAGCGTATGGCGAAACTCCAGCAGGTCACGCTGCGCCTCGGCGCTGTGCTCGAGCAGTTGCAGCAGCGGGTCACTGAAGGTCGAGCCCAGCGACTCGGCCACATAGTTGCCGCCACCCTGGCGGCTGACCAGCAAGCCCTTGGCCACCAGCTTCTGGATCGCCTCACGCAGTGACGGGCGCGACACACCGAACTGTTCGGCCAGGACGCGCTCGGCCGGCAGCCGCTGCCCGGAGGTCAGCGTGCCTTCGAGAATCATCCCTTCCAACCGATCGACGATATCGTCGGACAGGCGCCGTTGGCGGACCTGATCAAAAACCATCACATGCTCTCCACAAACCCCCGGCAGATTTCAGGGGGCGCCTATTCTCGCCGATCCGGCCCTCGCCAGCACCCATCAGCCAGTGATTTTCCCTGGCGATCAGCTGCCCATTCATCGGCCCGCGAGCAAAGTTTTGCGCGGGACAAATTGACACACCGACGACAGCGCTTTTAACCTAGCGACCAGACATTGTAAATTGGTCTTACCAATTATCCAATGCCAGTGCTGACCAACAACAATTAGGGGTTACCCCATATGCAAACCTGGCAACAACTCTATTCGCCGCTTGGTAGTCTTGGCCTGTCCGCACTGGCGGCAGTCATCCCCATCGTCTTCTTCTTCCTGGCCCTGGCCGTGTTCCGCCTCAAAGGCCACGTTGCCGGCAGCATCACCCTTGGCCTGTCGATCCTGGTGGCGATCTTCGCCTTCCAGATGCCTGTCGACATGGCCCTCGCCGCCGCAGGTTACGGCTTCCTCTACGGCCTCTGGCCGATTGCCTGGATCATCGTTGCCGCGGTGTTCCTGTACAAACTCACGGTCAAGAGCGGCCAGTTCGAAGTGATCCGCAGCTCGGTGCTGTCGATCACCGACGACCAGCGCCTGCAGGTGCTGCTGATCGGCTTCTGCTTCGGCGCCTTCCTCGAAGGCGCGGCCGGTTTCGGCGCCCCGGTGGCCATCACCGCCGCCTTGCTCGTAGGCCTGGGCTTCAACCCGCTGTACGCCGCTGGCCTGTGCCTGATCGCCAACACCGCACCGGTGGCCTTCGGCGCCCTGGGCATCCCGATCATCGTGGCCGGCCAGGTCACCGGCATCGACGCCTTCCACATCGGCGCCATGACCGGCCGCCAGCTGCCGCTGCTGTCGTTGTTCGTGCCGTTCTGGCTGGTGTTCATGATGGACGGCCTGCGCGGCGTGAAGGAAACCTGGCCTGCCGCCCTGGTCGCCGGCCTGAGCTTCGCCGTGACCCAGTACTTCACCTCCAACTTCATCGGCCCGGAACTGCCGGACATCACCTCGGCCCTGGCCAGCCTGATCTGCCTGACCCTGTTCCTCAAAGTCTGGCAACCCAAGCGCTCGTTCGCCGAAGCCAAAGGCAGCGTCGGCGCCGCCGTGGTACAGCCAAGCGGCAGCCAGCCGAGCCCGTACAGCTTCGGCGAAATCTTCAAGGCCTGGTCGCCGTTCCTGATCCTCACCGTGCTCGTCACCCTCTGGACCCTGAAGCCGTTCAAGGCGGCCTTCGCCCCGGGCGGCGCGATGTACAACTTCGTGTTCAACTTCGCCATCCCGCACCTTGACCAGTTGGTGATCAAGACCGCGCCGATCGTCAGCGCGCCCACCGCCATGCCAGCGGTGTTCAAGCTCGACCCGATCTCCGCCACCGGCACCGCGATCTTCCTCTCGGCGCTGATTTCCATGGCGGTGCTGAAGATCAACTTCAAAACTGGTCTGACCACTTTCAAGGAAACCTTCTGGGAGCTGCGCTGGCCGATCCTGTCGATCGGCATGGTGCTGGCGTTCGCCTTCGTCACCAACTACTCGGGCATGTCCTCGACCATGGCCCTGGTCCTGGCCGGCACCGGCGCCGCGTTCCCGTTCTTCTCGCCGTTCCTTGGCTGGCTGGGCGTGTTCCTGACCGGCTCCGACACCTCGTCCAACGCCCTGTTCAGCTCGCTGCAGGCCACCACCGCACACCAGATCGGGGTCAACGACACCCTGCTGGTGGCCGCCAACACCAGCGGCGGCGTGACCGGCAAGATGATTTCGCCGCAGTCCATCGCCGTGGCCTGCGCCGCCACCGGCCTGGTCGGCAAGGAATCCGACCTGTTCCGTTTCACCGTCAAGCACAGCCTGTTCTTCGCCACCATCGTCGGCCTGATCACCCTGATCCAGGCGTATTGGCTGACCGGCATGCTGGTTCATCACTAAAGTGAAAGGGGCCGGGCGCCCGCGCGCGCCCGGCATCTCCCTCAACCCACGCTGCGAGAATCCATGATCATTTCCGCCTCCACCGACTATCGCGCCGCGGCCCAACGCAAGCTGCCCCCGTTCCTCTTCCACTACGCCGACGGCGGCGCCTACGCCGAGCACACCCTGCGCCACAACGTCTCGGACCTGGCCAGCATCGCCCTGCGCCAGCGCGTGCTGAAGAACATGTCCGAGCTCAGCCTTCAGACCCAGCTGTTCGACGAAACCCTGAGCATGCCCGTGGCCCTGGCCCCGGTCGGCCTCACCGGCATGTACGCCCGCCGTGGCGAAGTGCAGGCGGCGCGCGCCGCGGCGGCCCATGGCATTCCGTTCACCATGTCGACGGTGTCGGTGTGCCCGATCGAAGAAGTCGCGCCTGCCATCGACCGGCCGATGTGGTTCCAGCTCTACGTGCTCAAGGACCGCGGCTTCATGCGCAATGCCCTGGAGCGCGCCAAGGCCGCCGGGGTGAAAACCCTGGTGTTCACCGTCGACATGCCGGTGCCCGGCGCCCGCTACCGCGACGCCCACTCCGGCATGAGCGGCGTCAACGGGCCGATGCGCCGCGTGCTGCAAGCCATGACCCACCCCGAATGGGCCTGGGACGTCGGCGTGATGGGCCGCCCGCACGATCTGGGCAACATTTCCAAATACCGTGGCAACCCCACCGGCCTTGCCGACTACATCGGCTGGCTGGGCAACAACTTCGACCCGTCGATCTCGTGGAAGGACCTGGAGTGGATCCGCGAATTCTGGGACGGCCCGATGATCATCAAGGGCATCCTCGACGCCGACGACGCCCGTGACGCGGTCAAGTTCGGCGCCGACGGCATCGTCGTGTCCAACCACGGCGGCCGCCAGCTCGACGGCGTGCTGTCCAGCGCCCGCGCCCTGCCGGCGATTGCCGATGCGGTCAAAGGCGACCTGAAGATTCTCGCCGACTCCGGCATCCGCAGCGGCCTCGACGTGGTGCGCATGATCGCCCTGGGCGCCGACACCGTGCTGATCGGCCGCGCCTTCCTCTGGGCCCTGGCCGTGCACGGCCAGGCCGGGGTGAAGAACCTGCTCGAACTGTTCGAGAAGGAAATGCGCGTGGCCATGGTGCTGACCGGCGCCAAGTCGATCAGCGAAATCAGCCGCGACTCGCTGGTCCGCGAACTGGGCGCCTGAGCGCCCGCCCCACACCGCCTGAATGACCGGGGCACACGGCGCGCCAGACGCCGTGGCCCCGCGAGGAGATTGCATGAGCCTGCCCGCCGCGTTCCTGCGTGATGTCGAGCACCTGATTCCCGCCGAACGCCGCTTCGACGACCCGACCTCGACATTGGCCTTCGGCACCGATGCCAGCTTCTACCGGCTGATCCCCAAGCTGGTGGTGCGCGTCGAGTCCGAAGACGAAGTGGTCGGCTTGATCCAGCTGGCCCAGCGCGAGCGCGTGCCGGTCACCTTCCGCGCCGCCGGCACCAGCCTGTCCGGCCAGGCCATCAGCGACTCGGTGCTGATCGTGCTCGGCGACAACTGGGGCGCCAAGGAAATTCGCGGCCAGGGCGAGCAGATCCGCCTGCAGCCTGGGGTGATCGGCGCCCAGGCCAACGCCTGGCTGGCCCCCTACGGGCGCAAGATCGGCCCGGACCCGGCCTCGATCAACGCCTGCAAAATCGGCGGCATCGTCGCCAACAATGCCAGCGGCATGTGCTGCGGCACCGCGCAGAACACCTACCACACCCTGGCCGGCCTGCGCCTGGTGCTGGCCGACGGCACCCGCGTCGACAGTGAAGACCCGGCCAGCGTCGCCGCCTTCGAAAACAGCCACGCCGAGCTGCTCGAAGCACTGGCCCGGCTCGGCCGCGAAACCCGCGCCAACACTGAACTGGCCGAGCGCATCCGGCACAAATACCGGCTGAAGAACACCACAGGCCTGTCACTCAACGCACTGGTGGACTACGACCAGCCGCTGGATATCCTGCAGCATCTGTTGGTCGGGTCCGAAGGCACCTTGGGCTTCATCAGCGCCGTCACCTACGACACCGTGCCCGACCACCCGCACAAGGCCAGCGCCTTGCTGGTATTCCCCAGCGTGGAAAGCTGCTGCCGCGCGGTCACCGTGCTCAAGCGCCAGCCCGTGTCCGCAGTCGAGCTGCTGGACCGACGTAGCCTGCGTTCGGTGCAGAACATGCCGGGCATGCCGCTGTGGGTCAAAGGCCTGTCGGACAACGCCTGTGCCCTGCTGATCGAATCCCGCGCCGCCAGCCAGAGCCTTCTTCATGAACAGTTACAGCAGGTAATGGCATCGATCGCCGACTACTCGCTGGAACAGAAAGTCGACTTCAGCGAAGACCCGGCGGTGTACAACCAGCTGTGGAAAATCCGCAAGGACACCTTCCCCGCCGTCGGCGCCGTGCGCCAGACCGGCACCACGGTCATCATCGAAGACGTGACCTTCCCCGTCGAGCAACTGGCCGAGGGCGTGAACCGCCTGATCCAGCTGTTCGACAAGCACCACTACGACGAAGCGATCATCTTCGGCCATGCCCTGGAGGGCAACCTGCACTTCGTCTTCACCCAGGGCTTCAACAGCCCCGAAGAAGTCGCGCGCTACCAGGCCTTCATGGACGACGTGGCGCAGCTGGTGGCCGTGGAGTTCGGCGGCTCGCTCAAGGCCGAGCACGGCACCGGGCGCAACATGGCGCCGTTCGTGGAGCTGGAGTGGGGCCGTGATGCCTACCAACTGATGTGGGCGCTCAAGCGCCTGCTCGACCCCAACGGCATCCTCAACCCCGACGTGGTGCTGAGCGAAGACCCGGACATCCACCTGAAGAACCTCAAGCCGCTGCCAGCCGCCGACGAAATCGTCGACAAGTGCATCGAATGCGGCTTCTGCGAACCGGTGTGCCCGTCCAAGGGCCTGACCCTCAGCCCACGCCAGCGCATCGTCATGTGGCGCGACATCCAGGCCAAGAAGCGCGCCGGCATCGACACCCGCGAGCTGCTGCAGACCTACCAGTACCAGGGCATCGACACCTGCGCCGCCACCGGCCTGTGCGCCCAGCGCTGCCCGGTGGGCATCAACACCGGCGAGCTGGTGAAGAAACTGCGCAGCCAGGCCGCCGACCACGCCAAGGTAGCCGACTGGCTGGCCGAGCACTTCCACACCGCCCTGGGCGGCGCACGCCTGACCCTCACCGCCGCCAACACCGCCCGCAAGCTGCTCGGCGCCCCGCGCCTGGGCCGCCTGAGCGCGAGCTTGAGCAAGGCCAGCAAAGGCCGCCTGCCGCAGTGGACCCCGGCCATGCCGCAGCCCCTGCGCAGCATCGACTTCGGCCCGGCCAGCCATGACGCCCGCCCCCGCGTCGTGTACCTGGCCGCCTGCGTCTCCCGCGTGATGGGCCCGGCCTACGCCGACCGCGAGCAAAGCTCGCTACTGGACAAGACCCGCGCCCTGCTGGAAAAGGCCGGCTACCAGGTGGTGTTCCCCGACAACGCCGACAGCCTGTGCTGCGGCCAGCCGTTCGCCTCCAAAGGCTACCCCGAGCAGGCCGAGCACAAGCGCCAGGAGCTGATCAATGCGCTGCTGCACGCCAGCCGCGGCGGCCTCGACCCGATCTACTGCGACACCAGCCCATGCACCCTGCGCCTGGTGCAGGACCTGGGCGAAACCCGCCTGGACCTGTACGACCCTGTACGTTTCATCCGCACCCACCTGATGGACAAGCTGGAGTTCAGCCCGCAGGAGGAGCCGGTGGCCGTGCACGTGACCTGCAGCACCCAGCACCTGGGCGAGAGCCAGGCGCTGATTGATCTGGCGCGGATGTGCAGCAAGCAGGTGGTGGTGCCGGAGGGGATTCACTGTTGCGGGTTTGCCGGGGACAAGGGCTTCACCACGCCCGAGCTGAATGCGCATTCGCTGCGTAGTCTGAAGGATGCGGTGCAGCATTGCGGGGAAGGGATTTCTACCAGCCGGACCTGTGAGATTGGGTTGTCCAGCCATAGCGGGATCGATTACCACGGGTTGGTCTACCTGGTGGATCGCGTCACCCGCCCGCGCAGTGCCTGCCGATAGTTATTCGGCGCCCTTGAGATCGAGCGCCGCCCGCGCGGCGCATCGCGGATAAATCCGCTCCTACATTTGTTGCAACGTGCCAATGCCTGATAGGCCATGGTTGTCAGCCTCGTGAGTACGGCGCAATGTCTCGGCGGGCGCCAAAAGCGGACAACCATGGCCTGACAGACCGTGGCACGTTGCAACAAATGTAGGAGCGGATTTATCCGCGATGCGCCGCGCGGGCGGCGCTCGATTTGTGCACCACCAAAAAACTCAAGACATGCACCTGCCAGCCCCACCACCCTCTCCAGCCGTAAGACTTTTCCCAAACTGAAACCAAATCCTTCTGAATTGGACACTTTGAGAATTATCCTACGATCGTTACAGACGTTTCGCTGTTGTTGCTCACAACCATCAGGGCTAATTTCCCAGAGTCGTTTTCGAACGATGTGGGCGTGAGAACCCTGTAAACATGACAGCAGCCTCGTTATGGCAGCCCTGCGCGGGCAGACTTCGGTCTGGCCGGCTTTCCCATGTTTACCGGTTTCTCACCCCGCGCATGGCTGCCACCCCACTCCCGTGAGAAGGATCGAGTTGGCAGCTCCTGTTCAGTAAACAAACTGGGAATTGCCATGATCAAAATCGTCCCCGACCCACCCCGCGCCACCCCCTATTTCTCCATCCACAGCGACATGCCCCCCACCGACGCCCTGGCCCATGCCAGCGAACTCCTGCGCGGCGTCGCCGAAACCATCGACGAACACTGCCGCACCCATTCAGGCGAATCCGGCCTGAGCATGCTGGGCAACGCCGCCCATGCATCCGAAACCTCAAGGGCGCTGATCGAACATGCCTTGACCGGCCTGCACACCGCAAAAGCCCGGGAGTGCGCCCATGAATGACCTGGTCAGAAACTCCAAAACCGCCGGCCGCGAAACCTTCGACCTGTTCCGCCTGCAGCCCGGCGTCCCCTTCGACCACGCCTTCAGCCAACTCTCGGTGCTGCTCGGCTGCATCCGCCACCTCACCACCGAAGCCGAAATGGAAAACGACCGCAAGGCCGGCAGCGCTGCGCGCATCCTCAGCGAAATGGCCAAGGCCCTGATCGACGACATGGAGCTGGGCATGAACAAATCCGCCTGATTCCACCCCCTGCCGCCCCTCCCACGTCATCTGTGGGAGCGGGCTTGCCCCGCGAATCGAGGGCAAAGCCCTCGCCCGCAAACATCCCGCCACACACCATCATGTCGCCAAGCCACCACCCCGATTGAACCCTCGCCAAATCCCGACAGTCCACCCTTACAGGCCCACCTTCCAGAGGCCTTGAAAGGAGACACCCATGAAAGGTACTGCGCTTTCCGCCCTCTTCGCGGCCGCCACCCTCCTGGCGTCCCCGGTGTTCGCCGCCGACGACCTCTGCGCCGCCAACCTGCAGAAGATCGACGACAGCATGGCCACCGCCGGCGCCACCTCCGAAGGCCTCGACAAAGCCCTGACCGAGCACGTCGACGAAGCCAAGGCCGCCCAGGCCTCCGGCGACACCAAGAAATGCATCGCCATCACCAGCAAAGTGCTCGAGCGCCTGGAGAAAACCGAAAAAGGCAGCGGCTCGTCCGGCGGCGCCGGCGCATGAGCCTTGAGCGGGCGGCACGAACCCGCAGTCGACGCCGCCCGCGCAAAGGCGTATACTCAGCGCCACGTGCCGAAAGGTACGTCAGCTAGAGCTGAGTGTGGGGCCGATCAGGATTCGACGCCGGTAGCGAAACTCTAGGTGCATGCCGAGTTGGTAACAGAACTCGTAAATCCACTGTTGCAACTTTCTATAGTTGCCAATGACGAAAACTACGAGGGCTACGCTCTCGCTGCGTAAGCAGCTGAGCCCGCTCTCCTGGTAGCTTCGGCTCCAGCAATCATCAGGGGATGCCTGTAAACCCGAAATGATTGTCATACAGAACAGGATCGTCGCGTAGCACGTTGGGGGCAAAGCGACTAAAACTTACCCAACTCGTCCAAAGCACCCTGCCCGTCGGGCGGCTGCGGATTAACTCAGTAGACACGGCTAAGCATGTAGTACCGACAGCGGAGTACTGGCGGACGGGGGTTCAAATCCCCCCGGCTCCACCAAATGATCAAACAAAGACGTCCACGGACGTCTTTTTTGTGTCTGGAAGTCAGTGAAATCAAGGGTTTACCGCTCCGCTGAGGGCCACAACGGTTTTTTGAGTTCCAGCCATCCCGGTATTCCCGGTGGTATTCCAGCCTACCTGGGGCTAATCTTGGGAATACCAAAAGGTGTCTTGGAGCCTCTCCCATGTGCGCTCAAACAGCTCGTCTCTCCGACCGCCAGCTCAAGACTGTCAAGCCCAAAGACAAGGACTACGTCCTCACGGATGGCGACGGCCTGCAGCTTCGCGTCCGGGTCAACCGCTCGATGCAGTGGAATTTCAACTACCGGCATCCGGTCACCAAGAATCGCATCAACATGGCGCTCGGCTCCTATCCCGAGGTCTCGCTGGCGCAAGCTCGGCGGAAAGCGGTTGAAGCCAGGGAAGTACTTGCGCAGGGGATCGATCCCAAAGCTCAGCGCAATGATCTCGCGCAGGCCAAACTAGCCGAGACAGAACATACGTTCGAGAAAGTAGCTAGCGCCTGGTTCGAGTTGAAAAAGGACTCGGTCACGCCGGCCTATGCTGAGGACATCTGGCGCTCACTCACGCTGCACGTTTTTCCGAGCATGAAATCGACTCCAATCTTGGAAGTCAGTGCACCGATGGTGATCAAGATCCTTCGCCCTATCGAAGCCAAAGGCAGCTTGGAAACGGTGAAGCGGCTTAGCCAGCGCCTCAACGAGATCATGACCTACGGGGTCAATTCGGGAATGATCTTCGCGAACCCGCTCAGCGGGATTCGGGCGGTATTCAAGAAACCGAAGAAAGAAAACATGGCGGCACTTCCACCTGAGGAGCTTCCTGAGCTCATGCTGGAAATTGCGAACGCCAGCATCAAACGCACGACCCGCTGCCTGATCGAATGGCAGTTGCACACCATGACTCGCCCCGCCGAGGCGGCGACTACTCGCTGGGCAGACATCGACTTTGAAAGGCGTGTCTGGACCATCCCGCCGGAGCGGATGAAGAAGCGCCGCCCGCACAGCATCCCGCTGAGCGATCAAGCCATGTCATTGCTGGAGATACTGAAGTCTCACAGTGGTCATCGGGAATACGTCTTCCCGGCAGACCGAAACCCTCGTACTCACGCCAATAGCCAGACCGCAAACATGGCGTTGAAACGCATGGGCTTCCAGGACCGCTTGGTCAGCCACGGCATGCGCTCGATGGCCAGCACCATATTGAATGAACATGGGTGGGACCCGGAGCTCATCGAAGTGGCGTTGGCGCACGTCGACAAGGATGAGGTGCGCAGTGCCTACAACCGAGCCGACTACATCGAGCGACGGCGGCCGATGATGGCTTGGTGGAGCGAGTACATTCTGAAGGCGTCGACGGGCAATCTCTCGGCCAGCGCGATGAATGTGGCTAGGGATCGAAACGTAGTACCCATCCGATAGGGCGGCGACAACGGCGACAGACCGCGTTCCATCTACATCCTTGTCGTCTGAGCGGATGGCGACAGTCGCCAACTCGCCTCGACCTTGGCTTCTCCGGCTAAGCCCGTGAGCATGGGGAGGCTTCGCATCCCCATGCTCACGGGCTAACACTAGAAAAGCGACAAACGGCCACTTTGCCACTGACACCCACCGACTTCCATAGCACGCCAGAGGTGGAATCTGGCGCATTTCCATGTGCCGTTCACCAATTGACCCGTGCCGCGGTGACCGATAGAACGAAGGTTCAAAGCGCTGCCTTAGGCAGCACCCCAGATGACCAGAGCCTTCAAGGTCATGCCGTTAACCCGGTGGTTCATCCCAAAGTGCGATTCGCGCCCGGAGGCTCGCACGGTCATTCGCCAGAATGATGGACGCCCTCTAAACAATCCGCCTAGTGCGGCTGCCCGCTAACCCTTTAGCCCTGCAGCAACGAACCTGCTCGGCCAACGTTTTGCGCCAACCGCTCGCCCGTCTCTTTTTCCAGAAAAGAGACGGGCGCTCCTACCACTGCTGCAGCCCTCATCGCACAGGGCTTTGCGGCAATTCCCCTCGTGACAATCGGCGTGACAAACGCAGATGTCACCAGCGACAGCCCTGTAGATGATGGTGCCGCAGACCAAGGAATGGACTGCACCTGACTGACAGTCAGGCATGCCCCGGTCATCGCAGTGCTGCTTGCTCCTGGCTCAGGATCTCGCGGCGCTGGTCTCGTCAGCCAGTGCAGCCTCCACCCGCCCACCGGTAACGGTGCTCAGGAGGCCAGATCATGAGATGCCCTTGCTCCTGGTCGTAAGGAGCCGCCAGTCCCGCGTCAGTGGACACCCTCACAGGTCGCAGGGGCCTTGATCCCTGATAACACTCAACATTCTTGGCGGGATGACGTGAGGGAGAGATCGGTAATTTATGGAGGACGGCTATGCAACTGCGCGAAGTACAAGGGCCACCACGCCCCTTGTTGGAACAGCAGATTACGCCCCTGCCCTACCCGGTCGAGGCGCTGGGCGATCTATTGGGGCCTGCCGTCGAACGCATGGCCGATGTAATCGGCGTTCCCTGCGCCATGGCCGCGCAATCCGTTCTGGCCACAGCAGCGCTAGCGAGCCAGGCGCACGCCAATGTTCACCTCGACGGCCGAAACTATCCGTTGTCGCTGTACTTGCTCACCGTGGCTTGCTCGGGTGATCGCAAAAGCGCGGTGGACCAAGTTGCGCTGCAAGCCGTACGCGACTGGGAGAGACAACAGTGGATCGCTTATGGCGAACAGCTCAAGGCGCACCGCGCCGCAATGAGCGCCACCGCAAAATCTCCGACCAAAAAAAAGTCGGTACAGCGAGCGCTAGACGCCCAACCTGAACCTGCCCAACCGAGACTGCTCAGTGCTGAGCCAACTGTTGAAAGCCTGGTGAAAAGCCTGTGCCATGGTTTGCCAAGCATGGGGCTATTCAGCGATGAAGGCGGGCAGTTTTTGGGCGGCAGCACCATGAGTAAAGACAACATGATCAAGGCGATCACTCACTTGTCGACGCTGTGGGACGGTAGCCCAATTGATCGGTCGCGCGCGATGGCTGGGGAAAGTCTGCGTGCCTATGACCGCCGCCTCAGCATGCACTTGATGCTCCAACCCCGACTGGCAGACCGCTTGCTGCAAGACGCTGATATCAAAGACCAGGGCATCCTGGGACGCTGCCTGATCAGTTGGCCAGAGCGTCTGGTTGGACAACGGCTGTACAAAGCGATCGACCTGACCCGTGATCCAAAGGTGCACCTGTACCAGCAGCGCATTGCCGCGCTCATGCAGAAGCCTTGGTCACGCCATAAAGACGGCGGCCTCAGCCCTGCAACCCTAGAGTTAAGCCCCCGCGCCCGTGAAGCATGGATTGCCATTCACGACACCATTGAATGCGAGTCCGGGGAATTCGGCGAGCTGGTCAACGTGCAAGCTGCTGCGGGCAAAGCCGCAGCGAACGTTCTCCGCATGGCTGGTGTGATGGCGGTGGTTGAAGAATCGACTGTCTTGGAAGAAATGCACATCCAGCGCGCCTCTACGCTGATGGACTACTACCTGGCCGAGAACCAACGACTGACCGAACAGGAACCACTGAACAAGCTTCGCGCAGAGGCCGATTGTCTGCTCCGCTGGTTGATTAAGAAGAACTGGCCACCGTTCCGCCTCCGCGATCTCACGCGAAACGGCCCTCGCTTTGCCCGTAAAAGCACGCGGCACACCTTCGAGCTATTGCTGCAGCTGGTTACCCATAACTGGCTGAACAATACCGGAGACATATTCGAGGTGCGCCATGTTCCGTCTCAATGACGCCGTGCGTCGCTACCAGGCGCAACATCGCTCGTCGACCGAATTGCGGCTTGTCGCCGCCACCGTTACCACTTTGTCGCCACGTGCCAAGCGACATGCAACGGGGGTTGTCGCCAGTGTCGCCACTGTCGCCACTACAACATCTGAGCTCATCGACCTCGCTCAGCTCATTGAGCAGTTGCAAGAAGAAGGAGCTCTGCTGGAACACACCGAAAATGCCCTCCTCATCCGCCCAGCACACTGGGGGCAGTTGGACAGCGTCGGCGCCCACTGGAAAGCCCTGCTGCTGCTCCTTCAAACCAAAGTTCACGGTGAAGACAATGGCGCTGGTCGGTCGGCGTGACGGTCGCAACTTTGGCTACGGCCGACAACTGAGCTACGCCGGTCGGCAGGCACTGCAAGATCTGTTTGCCGGCGGGCACTTCGCCACAATCAAAGCGCACAGCGATCGCTGGCAAGCCTTCGCGCGCTGGTGCCGGTCAGAAGACGGCCCCGGCTACAACGATGCGCGCCAGATCGATCAGCAGACATTGCAAGACTATGCCACTTATTTGCGCCAACTAATCAAGAAAGGCGAACTGTGCATCGCCACCGCGCAGAACCGCCTGAGCAGCGTCAACCGCACCCTCGCTGCGCTGCGCGGTGATCAGAACGTTACAATCGTCAGCCCGAGCCAGGCCTTGGGACAGCAGCGCTGCTTAGTGCGCGTCCGTGCGCCGGATGGCCAAGACCACCAAAAAGTGCAACAACTGCTTCAGGTGCTGGTTGAAAAAAAGCACGAGCGGGTGGCTGCGATTGTCATGCTGGCCCGAACTACCGGAATGCGTTTGCGCGAAGCAATCCTGGCGGATCTGCCACGCCTGCACCGCCAAGCCAAGCAAATTGGCCGTATCAACATCCAAGAGGGTACCAAGGGAGGGCGCTCGGGGGCATCAGCGCCGCGTTGGATCATCGCGAACGAAAAAGTAATCGCGGCACTCGAGTCGGCGCGTGAAGCGTCTCCCTTCGGCAGTCGCAACTTACTGGACCGCACTGAAAGCTACGCCGCATTCTTGCAACGAACGGTTCTCCCCGCCCGCGAAGTGCTGCGTACGTACGGATTGAAAGGCTTCCATGAATTGCGCGCAGCCTACGCTTGCGAACGCTACACTCAGCTCACAGGCCACCCTGCCCCAGTCAATCGATGTCAAAGCTATCGTATTGATTGCGATTTAGATCAAGCAGCCCGCAAGCAAATTAGCCTCGAGCTAGGGCATTATCGGGTTGACGTGGTTTCCGCCTACATAGGAGGGCGGATATGACCAAAACTTTTGATATGGAGCTGTTTTTAAGCGGTGTTTTAACGGGCTCGAAGCTCACCCAGCAGCGCCACCTACGGCAAGCTAAGATCATGCAAGCAGCCATTCAGCTTCGATGGCAGCGAGACAATCCTTGGGTTTGGCAGCTTAAACACTTGCGATGGTTTTTCGCACATTATCTAAAAAATCGCTCCTACAGCACCCGCTATTACTACAGACTAACAACCTTGATTATCTATAAACGGCTAGGCAAAAATGATCAGATGCTCATCGATTGGCTGAACACCAAGAAATGATAGCCCCGCCACTCTCTTTCTAGCCCGTCCATCTCAGCGAGCGCATCTTACTAGATGCGAAACGCTGCGATGGGGATACATAGACTTCAGACGACCTCAAACGCTTGCCGCCTCACCTTCCAATTTTTTCCTTTGCTTTCAAAATTCTTGACTTCATCATTTTTGCAACAGCCTCGAAAACAGGCACCGCCACTGAATTACCAAACTGACGATACGCCTGAGTGTCCGAAACAGGTATAACGAAGGTGCTTTCGCCTGGTTTGTCAAAGCCCATAAGCCTGGCACACTCTTGAGGTGTCAGCCGACGGGGGCGACTCAGACTGTTAACTTCGCCATAAAAGTCTAAGTTATCTGAGAATCCGCGATCGACCAAAATTTCCGAACCATCCTTATGATACCGTGCAGAAAGTGTACGAGCCACATCATTAGGACGAGTAAGGCCGAAGCCAAAGCCATTACCCTTCGCCTTGTGCTTTTGAGCATACTTGTACAAATACTCCCAAAGTTTAGGAGTCAGTACGTACTTACTATCAACGTTTTTATCAAGCAGATCACCAAAGGAAGGACGCTGAACCGGCTCAAACTTCGAAATATCCTTCAGTGTGAAACCCTGATGGACATTCAGGTCTCGCCTGAAGCCTACCAGGACGATCCGTTCTCGATGCTGAGGCAAGAACTTGACTGCATCGATGACCTTCGGATCAGCGCCTTTGGGAGCATTAACATCTGCTACCTCATAGCCCAGCTCATCTAACGTTTCACAAATAATCCGAAAAGTATTTCCTTTGTCATGACTTTTGAGGTTCTTGACGTTCTCGAGCAGGAAAGCAGCGGGACGCTTTGCCGCGATGATTCGGGCCACATCGAAAAATAAAGTGCCCTGAGTTTCACACTCGAACCCATGCTTGCGCCCTAAAGAATTCTTTTTCGACACACCTGCAAGAGAAAATGGCTGGCAAGGGAAACCCGCAAGCAGCACATCATGATCTGGGATTTCCCGATCGATATTTCGGTAAGCCTCTTCCTCACTAACCTCCGGTTTGTCCGAGAGCGTTACTGATCGAATGTCTAAATTAAAACGATGACGAGCAGGATCGCAATAGTGGTTAGCCTTATAGGTCCTGACCGCATATTTGTTCCATTCAGAAGTAAAGAGACATTCGCCCCCTACTGCCTCGAACCCCTTGCGAATTCCACCGATACCGGCAAACAAGTCGATAAAAGTGAAAGTTCTCTCCCCTTCCACCTTCCGTGGCAGCAGCTCACTAAGGCGTTTGTGGTCAATGTATGACAGCTTGGGAGATGCCTTGCCCTTATGCCAACGATTAATCGTCTCGCGACACCAATGTCCCGGGCTTGCTTCGTTAAGCACAGCAGCTAGAAAACCCTGATCATAAATTTCGAGCAGCTCCTGCAGTAACGCTCGATCGCTTCCTGCATAGTCACCGGATTGATCGGTTGCAGCAGCGCGCGGGTTTGCGCCTTGCACATCTTCAATAAAACTCATAAGCGCTCTCTGGGTCAAATCTGTGACGACACGTCACTATTCTATCCCTTAGATCAGCAATGTGAAGCGTTTTTTACCGAGGTATCCTAAGGACGCTACATCGTAGGCGGCGCCGCAGAAGCAGCCAAATCGCCAATGCCCCTTTCATGGAGGTCTGAAAAGGAGGTGAACCTCGTGTCATAGATGGAACCGAACGTAAAATGAACACAACTCCGCTCTGCCAATGGTAACGATATGGACACGGTCGATTCAGCAACTCGCTCCAGGATGATGTCTGGCATCCGAGGGAAGGATACCGCTCCCGAAATGCTGGTCAGACGATTCCTGCACAACCAAGGGTACCGATATCGCTTGCATCGAAAGGACCTCCCCGGGAATCCGGACATTGTGATTCCACGCCTCAAGGTATGCATTTTTGTCCATGGCTGCTTCTGGCATCGTCACCCCGGTTGCCGATATGCGACCACTCCCAAAACCCGACCTGAGTTCTGGGGTGACAAATTCCAGAAAAACGTAGCTAGGGATGCTGCCAACACGCTAGCGCTGGAGGCTCGCGATTGGACCGTCTTGATCGTCTGGGAGTGCCAGTTGAAAAAAGATCCCAAGACGTTGTCTAGGCTGGAACACCGGCTCCAAATGATTGCCCATGCTAGCTAAGGACGCGACCACGCCGCGGAGGTCACCTCCCTGCCGCAGTTTGCACCAGGCGGTACCGACAAGGTTGCCTTGTGGTGGCGGAGTGCAATTATACTGACCACTTCCGAGAGTCTCGCAGAGCTCATGGCACTGGGGCTAGGGAAGCCTAGAGCCCCATAAATGCAAAGGACCCCAATGTGAGTGATTTGATAAACGAGCCAGATGCGCCCCGCCTGATCTTCGGGCTTAGAGATACAGGCTACAACGTCAGGACTGCTGCCGCAGACATCATAGATAACTCCATCGCCGCCAAAGCAGATCAAATCAACGTCGAGATCACCCTACGTAGCGACGGCCGTAAGCTGGTCTACTTCGGAGACAATGGCGAAGGGATGGATGCTGATGGTGTCTACAAGGCGATGCGATATGGGGCGCCGGAACGCGACAACCCCGAGAGTCTCGGGAAGTTCGGGCTTGGGCTTAAGACTGCATCCAGCTCCGTTTGCCTCAAATACACGCTGATTTCTCGCAAAAGTCCCACCGATGAATTCGCAAAGCTCGCTTGGGATCTCGACCACGTCGCTCAGAGCGAAAAGTGGGAGATGCTCCGCGAGCCCGTCACCCCAGACGAACAGGAGATGTTCGAGGAGCTATGTGGGGAAAGGGGCACGCTCTTAATATGGGAAAAATGCGATAGGATTCTGACCAGAGAATACGAAGCAGGCTCGAGCAAAGAACAGAGCGCGATTAAGCGCCTCGCGGAAAGCCTGATTAAACACCTATCCCTCGTTTATCACCGATTCCTTGACCACACTGACGAGCGCGAACGCAATATCGATATTTTCATCAATCAAATGCCGGTAGAGCCGTGGAATCCGTTTTACCCTGCACGCTCCGAGCAGGTTCTTTCAGAAAAAAAGCAAAAGTTAGTAGTAGAACTGGCTGACGGCTCCGAGGAGACGGCGACTATACGAGCGTGGATTCTGCCGCACCGCAGCGACATGACAAAAGATGAGGAAAAGATCCATGCACGCATCTCAAACCGTGCGCAGGGTTTTTACGTCTATCGAGAAGGTCGCTTGATCCAGGATGGCAGCTGGCTAGAAGTCTTTGGTGCACCTGAGCCTCATACCTCCTTGCTGCGTGTGGAGTTTGACTTCGGACATAAGCTTGACGACGCATTTCGGATCGACGTCAAAAAGTCGAGAATCCTTTTCCACCCAGACCTAGAGGACGGGCTGCGAGAGTTGCTTCAGCCAGTCTATCGTGAAGCAGGACAGCGGGCTCGTAGACAAAACCGAGAGCACACCAATCTCAAAAATATCGACCACACCAGCGCTAACAAGAACATTGCGGAAACCGGCAGTGCTAGCAAACCGCAGGTGAACTCTGTCGATCCCGCAACCCAGTCTGCGATCATTTCAAATAATCAAGGCAACAAGATCAAGCTTAAGGTACCAGTTCAGAATCATGTAAGTCCCGAAACAGTGTATGTAGACGCTGTAGAGAACATCAATACCGGAGAACTCTGGCAACCAGCTCTCCGCAGTGCTGGAAATAGTGACCACGTCCCTGCTGTTTTGCTCAACAAACATCATGACTTCTATCAGAAAATCTATAAACGCGCGGCCGCTAACGGTTTCGCCGTTGAAGGTATGGATCTTCTGTTGTGGGCTTTTGCTGTAGCTGAGCAAAACAATACCAACGACGAGCTTGAGCCGATATTTGAGGATATTCGTAACGAAATATCCAACAACCTTCGCAAACTTCTACGAAATGTTCCCGACCCTGAGCCGGGCGACCTGATGGCTGAAGAAGAAGGCTGAGATGATCGGCGGAAAGAAAGATCTGATCCTCAGAGAGCTTGAGGAAGGGACTGGAGCTCTCATATCGGCCGCAGTCGATCTTAGTGGACTTAGGTCAGGACTTCGTATTTGGTTTGGTGACTTAGACGAGAAACACGGGCCGGTTGCGGAGCTACGCCCATTTGGACTCAAGGGACATAGTGTAAGTCTCTTCTTTGGACGCTTCTCCGGAGAAGTCATCGGACAGATCAAAAAGGCGTCCCTTGAAGACGTCCAATTAGCACATGCTCTAGTGGCATCAATCCGAACTGACATCGACTTGGAGATTTCGGGCCAAACGCTCACGGACTGGAAAATAACATCTGGGGATTTTCAAATTTCCGCAAAAATTCGTGACCAAGATGATCCACATAGCGATGCCAATATCATTGCGACATGTCGTGAAGTGATCGTCCCAATGATGGCAGCGATGGCGGAGCTTATTGGCTACGATGTAATCAAGGACGATTTAGGTGAGGTGGCTCCGGTTTTCGAAGGCGCTATCTCGCACTCGGTTATAAAACGACGGGAAAGAAATCCTCGCAATAGACTTTTGTGCATTCGCATTCATGGAGAGCGTTGCCTGGTTTGCGGCTTGGAGCCAAAGAGATCCTATGGCGAGGCAGGATCAATAATTGAAGTTCATCACCTAGAGCCTGTAGGACTTCTTTCAGAGCCTCGCCCTTATGACCCGCGCACGGATCTAGTACCACTCTGCCCTAACTGCCACAGAGCCCTACATACGAGGCGACCCATACCGTTTACCCTCGAAGACTTAAGAGCGCTGAGGGAAAATTGCCGTGACTGATATTATCAAACTTCCTGAGACCTTCGCAGCCCTCTTAAGCAGTCCCCCTGAAAACCTGACACTCTCAGAGCGGCTTGTTGATCCTGTCATGATCATCTGTAAGACGGATGATCGTATAGTCGCGCGCCTAGGAGGGATTCGATCGCTTCGAGGCAAGCGGTCTGTGCATTATGCTCCAAGCAATCGACATTCTTGGATACTGGATGGAAACACAATCCGACCACTTCCGAGCGACGCTGTCACTCTTTTTAACGAAGCACTGAATTACTCGTCGTCCGAAAATCTTTCTTACAGCAAGGCTATTGAGCTAATTCGAACCCCTAACACGAGTTTGGAGGTGCTTCCTGATGAGATATTTCTACAATCGGGAAGAGTTGCTGCGCATAAACTTGAAGGGGAGCTTACAATCCATGGGCTGAGTGCAACGCTATTTCCCTATCAGTCGCGTGGTGTTCTCTGGATGTGGGAAACCGTTAAACATACAGGCGGACTGATTCTCGCCGATGAAATGGGCCTGGGCAAAACTATTCAGATTATCGCATTGCTGCTAATGGACCCACCAAAGTCCGACTCGCCTGCATTGATAATCTGTCCGACTAGCCTTATTGCCAATTGGGCGCGAGAGTTTGAACGGTTTGCAGCTGGATTGACCTTGATGATACATCGTGGTCAAAGTCGGGCAGGAATATATCGAGAACTGCAACGGACCAGTGTTGTAATCACAACATATGACACCATGGTCAACGACATCTCAATTTTTTCATCCGTCGAATGGTCTTGGCTAATTTGCGACGAAGCACAAGCAATCAAGAACCCGCAATCAAATCGCAGAAGGGCTATCGCTTCGATCCCACGCCGACGTACTGTTCCCATGACTGGTACGCCCGTTGAAAACAGTCTGGTTGATCTATGGTCTCTTGCCGACTTCGCCATCCCCGGCCTACTTGGCTCTCAGCTTGACTTCGAAGCTCAATATCCGGACTGTATTGAATCGGCTCAGGCAGTGGGGCAACTCACTGATCCTATGATACTCAAACGCCGGGTAGCAGATGTAGCTGGCGATTTACCCCAGCGAATAAATATCGATTTGCCGCTCGAGCTGGACGACCTTCTGACTGAGCATTATTTAAATGTACGATCTGAAACACTAGCCAAGTACCCTACAGCAGGGGCGCTAGTGGCTACGCTTCAACTGCAACTCGTATGTGCTCACCCTTGGCTGCGCCAAGTTTCCGAAGGGGACGTTGATGGTGAGGAGTCGACAATCACTCGCACAACCAAACTCCCCCTGATGACCTCAAAAATGGAGAGAACAATCTCTCTCTTAAAGGAGTCATTCGCAAACAAACGAAAAGTCATAATTTTCGCACTATTCAACCGAATCGGCGAATTAGTAAGGGAGGCGTTCTCGAGTTCGCCCAATACGTACTGGGGCTCTATTAATGGTTCTACCGCGCAACCAGATCGCCAATCAATTATCGATGACTTTACAAATCACGACGGCCCCGGATGTTTGATACTCAACCCTAAAGCGGCCGGCGCCGGTTTAAATATTACCGCAGCAACCGTGGTGATACATTTCACTCCAGTATGGAACCCGGCACTAGAAGCACAGGCGAGTGCTCGGGCCCACCGACGAGGCCAAACTCAGCCAGTCACCATTTACCGTCTTTTTTACAAAAATACAGTGGAAGAAGTTATGTTAGAACGTTCTCTTTGGAAGAGCGAGCTGGCAAATGAAAGCATCCCAGTTTCCTCCAGAGATGCAACCGACATCAGACGCGCCCTTGAAATTACTCCGGTGAAGACATGAAAACACCCATATTCCGAAAAATTTTGAGCGCTAATGACGTCGGCGCCACAGGCGCTCATCAAGCCGGCATCCTCATACCAAAATCAGAGTCGGATCTTCTTTCAATACTCCCTTCGCTTGACCCAGCGATAAAAAACCCAGATGCGTGGATTGAATGCGAAGATGAAGATGGAACCATAAGGAAGTTTCGCTTTGTATATTACAACAACAAAATCCATAAATCCGGCACTAGAAATGAGTACCGAATCACTCACATGACGAAGTACTTTAACGAGACAGGAGCCCGCGAAGGCGAATCATTGGAAATATCTAAGCCTGAAAATTCCAGTCATTACAGAATTCGGATCGTACGCTCGGCAACGGCACTCGAAGCTCTTGACCAAGAGAGCGGTGTCAGAATTAAAATCAAGTCAGCATGGCGGCGCGTCCACTAAAGACATCACTATCGTAATACTTGGATACTCCATAAGTCTGATGGCGTCGTGCACGATCGAATACCTTTGGGGGCCAGCATTAGTTTCCTAAGTAAGCTCAAGCTGCGCCCCTTCTGGCTTACGCTGTTCGACAACAGATGCGGGGGGGAGAACCCTCGCTCTCTGCATCAACCCAATCTCAGCACCGCTCCCACTGAGAAATGCCAGGGCGGTGCTCCGCACTGCCAGTGCGAATTAGGATGCAATGAAGCAGGCCCTGCCCATCGTAGCCGATGATGACATTATCACCCTCTTGGGCATGCTCCATAACTTGGTTGTTTTGGAAGTAGAGCCGATACTCGGAACGGGTAGGATGTTCCTCGCGGGCATCGTACCAAGTCATTTTAGCCCGATCGGAAACGCTTTCACCTCTGACCGAGAACTGGACACTGAATTCCGCCCGATCAGGCCCGAACACGTTTTTGAGCGCGGACACACCATTAAACTCATGCTGGTTTGAACGCTCAGGGCGAGCCTCCACCGCAGACAAGGTCTTGATACAAGCAGGGTTGAGCACTACTGGCCGACTCGACATTGCATTCCAATCCTTCTGAAACTCGCACAGGGGTTCATCACCGAAGCCTTCTCAGCTGGCAGCTTGGTGACTTTGCCTCAATGATATGATGGCAACCTGACCTCATTTCAAGGGCTTGCCGTAAAACGTCGCTGACGGAGGATTTTCGCTAGTTTTTTGTACCGGTCAGAGAGCTCTCGCCGAGAGCTGGTGGCCATCTGCGTGGCAAAGGCGTGCGGATCGATTGCAAACGGATGGCCGAGCAGCGACCAGCATTCCTTTTGGTATTCCAAGCTGAAAATGATATTCATTTTTTCTATATATATCAACGACCTGCCGGTAGAATTCAGATTACCCCGGCCCACCAAACACGCAAAGGCACCTGGTCATCCAAGTGCCTTTTTTATGCACGCGCAACATGCCCTGCAGCTGCCCCATGCTCTGGAAGCGGCCGCCCCAGCAGCACTCCGACTAACACTGCAAAAACCAACGCAACAACCCCCGCACTCACCAACACCGCCTCAAAGCCCCCAGCAAACGCCTGCCGTGCCACCGGCGCCACCGCCTCACGCAAGCTCGGGTCAATCAACGCCAGTGCCGCCTGCAAATCCCCAGCAGCAACCCGCGCCGCCATCGCCGCAACCTTACCCATGTGCTCAGGCGCCAACCCGGCCATGGCCTCACGCAACAGTTGCCCACTACGCGCCGCAAGCACCCCACCCAACACCCCAATCGCAATCACGATCGCACCAAACCGAGTCGTGGTACTCAACCCCGAAGCCATCCCCGTACGCTCACGCGGCACACAAGCCATGATGTTCTTCTGCGTATCACCATTAAGCAGCCCCGCCCCCGCCCCCAGCACCACGCTAGCCAAGGCAAACGCCACGTAGCCCCCATGCCCAACCGCCCAGGCACACAGCAGATTCCCCACCCCAACCAGCACCAGCCCCAAGGCAAATACCCGCGCCGGGCTCCAACGCCCCGCCAACCGCATCCCCAGCCGCGGCGTCAAGAGCATCGCCACGGCAAACGGCAACATCCCCGCCCCCGCCGCCAGCGCCGACAACTGCAGGCCGTTCTGCAGGTACAGCGGCAGCAAGGTCATCATCACCTGAGCGCACGCGGCGTAGGCGAACATGCCCAGCAGCGCGCCGATGAAGCGCCCGCTGCGCATCAGTTGCAGGTCGATCATCGGCCGTGGCTGGCTGCGCTCTACCATGATGAACAGGCTGAAAAGGAAGGCGCTGATGAGTAGCCGCCCGAGGGTGTCGACGCTGGTCCAGCCGACCTGGTTGGCATCGATCATGGCCCAGATCAGGCAGCCGAGGCTGCCGGCGAAGGTCAGGCTTCCCATGGGGTCGAGCCGGGCGGCGGCGCTGTCGCGGGATTCTTCGACGCTGCGCAGCACCATCAGGGCGAGCAGCGCGACCAGGGGTAGGTTGATGTAGAAGATCCAGCGCCAGCCGAGGGTGCTGGCGATTATGCCGCCAAGCAGTGGCGCGAAGGTGATGGTCGCGCCCATGCAGGCGCCCCAGAAGGCCCACGCGCGCATGCGCTCCTGGGGTTCGTGGAAGCGGTGGCCGATGGCGGCCAGCGCTGCGGTCAGCAGCAGGGCGGCGCCGATGCCTTTGGCGGCGCGGGCCAGGTCGAGGAACAGCAGGCTGGGGGCAGCGCCGCAGGCGAGTGAGGCGGCGCCGAACACGGCCAGGCCGATCAGCAGCATGCGCTGGCGGCCGAAGCGGTCGGCCAGGCTGCCAGCGGGCAGCAGGCAGGCGGCGAAGGCCAGCAGGTAGGCGCTGACCACCCATTCGATATCGGCGAACGAGCCGGACAGGTCGCGGGCGATGCTGGGCAGGCTGACGGCGACGATGTTGGTGTCGAGGATGATCAGGGCGCAGACCAGGGAGGCGGTGAGCAGGGTGAAGCGCGCAGAGGGGGCAGGCATGGCGGACTCCAAAAGCAAGCTGGTCGCCAATGCACCAGCCTTGTAGTGTTGGCTTAACCATAACGCCACCACTCGCCAAGCGTGTTAGCTCCAGCGTCCGGCGTCATTAGCTTGCAGGTAACAGGCCATGGAAATCCGTCATTTCCGCTACTTCCTCTGCGTCGCCCGGCACGGCCATTTCACCCGTGCCGCCGAGCAGCTGGGCATCGCCCCGCCCACCCTCAGCCGGCAGATCCAGGACATGGAGCGCGAGCTGGGCGTGCGCCTGTTCGAGCGCAATCAGCGTGAAGTGAACCTGACGGCTGCCGGCCAGGCGCTGCTGATCGAAGCCGAACACGCCGTGCGCCAATTCGATGCCGCGCAACTGGGGGCGCAACGTGCCGGGCGTGGCGAAAGTGGCAGCATCGAGCTGGGCTACGTGGCCTCGGCGGCCTACTCGGGCATGCTGCAGCGCCAGGTGATCAGCTTCAGCGATAGCCACCCCGGCGTGCGCCTGAACATCCGCGAGCTGCCCATGGCCGAGCTGCCCGGGATGGTCCGCGATGGCCTGCTGGACCTTGCCTATGTGCGCTCGCCCATGGAGCTGCCGGAAGAACTCGAGGCCATTGCCCTGCACCGGGAAGACTTCGTCCTCGCCCTGCCCGCCAGCTCGCGGATCAACGAACTCCCGCAGATTCCAGCCGCACGCCTGGCGGGTGAAAGCTTCATCCTGCCCGAGCAGATTTCCGGCACGCTGGAGGTGGCGGCGCAAGGGGGATTCGTGCCTCGGTTAGGCCCGCAGCCCGGCAGCCTGGTTGCGGTGATTACCTTGGTTTCCTTGGGCCAGGGGATTGCCGTGGTGCCGGAGTCGGTGGTGCAGCGCATCAACCTGCCGCAGGTGAACTACCGGCGTATTGCCGATTGCCAGGCCAGTTCGTGGTTGAGCCTGGTCTACCGGCGCTTTGAAAAGGCACCGGCGGTGTCCAGGTACGTCGAAATGATGGCCAATTGAGCTTCAGCCTATTTGTCGCATCACCGGTGCGACTTTTCTTGGCTGGATTAGTGTCAGCAGCGCTGGCACTTTTAGATGCTCAAAAAACAAGGGCACCCATCCGGAGTGCCCTCGCCCTTGTTGCCAGGTGAACCCAATCACCCCATCGTCCGCGCCCCCACCGGCTGCGCATGCCCCCGCGACGTCACGATCCCGAGGAACGAAATCACGATCGCCAAGCCCAGGGTGGAACTCACCTCCGCCCGATGCTCAGGGGTATACATCATCACCGCCAACGCTCCACCAATGAACAAGATCACCGCCCAGGTCAGCCACGGGAACAGCCACATGCGGAACTTCAGCTCGGCGTTCTCGCGCTCCAGGCGGCGGCGCATGCGCAGCTGGGAGATGGCGATGACCATGTACACCAGCAGCGCGATGGCGCCGGAGCTGGCGAGCAGGAACTCGAACACGCCCTTGGGTGCGAAGTAGTTGAGGATGGCGATGGCCGCGCCGATCAGCGTGCTGCCGAATACCGCGGCGCGCGGTACGCCGACCTTGGAGGTCTTGTTGAGGAAGGCCGGGGCGTCGCCGCGCTTGGCCAGCGAGTACATCATCCGCGAGGCGATGTAGATCGACGAGTTCATGCAGCTGGTGACGGCCACCAGCACCACCAGGTCGACCATGAAGGCCGCGTTGGGGATGTTCATCAGCTCCAGCGCGCGCTGGTACGAACCCACCACCGCCAGCTGCGGGTCGTTCCACGGCACGATCGAGATGATCACGAAGATCGACAGGATGTAGAAGGTGCTGATGCGCCAGATCACCGAGCGGGTGGCCTTGGCGATGTTGCGCGAGGGGTCGCTGGATTCGGAGGCGGCGATGGTCACCGCCTCGGTGCCGATGAAGCTGAACATCACGGTGATGAAGGCGCCGATCACGGCCGACCAGCCTTTGGGCGCAAAGCCGCCATACTCGGCCATCAGCCCGCTCAGGCCGCTGACTTCGCGGTTGGGCAGCCAGCCCATCAGCGCGGCGAAGCCCAGGCCGATGAAGCCGAGGATCGCGGTGACCTTGAGGATGGCGAACCAGAACTCGAACTCGCCGTACTTGGCCACGCTGAACAGGTTGGTGCAGGCCAGCAGCAGCACCGAGGCCAGGGCGAAGATCCAGCTGTCGACCTGGGGGAACCAGGCGTTGAGCACGTGCCCGGCGGCCAGGGCTTCGATCGGAATCACCAGCACCCAGAACCACCAGTACAACCAGCCGATGGTATAGCCGGCCCAGCGGCCGATGGCCTGGTCGGCGTAGGTGGAGAACGAACCTGTGTCAGGGTGTGCCACGGCCATTTCGCCGAGCATGCGCATGACCAGCACCACCAAAGTGCCGGCCACGAAATAAGAAACGATGGTGGCTGGCCCGGCCGCCGCAATGGCGTGCCCGGAGCCGACGAAAAGTCCGGCGCCGATGATGCCCGCGATGGACAGCATCGTTACATGACGTGGCTTGAAACCTTGTGCAAGGTTGCCATCAGATCCCACGGTGTTCATTGATGTTGTTCTCTTTTTGCTGACACAAGGAAAGGACGGGCAGGCGTAGGCGAAAATATCTCCTTTGAAATCAGTAAGTCGACACGTTACCGGTGCTCTGTTGTTGATCTTTGGCACGCGTCACAGAGCAACGTGTCAGGGCGAGTCGGGGTTCATTTAAGCCCCGTGGGGATGTGGGAAATTACACGAGAACGCCTCGGAACTGTTCGATCACGACAGGGCATTTCCCTGAGCGCCAAATGTCGCGATTGGCATGTCCGATTGCGCCAGGGGGCCGTCTGGCGCTTTAGTTTTTCATTTGGATGTGTTGTGGCCGTAACGGCCAATCGCCGGCAAGCCGGCTCCCACAGGGGCACCACTGTGCTCAAGGGCGGTGGTGTGCCTGTGGGAGCCGGCTTGCCGGCGATTGGGCTCAGTTACCAGGTCAGGCAGATCTTGCCGAAATGCCGGTTGCTCTCCTGGTAACGGAACGCCTCGACGATCTGCTCCAGCTCGAAGTGCTTGTCCACCACCGGCCGCAGGCCGTTGGCATCGATCGCCCGAACCATCGCCTGCTGCTGGGCGCGGTTGCCCACCAGCACGCCCTGCAGGCGGATCTGGCGCACCAGCGCCTGCACCAGCGGCAGCTGCCCGGCGACGCCGGTGAGAATGCCGATCAGCGAAATATGCCCACCGATGCGTGCGGCGATCATCGATTGCTCCAGGGTCGCCGGGCCGCCCACCTCGATCACATGGTCGACGCCGCGGTTGCCCGTGAGCTCGCGCACCTTCTCGCCCCAGGCGGGCGTGCCCTTGTAGTTGATCAGGTGGTCGGCGCCCAGCGCCTTCAAACGCTCGAGCTTGGCATCGCTGGACGAGGTGGCGATCACCGTGGCGCCCGCCAGCTTGGCGAACTGCAGGGCAAATATCGAGACACCACCGGTGCCCTGCACCAGCACGGTATCGCCGGGCTTGAGGTGGTCATCGCTCATCAGCGCGCGCCAGGCGGTGAGGCCGGCGGTGGTCAGGGTGGCGGCTTCGGCGTGGCTGTAGCCCTGGGGCGCCAGGGTGAATGAGGTGGCGCGGGCGGTGACCTTGGCGCGGGCATAGCCATCGATGCCGTCGCCCGGCACGCTGGCGAAGCCTTCGACCAGCGCCTGGCCGTCGAGCCAGTCGGGGAAGAAGGTGCTGACGACGTTGTCGCCGACCTTGAATTCGCTGACGCCGGCGCCCACTGCGGTCACTTCGCCGGCGCCGTCGGCCATGGGGATGCGCCGCTCGCTCGGGCCCCACATGCCGCTGACCACGGCGAAGTCGTGGTAGTTGAGTGAGCTTGCGTGCAACTGCACGGTGATTTCGCCGGGCTTGGGCGCAGCGGCCTCGCACGTGCCGACCTCGACCTTGTCGTAGCCGCCGCCGGGTTGCACATAGATGGCCTTGCTGGTCATGGCTGGGTCTCCAGTTCAGGGGAAAGACTGGAGTTCAGCATAGACAGTGCCGGCCTCTTCGCGGGGCAAGCCCGCTCCCACAGAGCGCCTCTCTGCCCTTGTGGGAGCCGGCTTGCCGGCGATGGGGCCAGCAAAATCAGCCCAACATCCCCTGCAACGCCCGGCAATCCACCGCATGCCAATCCACCAGCTCCGGCCACGGGTTATCCGGCAGGTTCACCAGCACCGTGCGCGCGCCGGCAGCGCGCCCGCAATCCAGGTCGAAGCGGTAATCACCCACCATCACCAGTTCGCTCGGCGCCACGCCCCAAGCCTGGGCGATCTTCAGCAGGCCATCCGGGCTGGGCTTGGGCTCGGCCTCGTCACGCCCCAGCACATGCTCCACCTCGAAGCAGTCCGCCAGGCCGATGGCCTCCAGCGTCACATGCGCGAGCTCGCGCGCATTGCGGGTGAGGATGCCCAGGCGGCACCCGCGCTCGGCCAGCGCCCGCACCAGCTCCACCGCCCCGCTGGCCGCCGTGGAGGCGATCGCCAGGTCACGCTCGTGCTCCAGCAGCCAGGCATGCTTGGCAGCGGCCTCGGCGGCCGGCAACGCCGCCAGGTGCGTGAGGATGTCGTGCTCGGCGGGAATTTCCAGCGCCTCGCGGATGGCGGCAAAATCGTGCACCGCCACGGTCAGGGTGCCGTCCATGTCGAACACCCAGTTGCGGATTTCACCCAGCTTCATGCCCAGTCCTTGCGATGGCGGATCAGGCCTTCCTGGCTGGACGACGCCACCAGTTGCCCGGCGCGGTTGTAGATGCTGCCGCGGCAGAAGCCACGGGCATTGCCGGCCCAAGGGCTGTCGGTGGCATACAGCAGCCACTCGTCGGCGCGCAGGTTGCCGTGGAACCACAGCGAATGGTCGAGGCTGGCGATCTGCATGTCGCGCTGCCACACCGACTTGCCATGGGGCAGCAGCGCGGTGGTCAGCAGGCCGAAGTCGGAGGCGTAGGCCAGCAGGTACTTGTGCAGCGCCGGTACGTCCGGCAGCGTGCCGTCGGCGCGGAACCAGGCGTACTTCACCGGGTCGCCGGGCTTGGGGTTGAACGGGTCGCGCTCGGTGACCGGGCGAATCTCGATCGGCTTGGCGCACAGCACCTTGTCGCGGATGCGCTCGGGCAACTGGTCGGCCATGGCGCGGGCCAGCTCCACTTCCGTGGGCAGGTTTTCCGGGCCCACCACCTCAGGCATCTGCGCCTGGTGCGAGAAGCCCTCTTCGTCGTACTGGAACGAGGCGCTGCAGGTGAAGATGGTCTGGCCCTTCTGGATGGCCGTTACCCGCCGGGTGCTGAAGCTGCCGCCATCGCGCACGCGGTCGACCGAGTACACCACCGGCAGGCTGGCATCGCCCGGGCGCAGGAAGTAGCCATGCAGCGAGTGCACGTGGCGCGCGTCCTCGACCGTCTGGCTGGCGGCCGACAGCGACTGGCCCAATACCTGGCCACCGTACAGCTGGCGGAAGCCCAAATCCTGGCTACGCCCACGAAACAGGTTCTCCTCGATTGGCTCGAGGCTCAACAGGTCGACCAGGTCGTCCAACACATGACTCATCGGGGGTTCTCCTAGCAAGGCATCACAGCTCTACGGCGCTCTCATGAAGGCAAATGATACAGGGTTTGTCATCGGCACCGCGCATACCTGCCTATTCAGCGCGCTGGGTCTGCTCCCAGCGGGCGCGGTCGATGCGGTACAGCACGTGGGGGCGCAGCGGGTGGTCGACGGGCAGGCGGGGGTGTTCGAAGCTGCCCTTCACGTCCTGCAGCATGCCGATGGCCTGCATGACCTTCTGCGACGGCAGGTTGCCTTCGGTAGTGAACGACACCACCTCCTCCAGGCGCAATTGGGCGAAAGCACAACGCAGGCAGGTCCACGCCGCCTCGCTGGCAAAGCCCAGGCCCCAGTGGCGCCGGGCCAGGCGCCAGCCGATTTCCACGGCAGGGCCGAAGGGGGCGTCGAAGTTGACGTTGAGCAGCCCGGTCATGCCGATGAAGGCGCCGCTGTCCTTGCGCTCCAGCGCCCACAGGCCAAAGCCGTATTCGTTGAAGTGGCCGCGTATGCGGCCGATCAGCGCCGCCGTTTCCAGGCGCGTGAGCGGCGCCGGGAAATAGCGCATCACCTGCGGGTCGGCACACATCGCGGCGAACTCGCGCAGGTCGTCGTCGTGCCATTGGCGCAGTACCAGCCGCGCGCTTTCGAGTTCCAGGATGGGTGTCATGGGGGGTGTGCTCCGGTTCTTGCCCTGCAGTTTACAGCGTAGGCGAAATGCAATTTTCACACGCCCTTCACCGCCTCCCGACAGGCCGCTTCGCACAATGCCGCCACCACCGCCGCGCAGGACGCGGCCATGCCATCGGAGCGCAGCATGCAGTCGAGCAACACCCTCGGACACACCGCCATCCACGCCCGCCGCAAGCGGCGTTTGTCACGCAAGGCCCTTGGCGCTGCCCTTGGCTTGTGCATGGTGGTGGCGGCGTTGAGTACCTGGCTGGCGACGAGGACGCACATCGTGGACCTTGGCAATGAACGGCAGTTGAGTGACAGCGGCCTGCTGCAGGACTGGGCCGAAGGTGCAGTGATCGTGATGATCCGCCATGCCGAGCGCTGCGACAGCGCACCCGGCCCGTGCCTGGACGACCCCACCGGCATCACCGTGGCCGGCAGCGCCGCCGCCACCCGGGTTGGCCAAGGCCTGAACGCACTGGGGCTGGCCAATGCCGACCTGATCAGCAGCCCGAAACTGCGCACCCGGCAGACCGCCCACTTCATCCTGGGCCAGGCCGTTGCCAGTGAAGACTGGCTGGAAAACTGCGACAACGGCTTCGCCAAGGAGGCGCTGGCGCACAAGCAGCCAGGGCATAACCTGGTGCTGGTAACGCACAACGGCTGTATCGATCACTTCCAGCGCGACAAGCGCGTGGTGGGCGGCGAACGTGAAAGTGGCTACGCCAGTGCGCTGTTCGTTTCGGTCGATGCCGATGGCAAGACGCGAATCCTTGGCCGCTTGAACGAGCCGGACTGGCAGCGCGTGCTGGCCAGCGCGAGCAAGTAACCCCACCACCGGCTTGCCGGCGATTGGGCCGCAAAGCGGCCCCACCATGGCAACCCAAGCCCAACAACTGGCAAGATCAGCACTGGCCCTGATTGCGACCCCACCATGCCACTGCCGCTGATCTACCACGAAGACTACAGCCCGGAATTCCCCCCCGAGCACCGTTTCCCCATGGACAAGTTCCGCCTGCTGCGCGACCACCTGGTCGACAGCGGGCTGACCCATGACCAGGCCCTGCTGCGCCCGGACATCTGCCCCAACGACATCCTCGCCCTGGCCCACGATCGCGGCTACATCGAGCGCTACATGAACGGCGAGCTCTCCCGCGAAGACCAGCGCCGCCTCGGCCTGCCCTGGAGCGAGGCCCTGGCCCGGCGCACCGTGCGCGCCGTCGGCGGCTCGCTGCTGACCGCCGAAATGGCCCTGCAGCATGGCCTGGCCTGCCACCTCGCCGGCGGCACCCACCACGCCCACTATGACCACCCGGCCGGCTTCTGCATCTTCAACGACCTGGCCGTGATCAGCCGCTACCTGCTCGAAGCCGGCCGCGTGCACCGGGTGCTGATCTTCGATTGCGACGTGCACCAGGGCGATGGCACCGCGCGCATCCTCCAGGACACCCCGGAGGCCATTACCGTGTCGCTGCACTGCGAGCAGAACTTCCCGGCGCGCAAGGCCCACAGCGACTGGGACATCCCCCTGCCCCGCGGCATGGGCAATGCGGCCTACCTGAAGGTGGTGGAAGACGCGCTCAACTACCTGCTGCCGCTGTACCAGCCGGACCTGGTGCTGTACGACGCCGGGGTCGACGTGCACAAGGACGATGCCCTGGGCTACCTGCAACTAACCGACGAGGGCGTGGCCGCGCGCGACGAAATGGTCATGCGCCATTGCCTGGGCCGCGATATCCCGGTGGTCGGGGTGATCGGCGGCGGCTACAGCAAGGACCGCGCAGCACTGGCCAGGCGCCACGGCATCCTTCATCACACCGCGGCGAAGGTCATCGGTTGTTCACAATGACTGTGGAACCGCTTGTGGATAACCTGCGGGAAAGCCGCTACAGGCCTTGAGCAAGCTGGCCTGCAGAGGATTGATCATTTTTTGCCCAGTGCTCAAGCAGGCCGCGCTGCGCTAGAATGGCGGGTCTTTTTCCACAGCCTGCCGCCGACCATGTCCGATTTATCCCCTGCCTCCCCTTCTCGCGCCGTCGTCATCGGCGCTGGCCCCGCCGGCTTGATGGCCGCCGAGGCGCTGGCCCAGCGTGGCCTGGCCGTGGCGGTGTACGACGCCATGCCGTCGGTGGGCCGCAAGTTCCTGCTGGCCGGTGTGGGCGGCATGAACATTACCCACTCCGAACCTTATCCACAGTTCGTGGCGCGCTATGCCGAACGCCAGGGCGAAGTGGAGGGCCTGCTGCGCGACTTCGACGCCACAGCCTTGCGCCAGTGGATTCATGGCCTGGGCATCGACACCTTCGTCGGCACCTCGGGCCGGGTGTTCCCCACCGACATGAAAGCCGCGCCCCTGCTGCGTGCCTGGCTCAAGCGCCTGCGTGACAGCGGCGTAGTTATCCACACCCGCCATCGCTGGCTGGGCTGGAATGCCGATGGCAGCTTGCGGATCGCTTATCCACAGGGTGAGTTGCAGGTGCAGGCCGACGCCGTGGTGCTGGCGCTGGGTGGCGCCAGCTGGGCGAGGCTGGGCTCGGATGGCGCCTGGCAGCCGCTGCTGCAAGACCGCGCTGTGGATATCTCGCCGCTGCGCCCTAGCAACTGTGGTTTCGAGGTACAGGGCTGGAGCGCCCTGCTCAAGGACAAGTTCGCTGGCGCGCCACTGAAGAACATCGCCCTCAGCGTGCCGGGCCAGGCGCCGCGCAAGGGTGAGTTCATCCTCACCGCGCAGGGGGTGGAAGGCAGCCTGGTGTATGCCTGGTCGGCGCCGCTGCGCGAGGCCATCGCCCGTGACGGGCAGGCCACGCTGTTGCTCGACCTGTTGCCCGACAAGCCTGTGGACAAGATTGCCCAGGCGCTGGCCAAGCCGCGGGGCTCGCGCTCGATGGCCAAGCATTTGCACAGCCAGTTGAATATCGATGGGGCCAAGGCGGGCTTGCTGCGCGAGCTGACCGATCAGGCGATCTTTGCCGATGCCACTGCGTTGGCGCGGGCGATCAAGGCGCTGCCGATCACGCTGGTGCGAACGCGCCCGCTGGACGAGGCGATCAGCAGTGCGGGCGGGGTGCGCTTCGAGGGGCTGGATGAGGGGTTGATGGTCAAGGGCCTGCCGGGGGTGTTCTGTGCTGGCGAGATGCTTGACTGGGAGGCGCCGACCGGGGGCTATTTGCTGACCGCATGCTTTGCCAGCGGGCTGCGCGCCGGGCGGGCGGCGGCGGATTGGCTGAACACTCGGCGCTGAAGAATCTCTGGTAGACGCAAGCCTTGTGGGAGCGGGCTTGCCCCGCGAAAGGGCCGGCCCAGGCAACCGCGTTGCATGGCACGGGCATGGCCCGTGTTCGCGGGGCAAGCCCGCTCCCACAGAGACTCATCCAAGCTTTGCTGCTTTGGAGTAACGCCTTATGGCTTGCGCTTTTTCGGCCCGGTATTGAAGCTCGGCACCTTGCGCACCGACTTCACCGGCGCTTCGTCTCCACTGTCCATCCAGCGCCCCAAACCACGCTTGGCGCTGTTCTCCTTCGGTTTCTTGGGCTTCTTCGGCTTCTTGATCACCTGCCCACTGGCGTCGGTCATCGGCACCCGGTGGTCGGGGATGAAGTCCGGCTCTTCGTGGCGCGGCAGGGTCTGGCGGATCAGCGTCTCGATCGACGCCAGCAACTGCACCTCGTCCGCGCACACCAGCGAAATCGCCTCGCCCTTGTTGCCGGCACGGCCGGTACGGCCGATGCGGTGCACGTAGTCTTCGGCCACGATCGGCAAGTCGAGGTTGACCACCAGTGGCAGGTCGTCGATGTCCAGGCCACGAGCCGCCACGTCGGTGGCCACCAGCACCTGGATCTCGCGGGCCTTGAAGCTGTCCAGCGCACGCTGGCGCGTGGCCTGCGGCCGGTCGCCGTGGATGCCGTCGGCGTTCACGCCCTCGGCCAGCAAGCGCTCCACCAGCTGGTCGACGCCGTTGCGGGTCTTGGCGAACACCAGCACCTGCTTCCAGCGCTGCTTGCGCAGCAAGTAGCAGAACAGGTCGGCCTTGCGCTTTTTATCCACAGGCACCAGCCATTGCTTGACCGTGGTGGCGGCGGCGTTGCGCGGGCTCACCTCGATGCTCAGCGGGTCATTCAGCGCCAGGCCCGCGAGCAGGCGAATCTGCTCGGAGAAGGTGGCGGAGAACAGCAGCGTCTGGCGCTTGCGCGGCAGCGCCGCGTACACCGACTGCAGCTCTTCGGCAAAGCCCAGGTCGAGCATGCGGTCGGCTTCATCGAGCACCAGAGTCTGCACCTGGTTGAACTTGACCGCGTTCTGCCGGAACAGGTCGAGCAAACGGCCCGGGGTGGCCACCAGCAGGTCGACGCCGCGGCGCAGGCGCATCATCTGCGGGTTGATGCTGACCCCGCCGTACACCGCGTAGGTGCTCAGCGGCAGGTTCTCGGCGTACTCGCGCACGTTGTTGTGCACCTGCTCGGCCAGCTCGCGGGTGGGCACCAGCACCAGGGCGCGGATCGAGTTGCTGGCCACCTTTTCCCCTTCCAGCGCCAGGCGCTGCAGCACCGGCAGGGCAAAGCCTGCGGTCTTGCCGGTGCCGGTCTGGGCCGCGGCCATCAGGTCGCGGCCGGCCAGCACGGCGGGAATGGCCTGGGCCTGGACCGGAGTCGGGGTGGTGTAGTCCAGCTGCTGCAAGGTGCGCAGCAAAGGTTCGATCAGGCCGAGTTTGGCGAAATTCATGGCAATACCGTCAGGGGGTTCAGCGAAGGCGGCAAGTTTACCGCAACACCCCAGGTTACTTGCAGATTTCGCCCTTCAGCGGCGCTACGGGTGGCTGCGCCGGCTTGCGCCACTGGGGCAGGCCGATCAGCACCACGGCGCCGATGATCACGGCCATGGCCACGCACTCTTCGGCGCCGATCTGCTCGCCGGCGAAGACGATGCCCAGCATCACCGCCACTGCCGGGTTGACGTAGGCATAGCTGGTGGCCGCTGCCGGGCGCACGTTCTTGAGCAGGTACATGTAGGCACTGAAGGCCAGGATCGAGCCGAACAGCACCAGGTAGGCCAGCGCGCCCCAGCCTGCCGCAGTCGGCATCTGGGTCATGCGTTCGCCCGACACGGCGCTGCCCAGCAGCAGCACCGCGCCGCCCACCAGCATTTCGGCCGCACTGGCCATCGGCCCCTGGGGCAGCGGCAGGGTCTTGCTCCAGACCGAGCCAAAGGCCCAGGAGGCTGCGGCAAACACGATCAGCGCAGCGCCGATGGGGCTGGCCTGCAGGTTGGAGCCGAGGTTGAGCAAGCCGATACCGACCAGCCCGAGGACGATGCCCGCCCATTCCAGGCGCGAATTGCGCTGGCCGAACAACAGGCCGAACAGCAGCGTGAACAGCGGCACCGTGGCCACCGCCAGCGCCGCCACGCCCGAGGCTACGCCGGCATGCTCGGCCACGGTGACGCCGCCATTGCCGCAGCTGAGCAGCAGAAAGCCGATGGCCCCTGCCGCGCGCCATTGTGGCCAGGTCGGCGCCGGCACCCCGCGCCAGCGCAGGAAGCCGTACAACAGGCCGCCGGCGATCACGAAACGCACCCCGGCCATCAGCATCGGCGGCCAGGACTCGACGCCGATGCGAATGAACAGGTAGGTAGAACCCCAGACCAGGTACAAGGCCAGGAAGGCGCCAATCAGCAATAACGGGAAGCGACGAGGGGCAGGCATGGGAAAGGCTCGAAATCCGTTTACGGGTGGCTTAGTTTAGAAAGGACTTCGAGCAAACTTAAGTTACAAAACGGCTTTAAATCACCCGCACACTTTTTAATGAGGCTCGCCGGTCGGTTTTCTGCGTCATTGAGATCGAGCGCCGCCCGCGCGGCGCATCGCGGATAAATCCGCTCCTACATTCGTTGCAACGTACCTATGCCTGATAGGCCATGGTTGTCAGCCTCGTGAGTACGACGCAATGTCTCGGCAGGCGCCAAAAGCGGACAACCATGGCCTGACAGACCGTGGCACGTTGCAACAGATGTAGGAGCGGATTCATCCGCGATGCGCCGCGCGGGCGGCGCTCGATCTCAAGAGCAACCCAACCCAGATGCCAAGCACCTCAGTGGCGCAGCAGCAGGCGCCCTTCGATCGGCACGTAGCGGCTGGCCGCGCGAATCAATGACATCGCCGTCAACCCCGGCACGCCATACACCACCGCCTCGGTGCCATGGCGCTGGATCACGCGCTCGAGCAACACATCGAAATCACCATCCCCGGACGCCAGCACCACCTGGTCGACGCGGCTGGCCGCGTCGATCACATCCAGCGTGATGCCCACGTCCCAGTCGCCCTTGGCCGAGCCATCGCTGCGCTGGATGAACGGCTTGAGCCGCACGTCGAAGCCCAGGTTGCGCAAGATCTGCTGGAACTGCTGCTGCTTGCTGTCGCCGCGGTCGATGGCATAGGCCACGGCCTCGACGATCTCGCCTTCGCGGCTGACTTCGGCCCACAGCGCGCTGTAGTTGAAATGGCAACCATGAATCTGGCGCACGGTGTAGTAGAGGTTCTGTACATCGGCGAACAGCGCGATTTTCTTCACGGCATACCCTCGACCGAAAGGGGCGCGTGGCGCCCGCAAAATGCCGGCAGTATGCCAGAGCGGTCAGACGAAGGTGTCGTCGTCCGAGAAGAAGCCGCCATCGTCACTGCCATAATCGGTGTCGGCGAAACCGCCCTGGTCGTTGCCCCAGCCACCGTTGTCGGCAACCTGCTGCTGCCCGCCGTTGTCGTTCCAGCCGCCCGTGTCACTGGCCGGGGCCGGCTCTTCCTTGATCACCTCGACCACCTCTTCGGGCTGCGAGTGGTGGTTGAACAGGCTGCTGATGCCTTGCGCCAGCAACACACCACCGGCAACACCGGCGGCCGTTTGCATCGCGCCGCCAAGGAAGCTGCTGGCGCCACTGCGCGCCGGCGCGGCGCCGAAGCCGGGTTGAGCGGCCTGGGCCTGAGGCTGCGGCTGGGAGAAGCCCGCAGCGCTCGGCTCACGCCAACCGCCGGAAGATGGCGGCGGGGCTACGGAGCGCTGGGGTTGCGGCGCAGGCTCAGGGTTGCGTGCACCGGCGCCAAAGATGCTGGAAAGGAAGCCACCACCGCTGTTGCCGCTGCTGGCACGGGTGGCCTCGAGCTGGGCACGGGCCTGCTTGAGCTCGTTTTCCAGTTGCTTGTTCTGCTCGTCCAGGCGCTTGAGCGCGGCTTCCTGGACCAGGATCGCCTGGGCCATGTAGTACGGCGCCGCCGGCTGCTGGCGCAGGTGGCCCTCGATGCATGCCTGGGCCTGCGCATCACGCGGCTGGCTCGGGTCTTCGGCTTGCTTGATGCGGCCGAACAGGCCGTCGATCAGGGTTTGTTCTTCAGTGTTCATGGGCTACCTCGTGGGCAAGCGGGACATCGGACAGCGTCAAAGATGGGGCCCACAGGCGCAGGATTCAATTAGCCATGTGGTGAAACTTTTTTCAGCAAGCGCCGGCTCTGGGCTAAAGTTATGCCCCTGCTTTTACTGCCATGCGATGTTGACCGATGAATCCGCTGAGCGTTCTGCGCGACTCCTTGTACTTCTTCCGCCGCCACCTGACGAGCATCATCCCGCTGTGCCTGCCGCTGGTGGTGCTCGAAGCCCTGCTGACACAGCTGCTGTACCGCCAGCTGGGCGACCAGGCATCGCCGGCCTACGGCATGCTGGTCAGCCTGCTGCTCTACCCGCTGTACAGCGCGGCGCTGATCCTCTACCTCGACACCCGCAGCAACGGCCAGGACATCCCCCGGCGCGACCTGTTCGCCCGCGCCGTGCAGCTGTGGCCGCAGCTGGCCTTGCTGGTGCTGATCAGCTCGCTGCTGATCATGGCGGGCCTGGCGCTGTTCATCTTCCCGGGCGTGTGGATCATGATCAACCTGGTGTTCGCCGAGTACCTGCTGGTGCTGCGCGGCCTGCCGGTGGTGCAGGCGATGCGCGAGAGCGCTCGCATGACCACGGGGCATTTCATGCGCATCATGGTCTGCGTGGTCGGTGTGCTGGCGCCGATCTGGCTGCTCGACGGCCTGTTGCTGATGGCCTTCCCCGACCCCGCGCCCGGTGTGCAACTGGCCATGGACAGCCTGAGCAGCTTCCTGCAGCTGTTCAGCACGGTGGTGCTGTACCGCCTGTTCATGCTGCTGGAAGCGCAGCCCGCGGCCTGAGCTGCGTTCAGGTGCCGCGCGGCTTGGCCCGCGCGGTCGCCTCGGCTACCAGCGGGTCGTCTGGCCAGTAGTGCTTGGGGTAACGCCCTTTCAGATCCTTCTTCACCTCGGCGTAGGTCGTGCACCAGAAGTTGGCCAGGTCCTGGGTCACCTGCACCGGCCTGCGCGCCGGTGACAGCAGGTGCAACTTGACCTGCTGGCGGCCCTGGGCGATGCGCGGGGTGTCGGCCAGGCCGAACAGCTCCTGCAGGCGCACGGCGAGGATCGGTGGGTTTTCGCTGTAGTCCAGGCGGATGTTCGAGCCCGACGGCACCGCCAGGTGCGTCGGCGCCCATTCGTCCAGGCGCTGGGGCAGCGGCCAGGGCAGCAGGTTGCGCAGCATCGACGACAGGTCCAGGGCGGCGAAGTGGCTCAGGCGCGAGACCTTGCCCAGGTAGGGTTGCAGCCAGTCCTCCAGGCGCGCCAGCAGGGCTTCGTCGCTCAGGTCGGGCCATTCACTCTGGCCAGTGCCAGCCATGTCCAGCTGGCGCAGCAGCGCCACCCGCGCCTGCCACTGGCGCAGCTCCGGCGTCCAGTTGAGCAGGTTCAGGCCTTTGCGCCGCACCAGGCCAAGCAATGCCTTGGCGCGCGCTTCGTCATCCAGGCCCGGCAGCGGTTCGCGGCTGAGCACCAGCTCGCCGACCTTGCGCTGACGCTCGGCACGCAGCACCTGCTCGCGCTCGTCCCAGTCGAGGATATCGATGCGCTCGACCTGTTCGGCCAGCACATTGTCGAGCAACGCCGGGTCGAAATCGGCGGCCAGGTAGATGCGCTCTTCACGCTGGCCCTGGCGGCTGCCCAGGTCGGCAATCACCAGCCAGGGGCATTTCATCAGCGCGTCGGCCTCGGCGAACACCGCCGCGCGGCCGTTGGCCAGGCGATACTCCGCCCCACCCTCGCGCCGTTGCTGGGCGACCCGGTCGGGGTAGGCCAGGGCCAGCAGCGCGCCGAGCCAGCGTGGGTGATCGGGGTCGCTGACGGCGGCGCCAGCCTTGCCGCGCAGCAGGCCGCGGTACTGGCGGGCCAGTTGCCGCGCCCGCTGCACACCGCCTTGGCCACCGCGGGCGGCCTTGCTTTCGCCGCTGACCAGCGCCAGCCGGCTGTGCAAGTCGGCGCCACCACCCCGCTGGATGTCGCGCTCACCGAGCAAGGCGGCGACATCGCAGGCCATGCTGGCCAGACCCAGGTCCTGGCCGCGCAGCAGCAGGTGAGCGATACGCGGGTGAGCCGGCAGTTCGGCCATGGCCTGGCCGTGCGCGCTGAGGTTGTCGCGGCTGCCAGCCTTGAACGCGCCCAGCCGCGCGAGCAGCTCCTGGGCTTGGGCGAACGCCGCGGCGGGCGGCTGGTCGAGCCAACGCAACTGATCGGGCGTGACGCCCCAGCGGGCCAGTTGCAGGGCCAGGCCGGCAAGGTCGGCCTGGAGAATTTCGGCGCTGCCATGGGCGGCCAGTTGCGCGTGCTGGGCCTCGGACCACAAGCGATAGCACACCCCTGGCTGCAGCCGCCCGGCGCGGCCGGCGCGCTGGGTGGCACTGGCGCGGGAGATGCGCTGGGTGTCCAGGCGCGTCATGCCGCTGCCGGGGTCGAAACGTGGTACCCGGGCAAGGCCTGCGTCGATCACCACCCGCACGCCTTCGATGGTCAGGCTGGTTTCGGCGATGTTGGTGGCCAGCACCACCTTGCGCATACCGTCGGGCGCCGGGTCGATGGCGGCGCGCTGGGCGCTGAGGTCGAGCTCGCCGTGCAAGGGGCAGAGCAGGATGTTCGGGCGTTCGCCCAGCGCCTCGTGCAGGCTCTGGTGCACCCTGCGGATCTCCGCCTGGCCCGGCAGGAACACCAGCACGCTGCCGGCCTGGTCGGCCAAGGCCTGGAGCACGCAATCGAGCACCCGCGGCTCGATGAACTCGCCCGGCTGGTAGGGCCTGCCCCACTGGATGTCCACCGGGTGCATGCGCCCTTCGCTGCTGACCACCGGCGCATCGTCGAGCAACCGCGACAGGCGCTCGCCTTCCAGGGTCGCCGACATCAGCAGAATCTTCAGCGCCGGCTCGTCACGCAGCAGTTCGCGGCCATTGAGGCTCAGCGCCAGGGCCAGGTCGGCGTCGAGGCTGCGTTCGTGGTACTCGTCGAAGATCAGCAAGCCGACCCCGTCCAGCGCCGGGTCCGCCTGCAGGCGGCGGGTGAGGATGCCTTCGGTGACCACTTCGATGCGCGTGTTCGGGCCCACCTTGCTGTCCAGGCGGATGCGGTAACCCACGGTTTCACCGACGTTCTCGCCCAGCTCGCTGGCCAGCCGCTCGGCCGCCGCGCGCGCGGCGAGGCGCCGTGGCTCGAGCATGAGGATGGTCTGCCCGGCCAGCCAGGGCTCGTTCAGCAGCGCCAGCGGCACGCGGGTGGTCTTGCCGGCGCCGGGCGGGGCCTCGAGCACGGCTTCATCGCGGTTTTGCAGGGCCAGGCGCAGGGCGGGCAAGGCGGCATCAATGGGTAATGAAATCATGGTGGTCCTCGAACAGTCGCGCGAGTATAACGGCGAACCCAGCCTGCTCTATCATGGTCTTAGCTTCAGGTACTGGCGCTTCGCTTGTCCGCTTGAACCCCTTTTCGGAGATTTACATGCGCATCCCATCCCGCCTTGTTGGTGGCGCCCTGATTGCCACACTGCTGACCCAGCTGACGGCCTGCGGCACGATTTTCTACCCCGACCGCCGTGGCCAGATCGGCGGCAAGATCGACCCGGTCGTTGCTGCGATGGATGCCATCGGCATCCTGTTCTACGTGATCCCCGGCCTGATCGCCTTTGGCATCGACTTCGCCACCGGCGCCATCTACTACCCAGGCGGCCACACGGCCCAAGTCGACCCGGCGAAACTGCACGAAGCCGTGAGCCCGGATGGCAAGGTCGACAACCTCAAGCTGCAGGCGATTCTCGAAAGCGAACTGGGCCAGCGCCTGCCGCTGGATGACCCACGGCTGATCCAGCACCGCGGCAGTGTCGAGCAGCTGGCGACCCTGGGCCTGGTACCGGCCGCCTGACCTCCACAAGGACATCCTCCACGGCATGCCCACCTCGGCCGAACACCAACGCCTGCTACGCCTGGCCACCCGCGCATCGCTGGCGGTGGCCAGCATCCTGGTCCTGAGCAAGGCCGTGGCCTGGTGGCTGAGCGGTTCGGTCAGCCTGCTGGCGGGGCTGACCGACTCGGCCCTGGATGCGGTCGCGTCGTTTCTCAACCTGCTTGCCGTGCACTATGCGCTGCGCCCGGCCGATGACGACCATCGCTTCGGCCATGGCAAGGCCGAGGCCCTGGCGGGCATGGCCCAGGCCCTGTTCATCGGCGTGAGTGCGGTGCTGATCGGGGTGCAGGCGGCCGAACGCTTGCAAACGCCGCAGCCATTGGGCGACACGGCCATCGGCATCGGCGTGATGGTGCTCTCGCTGGTGCTGACCCTTGCCCTGCTGGCTCTGCAGCGCAAGGTCATCCGCGAGACCGGCTCGACCGCAGTGCGCGCCGACTCGCTGCACTACCGCTCCGACCTGCTGCTCAATGGCAGCATCCTGCTGGCGTTGCTGCTGGCGCGCTTTGGCTGGCCGCAGCTGGATGCGCTGTTCGGCCTGGGCATCGCCCTGTACATCCTCTGGAGCGCCCTGCAGATTGCCCGGGAAAGCACGGCAATCCTGATGGACAAGGAGCTGCCGGGCGATATCGGCGAGGCCATGCAGGCGCTGGTGCTGGCCATCCCTGGGGTGGAGGGCGTGCATGACGTGCGTACCCGGGTGTCGGGCAACCAGTGGTTCGTGCAATTGCACCTGGAGTTGCCTGGGCAGTTGCCGCTGGATGAAGCGCATGCCCTGTGCGTGGAGGCCTCGCAGGTCATCCGCCAACGTTATCCGAAGGCGGATGTGATGGTGCATGCCGACCCGGTATGAGCCTCAGTTGATGCTGTAGCCACGCCCACTGAAGCAGGCGCCCAGGGCTCGTCGATAGGTGTCGGCCACGTTGCCCGGCGGGGCGTAGGTCGCGGTCGCCGGGTCGAACCCCGACTGGCTCACCGCCCACCGGTGGCACTGGTAGCGGTCCTGGTCCTGCTGCTGCTGGCCCTGGCCATACATCGGGTAGGCCACCACATCGTAGGCATTGCCGGCCGGCGCCATGGCCACCGGGGCCGGCACTACGGCGGGCGGGCTGACCACCACGTACTCCCCGGTATCGGCCAGGTACTGGTAGTAGGTGTCGGCGACCAGGAAGAAGAGCGCCCCGCTCACCCACACTTCACGCGCATAGGACGGCAGGTAGCCGACCCGCACGCCGTAGGGCGGCGCCACCACGATGTAGCTGCTGCCATGGGGGCGATACCAGTAACCGCCCGAGTAGAAATAGTCCTGGCCGCGATACGGCACTTTCGCATAACGATCGGGGAAATGATCGATGGTATGCCCAGGGTGATACTGCGGCCCTGGGCCCCAGCCATTGCCATGCCCGTCGGGCCGCCCTTGCCAGTCGCCGCCCGGGCGCTGGCCCGGGCCGCCGGCCTGCCAGTGGCGGTTGTCACCATTGCGCCGTGGGATGTCCTGGTAATAGCCCTGTCGCGGGGGCTGGGTCTGGCGCACTTCGTCACGCGAGTTCAGCGGCGAGCTGGCCGGGCCGCCGCCATTGGGGTCGTCCGGGGCATTGCCGTGCCCCCCATGCCCCTCGTTCGGCCCCTGGGCCATGGCCCCGAGGCTGATGCTCAAACCCAGCAAACCAACACCTGCCAACTGCCAGATGCGCGACTTCATGATGTCCCTCGCGGTAAAGAAAACGGCACGCTGCCAGTCTACCGCGCCCATGATGCACGGGCAGGTGAAATCGCGGACATGAAAAAAGGGAGGCCAATGGGCCTCCCTTTGCAATTTGTCGTCCGTTCTCGGCACTTGTGGCGCCGGCTCACCTCACCCCGTCTTCTGGACGGTGTGTAGCCCGGGGGCCTGGCGGCTCCTGTTGGAGCGCTGGCCGCGACCGCCCGCCTAGGGCGTGTCGCCGTGGACTGATGTCCGGGCAGTGATTCTGGGGTTAACTTTACGGGAGCGCAGGCGGCAGAGGATTGCGAAGATTGCTCAGATAAATAGCACTTGCGCAATTTTTAACCCTGGATTGATAATTCGCAGCAATCTGAACAGAAAAGGCCTTTTCCATGAGCAAGCTTGACCGCTACGACCTGAGCATCCTCGCCGAACTGCAGCGCGACGCCCGCATCTCCAACCAGGAGCTGGCCGAGCGCATCGGCCTGTCGCCCTCGCCATGCTCGCGTCGGGTCAAGCAACTGGAAGACGACGGCTACATTTCGCGCCAGGTCGCCCTGCTCGACCGCAAGAAACTGGGCCTGAGCCTGACCGCCTACGTGCTGATCGGCATGGACCGGCACACCCCGGAGCGCTTCGAAACCTTCGAGGCCGCCATCCGCAACCTGCCGCAGGTCCTCGAATGCAGCCTGGTCACCGGGATGGATGCCGACTACCAGCTCAAGGTGGTGGTGCCGGACATGGATCATTACCAGAAACTGCTACTAGGCAGCCTGACCCGCATCGAAGGCGTCACCAGCGTGCGCTCGAGCTTCGTGCTCAACCAGGTGCTGGCGAGCACCGAGCTACCTTTGACCCACCTTCGTTAATCGCTGCCTGGCCTGCGTATAATCGGCTGCTCAGCCTGCCTGGAGAACACAGATGGATCCCGCCGTATTCGAAGAGTGGATGATGATCATCCTGGTGACCGTGTTGATCGGTTTCATGGGCTTCATCGTCTGGGACCTGGCGAAGAAGTCCAAGGCGGGGCGCTTTGGCACGATGATCCTGTTCTTCGTGCTCGGCCTTGGGGTGCTGGCCTTCATCATCAAGAGCGTGGTGGTGGGGTTTCTGGAAGGGGTTTAGTGATTTCTCGGGCCCCATCGCTGGCAGTCCAGCTACCCACAGTTCGTGCATTTCCCTGTGGGAGCCGGCTTGCCGGCGATAAGGCCAACAAGGCCTAAAGCCGCGCCGGAACCTCGCGCCAACACCCCTGCTCCAGCCCCTCCAGTGCCCAATCGCCAATCCGCACGCGCACCAGGCGCAAGGTCGGCAACCCCACCGCCGCCGTCATCCGCCGCACCTGGCGGTTACGCCCCTCGCGAATCACCAGCTCCAGCCAATGGGTCGGCACGCTCTTGCGAAACCGCACCGGCGGGTTGCGCGGCCACAGCTGGGGCTCGTCGAGGCGCCGCGCTTCAGCGGGCAAGGTTGGCCCGTCATTGAGCTCGACTCCTTCGCGCAGGCGCTTTAGCTGCTCATCGCTCGGTTCCCCTTCCACCTGCACCCAGTAGGTCTTGGCCAACTTGTGCTTGGGGTCGGCGATGCGCGCCTGCAACTGCCCGTCATTGGTCAGCAGCAACAGCCCTTCGCTGTCGCGGTCCAGCCGCCCGGCCGGGTAGATGCCCGGGATGTCGATGAAGTTCTTAAGCGTCGCCCGCCCTTCGCCGTCGCTGAACTGGGTCAGCACGTCGAACGGCTTGTTGAACAGGATCAGGCGTGGCTCGGCCGGTGGCGCCTTGGCTTGGCGACGGGGGCCGACAGGCCGCGCCTGGGGGCGGCGCGGCTTGGAACGGGGGGGCAGTGGCATGGATCCTCAGCGGAACGGCGGCTCATCGAAGCTGCGCAGTTTACGCGAGTGCAGCGAGTTGAGCTCGGTGCGCAGCAGGTCGAGGGCCGCAATGCCGATTTTCAGGTGCTGGCTGACAGCGCGGTTGTAGAAGGCGTTGGCCGAACCCGGCAGCTTGATTTCGCTGTGCAGCGGCTTGTCCGAGACGCACAGCAAGGTGCCGTAAGGAACCCGCAGGCGGTAGCCCTGGGCGGCGATGGTGCCGCTTTCCATGTCTACCGCGACCGCACGCGAGAGGTTGATCAACGGCCGCTCCTGGGCCCAGCGCAGCTCCCAGTTGCGGTCGTCGTAGGTCAGCACGGTGCCGGTGCGCAGGCGCTTCTTCAGCTCGTCGCCACGCTCGCCGGTGACCTGCGCCGCCGCTTCCTGCAGCGCCAGCTGCACCTCGGCCAGGGCCGGGATCGGGATGTTCGGCGGCACCACCCGGTCGAGGATGCCATCCCGGCGCATGTAGGCGTGGGCCAGCACGTAGTCGCCGATGGTCTGCGACTGACGCAGGCCACCGCAGTGGCCGATCATCAGCCAGCAGTGCGGGCGCAGCACGGCCAGGTGGTCGGTGATGTTCTTGGCGTTGGACGGGCCGACGCCGATGTTGACCAGGGTGATGCCGTCGCCATCGGCGGCGATCAGGTGATAGGCCGGCATCTGGTAGCGGTGCCACACCACGCTGGCCACCAGGGCCTGCGCTTCACCGTGGTCCATGCCCTTTTCGATCTCGACGTTGCCCGGCAGCACCATGCGCACGAAGCGCGGGTCTTCGCGCAGTTGCTCGAGGCCGTGGCTGATGAATTGGTCGACGTAGCGGTGGTAGTTGGTCAGCAGGATCCACGGCTGCATGTGGCGCCAGTCGCTGCCGGTGTAGTGCACCAGGCGACGCAGGGAAAAGTCGACGCGGGCGGCGTCGAACAGCGCCAGCGGCAGGGCCTTGGAATTGTCCCAGTCGTACAGGCCGTCGGCGATGTTGTCGGTGGCGGCGGACAGGTCGGTGCTGGGGAACACGCGCGCAAGCTCGGCGGCGGTGATGCCGCTGCCGGCCAGCTCGTCGCCCTGGTCGACCACGTAGGGGTACGGGATGTTCTGTTCGCTGACGCCGACTTCCACGGTCACCGTGTAGTCATGCATCAACGGGCGCAGCTGCTCGAGCAGGTAGCCGCGAAACGCCGAAGGCTGGGTGACGGTGACACTGTAGGTGCCCGCGACCTGCACCTTGGCATAGGCACGGGTGGTGGCGGCCACTTCGCCGTGGCTGTAATAGGTCAGGCGCAGGGCCGGGTAGCGGTATTGGGCACGCTCGTCGGCGTCCGGCTCGGTGCGGTCTTTCAGGTAACGCTTGAGGGCCTGGCTGAGGGCACCGGTGGCCTGTTCGTGCAGGGCCGCCAGACGGTCGACGGCCTGTTCGGGAGTATCAACGACTACAAAGGCGTGGCTCACACTGTGCTTCCTGTCTGGACATGCGTGGGAATCATCTTGCCTGCGTTTCATGGCAAATACATCCCCGGTGGTCGCGAGGGCCCCATCGCCGGCAAGCCGGCTGCCACAGGAGGATGAGCACCTTGGCCTGCGTGGCAGCCGGCTTGCCGACGATAGGCCTCAGGACGGCGTGGCCCGCGCCACCAGTGCCTCGACATCGGCCCCGCGCGGCAACGCGCCGTACACCCGCCCGCCGCCCGTGAGCCGGCTGCCGATGAAGGCATCGCTCACCGCCGCGTTGCCCGCCTCGAGCAGCAACTTGGCCTGCAGGGCCAGGGCAATGTCCTCGGTCAGTTGCCGGGCGCGGTACTGGATGTCGCTGGTGTCGGCAAACGCGCCCTTGAGGTTGCCGATGTGCGCCGCCAGGCGTGGGTCGCCATGGCCGTCGCCCAATTCGCTGAACAGCGCATCGAGCACGCCCGGCTCCTTGGACAAGGCCCGCAGCACGTCCAGGCACTGCACGTTGCCCGAGCCTTCCCAGGTGGAGTTGACCGGCGCCTCGCGGTACAGCCGCGGCAGGATGCTGTCTTCGACATAACCGGCGCCGCCGAGGCACTCGGCGGCCTCGTTGATCATCGCGGGGGCGCGCTTGCAGATCCAGTACTTGCCAACCGCCGTCACCAGCCGGGCGAAATGCGCCTGCTGCGGGTCGTCGAGCTGCTCCAGGGCCTGGCCCATGCGCAGGCTCAAGGCCAATGCCGCCTCGCTTTCCAGGGCCAGGTCGGCCAGCACGCTCTGCATCAGCGGCTGCTCGCTCAGCACGCGGCCGCCGACCTTGCGGTGCGCGCAGTGGTGGGTGGCCTGGGTCAGCGCCTGGCGCATCAGGGCGCTGGAGCCGACCATGCAATCGAAGCGGGTCATGGCGACCATTTCGATGATGGTCGGCACACCGCGCCCCTCCTCGCCCACCATCCATGCCAGGGCGCCGCGGAACTCCACTTCGCTGGAGGCATTGGAGCTGTTGCCCAGCTTGTTCTTCAGGCGCTGGATGTAGAACTGGTTGCGCTGGTCGTCCGGCCGGTGGCGCGGCAGCAGGAAGCAGGTCAGGCCTTTTTCGGTCTGCGCCAGGGTCAGGAAGGCATCGCACATCGGCGCCGAACAGAACCACTTGTGCCCGACCAGCTCGTAGGGCTGGCCGGGGCCAGGCGTGCCTACCGGGTAGGCGCGGGTGGTGTTGGCGCGCACGTCGGTGCCGCCCTGCTTCTCGGTCATGGCCATACCGATGGTGACCCCGGCCTTGTGGCGGTCGCCGACATTACGCGGGTCGTACTCCCGCGCCAGGATCTTCGGCAGCCAGTATTCGGCCAGCTCCGGCTGCAGGCGCAGTGCCGGCACGGCGGCGAAGGTCATGGTCAGCGGGCAGCCCGTGCCGGCCTCGGCCTGGCTGTGCAGGTAGGTCATCGACGCCCGCGCCACGTGCGCGCCGGGGCGGGGTTCGGCCCAGGGCAATGACGGCAGGCCGTGCTCGACGGCGGTGCGCATCAGCTCGTGGTAGGCGGGGTGGAACTCCACCAGGTCGATCCGATGGCCATAGCGGTCATGGCTGCTGAACTCCGGCTTGTGGGCGTTGGCCAGGAAGCCTGCGGCCATCAGTGGCCCGCCCGCCAGGGCACCGTAGGCATCGATCCGCGACTCGGCCCAGCCGGCGCCGAAGCGCCGCGACCATTCCTGCAGCGGGATATCGAGGCGGTACAGGTTGGCGCCGTCGAGGGGCGGCGGCTGGTTGGTGACTTCGTGGGTTTCAGCGTACTGGTGCAGGTTCATCGCAAGCTCCTGGGGCCGGGTATGCCTGAAAGCCCCAGTGAAGCATTCCCTGTCAGTCCGTCAAAGTGACAAATAGGACTAAACCTGTGGTGACGCCGGCCGTCAAAACCGCACGGCTCCCGACGCCGCGCGCCCCGGCGGCATCTGGATCTGGGCAATCGCCACATTCAAGCTCAGCTCGAAACGGCTGCCCAAGCCGCGCGTCGATTCGTGCGCCAGCTTGCCGCCGAGCAGCTCGCCCATCTGCCGGCAGATCGACAGGCCGATGCCCAGCCCGCCATAGCGCCGGGTCATCGAGCCGTCGACCTGGAAGAAGCGCTGATAGAGGATGGCCTGGTCCAGGTCATCGAAGCCGATGCCGCTGTCGCTGACGGTGAAGGTCAGCGCCAGGCTGTCCGGCCCCAGGCGCCGACCGCGCACCTGCACCATCACGCCACCCTGGTGGGTGAACTTGAGGCCGTTGTCGACCAGGCAACCCAGGCAACGCAGCAGCTTGTGCCCATCGCCCAGCAGTTCGTCGGGCAGCTCCGCGGGAATGTCCAGGCTCAGGTACAGGCCTTTGCCCAGGGCCGTGCCGGCATGCCCGGCGCGCAGGTCCTGGAGCAGCCGGCGCAAGCTGAATGGGCTGGGCTGGGCGCGCAGGCGGCCGGCCTGCAGTTCGGTGAGGGTGAGGATGTCGTCGACCATGCCCATCATGTCTTGGGCAGAGCCCACCGCCGTGCGCTGGTACTGGGCCATTTCGGCGCTCATGGGCAACGTCTGCATCAGCTCCAGCGAGCCGATCACGCCGTTCATCGGCGTGCGCAACTCGTGGGTGACGGTGGCGAGGAATTCGTCCTTGAGCAGGTTGCTTCTGGCCAGCTGCTGGTTCAGTTGCTCCAGGGTGCGCCCGGTTTCCCGCAGGGTCTGCGCCTGCTGCTCGCGCATGCTGTTGATGCGGTCGGCCAGGGCCAGCGACAGCAGCGCCACTTCCAGCGCCGAGCCCAGCTGGCTGGCGTACATGGTGATGAACACGTTCGGCAGGTAGCCCAGCACCATCAACGTGTTGACCATGCCGCCGAGCAGGAACGCCGTCCAGGCAATGATGAACCAGCGCGCCACGCGCAGCCCCCGCGACCAGGCCAGCAGCCCGGCGGTGAAGATGCTCACGGTGAACAGCAGTGCCAGCACCGTGGCCATGCGCAGGGCAATGCCGTAGGGCATGCTCACCGCCAGCAGCATGACCGCTATCGCGCCCAGCATCAGCAGCTGCAGCAGGCGATCAAAGCCCCGGCTGATCTTGCGCAGGCGCAGGAAGTGGCGGGCGAACTGGCAGCCGAACAGGCCGGCAGCGCCGATGAACAAGGGCGTGGCGGCATTTGCCCACCAGGGGCTGTCCGGCCAGAAGTAGGCCACCCCGGCACCGTTGACCGACACCTGGTACAGGCCGAACGAGGCGATATAGAGGATGTAGTAGAGGTAACTGACGTCGCGCACGCTGATGAAGATGAACAGGTTGTACACCAGCATCACCAGCAATACGCCGTAGATCATCCCCAGCACGTACAGGCGAGTGGGCTGATCTTCCATGTAGGCCTCGCTCGACCACAGCGCCAGCGGCGCCTGTACCGAGCCTTCGCTGTGCAGGCGCAGGTAGGCGGTGGTCGACTGCCCGGGGCGCATGGGCAGCTCGAACAGGTAGTTGTTCTGGCGGATCTGCCGGCTGTCGTAGGGCAAGGCGTCACCGGTACGCTGGGCCAGGCGATAGACGCCATCGCTGCCGGGCAGGTACAGCTCGAGGTGATCCAGCGGCGGGTAGGCCAGCTCCAGCAGCCACTGGCGGGGCGCGGTGCGGTCGGAGGCGAGGTAGTGCAGGTCGACCTTCAGCCAGAACACCGAGGTCGAGTAGCCGGCGTTGAGCACGTCTTCATGGTGGGTACGAAAACGATTGGCAAAGATGGGTGCGCTGACTTGAGCGATGCTCGCCGTGCCATCGCGGTCTTCGTAGACCTGCATGACTTTGCCCAGCGGCAGGTGGCGGGTGGTATCGTCGAATTCGACGGCGGTGGCCAGCACGGGCAGCAAGCCCAGAAGCACGATCAGCAAATAGCGCATACAGCCCCAGCATGGCCTGTCCGGTCGCGTCGCGATGGCCTCCAATCCCTATGAGACGACGAAATCCGGCAGTGCCCGTTTGTCGAGTTATCCGAGCACTCTAGCATAGCTTTGAACGCTGGCAACGGGCCACATTAAATTTCGATTAAAAGGCTCTAGAACAATGCTTTCAGGCTTGTTACAAGAATAAATCTGACCGATCGATCAGCAAAATCCATTTGTAGGACGATCCGCACAATTGGGTTTGGTGGTAAGCTCGCCGACCATGAATACCTACAGCTCCCGCCCCGTTGTCCTCTGTCTCTCCGGCCACGACCCAAGTGGCGGCGCCGGCTTGCAGGCAGATATCGAAGCCCTGATCGCCCAAGGCTGTCACGCCGCACCGACCGTGACCGCCCTGACCGTGCAGGATACCGTCAATGTTTCCGACTTCCGCGTGCTCGACCGCGAGTGGGTGCTGGCCCAGGCCAACGCCGTGCTGGCCGATTCGCGGGTCGCCGCCGTCAAGCTGGGCATGCTCGGCTCGATCGAGATGGTCGACACCGTCGCCGAACTGCTGGGTGCCCACCCGCACCTGCCGCTGGTCTGCGACCCGGTGCTGCGCGCCGGTGGCGGTGGCCGCCTGGGCAAGGACGAAGTCGGCTATGCCCTGCGCGAGCGCCTGCTGCCGCTGGCCACCATTGCCACGCCGAACCTGCCCGAGGCGCGCATCCTGGCCGAACTGCCAGACGGCACGGCCGACGAGTGCGCAGACAAACTGCTGCCCTACATCAAGCACCTGCTGATTACCGGTGGCCACGGCGACGAAGACGAAATCCACAACCGCCTGTACAGCCGCGACGGCCAGAGCCACACCTGGACCTGCCAGCGCCTGCCGGGCAGCTACCACGGCTCGGGCTGCACCCTGGCCAGCGCCCTGGCCGGCCGCCTGGCCCTCGGTGAACAGCTGCAAAGCGCCGTGCGCAGCGCCCTGGACTACACCTGGCGGACCCTGCGCGACGCCGAACAACTGGGCAAGGGCCAGTTCGTCCCGCGCCGCCTGCCCCTGGACTTCTGCTCCTGACACGAGGCCTTCCGATGAAGCTACGCGGCCTGTACGCGATTACCGACAGCCAGCTGCTCGCCGGCCGTTTCCTGTCCCATGTCGAAGCGGCGCTGGAAGGCGGCGTGTGCCTGCTGCAGTACCGCGACAAGAGTGACGACGCCGCCCGCCGCCTGCGCGAGGCCGAAGCACTGATGAAGCTGTGCGAGCGCTACGGCACCGAGCTGATCATCAACGACGACGCCGAACTTGCCGCGCGCCTGGGCGTCGGCGTGCACCTGGGCCAGACCGACGGCCCGCTGACCCCGGCCCGTGCCCTGCTCGGCCGCCAGGCGATCATCGGCTCGACCTGCCACGCCCAGCTCGACCTGGCCCAGCAAGCCGCCAGCGAAGGCGCCAGCTACGTGGCCTTTGGCCGTTTCTTCAATTCCGTGACCAAGCCGGGCGCACCTGCCGCCAACGTCGAGCTGCTGGAGCAGGCCCGCGCCCAGGTCAAGCTGCCGATCGCCGTGATCGGCGGCATCACCCTGGACAACGCCGCCCCGCTGGTCGCCCATGGCGCCGACCTGCTGGCGGTGATCCATGGCCTGTTCGGTGTCGACAGCGCGCAGGAAGTCACCCGCCGCGCCCGCGCCTTCAACGCCCTGTTCGCTTCCTGATTTCGAGAGAAGATCCCATGTCCCGTTCCGAATCCCTGTTCGCCCAAGCCCAGAAGCACATCCCGGGCGGCGTCAACTCGCCGGTCCGCGCCTTCAAGAGCGTCGGCGGCACCCCGCTGTTCTTCAAGCATGCCGAAGGCGCCTATGTGGTCGATGAAGACGACAAGCGTTACGTCGACTACGTCGGCTCCTGGGGCCCGATGATTCTCGGCCACGGCCATCCTGAGGTGCTGGAGGCGGTGCGCAACCAGCTGCAGCACGGCCTGTCCTACGGCGCGCCGACCGCCATGGAAACCGAGATGGCCGACCTGGTCTGCTCGCTGGTGCCGTCGATGGAGATGGTGCGCATGGTCAGCTCCGGCACCGAAGCCACCATGAGCGCCATTCGCCTGGCCCGCGGCTACACCGGCCGCGACGCCATCATCAAGTTCGAAGGCTGCTACCACGGCCACTCCGACAGCCTGCTGGTCAAGGCCGGCTCCGGCCTGCTGACCCAGGGCGTACCGAGCTCGGCGGGCGTGCCGGCGGACTTCGCCAAGCACACCCTGACCCTGCCGTTCAACGACCTGGCGGCGGTCGAGAAGACCCTGGCCGACGTCGGCCAGAGCGTGGCCTGCATCATCGTCGAGCCGGTAGCCGGCAACATGAACTGCGTACCGCCGGCGCCAGGCTTCCTCGAAGGCCTGCGCGAGCAGTGCGACAAGCACGGCGTGGTGCTGATCTTCGACGAAGTGATGACCGGTTTCCGGGTATCGCTCGGCGGCGCCCAGGGCTACTACGGCATCACCCCGGACCTGTCGACCTTCGGCAAGATCGTCGGCGGCGGCATGCCGGTCGGCTGCTTCGGTGGCAAGCGCGAGATCATGGGCTGCATCGCCCCGCTGGGCCCGGTCTACCAGGCCGGCACCCTGTCGGGCAACCCGCTGGCCATGGCCGCCGGCCTGACCACCCTGAAGCTGATCAGCCGCCCGGGCTTCCACGACGAACTGAGCGCCTTCACCAGCCGCATGCTCGATGGCCTGCAGCAACGCGCCGATGCCGCTGGCGTGCCGTTCGTCACCACCCAGGCAGGCGCCATGTTCGGCCTGTACTTCAGCGGTGCCGACGACATCGTCACCTTCGATGACGTGATGGCCAGCGATGCAGAGCGCTTCAAGCGCTTCTTCCACCTGATGCTCGAAGGCGGCGTGTACCTGGCGCCGAGCGCATTCGAGGCAGGCTTCACCTCGATCGCCCATGGCGAGAAAGAGCTGCAGATCACCCTGGATGCAGCTGAGCGGGCCTTTGCCAAGCTGAAGTAAGCAATAACCTGCACTGGCCTCATCGCGGATGAATCCGCTCCTACGCTTTCTGTAGGAGCGGATTCATCCGCGATGAGGCCGGCGCAGGCAACAAAAGCCCTTCTGCCATCAGCAACTTTCCCCACCCGCACAGAAATTCGAGTAAAACTTTGTAAGGTTGGCGCTGCTTATCCCATAATGTGCCACCAGAGACATTGGCCGCAGCTTTGCAGAGGTAAGTCGATCCCCATGAACCGCACCGGCCGCGCCCTGACCTTGGGCTGCCTGTTGCTTCTTCCGCCTCTGCTGGCCCAGGCCGAGGGCGGCAATTCGTTGCTGATTCCGGCAACGGGGCGCTGCACGCTCAACGTTCAGCCAGAAGACCAGGAAAACGCCCTCAAGGCTTGCGAGCAGACGGCGGCGACCGGGGACGCCCAGGCGCAGTACGAACTGGGTGAGTACTACTACACGCAAACGCCCAAGGACCTGAAAAAGGCCCTGGACTGGTTCGAAAAAGCCTCGCTGCAAGGCCACGCCGACGCCCAGTACCGCCTCGGTGCCATGTTCTTCCATGGCGAGGGGGTCAAGGCCAACAACGTGCAGGCCTACATCCTGCTGAAGATGGCCGCGGTCAACGGCGCCGAGGATGCGCTGGACATGGCCGACGAAGTCACCGAGCAGATGCCCCGCGACGAGCTGGAGCATGCCACCCAGGTGCTTGGCCAGATCTTCCGCAAATACCTGCTGGAGCTGCAGAACGCCGAAGGGCGCACGCCGTTCTCGCCCCTCCCCTGATCACTTCTCCGGCATTGGCATCGGGAACGGCATGACATTGCCGCCACCCTTGGCCTCGCTGATCTTCGCCGTACCCAGGCGCTCCACCTCGTCGATGCGCACGATCGCGTGCATCGGCACGAAGCTGCGGATCACGCCCTCGAACTGGTTCTTCAGCCGCTCCTCGCTGGGGTCGACCACCACCTGGGTACGCTCGCCGAAGACGAACTCCTCGATTTCCAGGAAGCCCCACAGGTCGCTCTGGTAGATCTGCTTGGCATACATCTCGAAGACCTGCCCCTGGTTGAGGAAGATCACTTTATAGATGGCGGGTTCGCGTTTGCTCATCTTGGGATAACACATGCGTAAGAAAAGGCGCGCATCATAGCAGACAGCCCTGTACCGACCGTTGAACGTTTCAGTGCTTTCGCCCCTGCCCTTCAGGGGTTATTCTTGAGTTCACCTTCATTGCCGTCGAGCGGCTAAAAACGACCTTGAACGCACCCATAGAACCCCATCGTTTCATCCTCGAACCTTTCGAGGCCCACCGTTTCGCCAACTTGTGCGGCCAGTTCGACGAGCACCTGCGCCTGATCGAACAACGCCTGGCTATCGAGATCCGCAACCGCGGCAATCAATTCGAGCTGATCGGCGAACCCAAGACCACCTCCGCTGCCGAGCAACTGCTGCGCCGCCTCTACCGCGAGGCCAAGGCCACCGAGCTGTCGCCGGAAACCGTGCACCTGTACCTGCAGGAGTCGGCCGTCGAGAACATCGACAACCCGGCCGTGAACGAGGTCAGCGTCTCGCTGCGCACGCGCAAGGGCAACATTCGCCCGCGCGGGGCCAACCAGCAACGCTACGTCAAGGAAATCCTCGCCAACGACATCAACTTCGGCATTGGCCCGGCCGGTACCGGCAAGACCTACCTGGCCGTGGCCTGCGCCGTGGATGCCCTGGAACGCGAGCAGGTGCGCCGCATCCTGCTGGTGCGCCCGGCCGTCGAGGCTGGCGAGAAGCTCGGCTTCCTGCCCGGCGACCTGGCCCAGAAGATCGACCCGTACCTGCGCCCGCTGTACGACGCGCTGTACGAGATGCTGGGCTTCGAGCACGTGGCCAAGCTGATCGAGCGCCAGGTCATCGAAATCGCCCCGCTGGCCTACATGCGCGGGCGCACCCTGAACAACAGCTTCATCATCCTCGACGAGAGCCAGAACACCACGCTCGAGCAGATGAAGATGTTCCTCACCCGTATCGGCTTCGGCTCCACGGCGGTGATCACCGGTGACATCACCCAGGTCGACCTGCCGCGCGGCACCAAGTCGGGCCTGGCCCACGTGATCGAGGTGCTCAAGGACGTTCCGGGGATCAGCTTCACCCACTTCCAGCCCAAGGACGTGGTCCGTCACCCACTGGTGCAGCGCATCGTCGAAGCCTACGACCGCTTCGAAGCCCGCCAGGCCAAGCCCGAGGTCAGCAGCAAAGATGCTTGAACTTGACCTGCAACGGGCCACCGACGCTGCCGCGCCGGATGATGCCGCCTTCCGCCGCTGGTGCGAGCTGGCCTTGCGCCAGCGCAGCGCCGACTCGGAAATGACCATTCGCCTGGTCGATGAAGCCGAGGGCCGCGAACTCAACCGCACCTACCGGCACAAGGACTACGCGACCAATGTGCTGTCGTTCCCGGCCGACGTGCCCGACGAGCTGCTCGATATCCCGCTGCTGGGCGACCTGGTGATCTGCGTACCGGTGGTCGAGCGCGAGGCTGCCGAACATGGCAAGGCGCTGGAGGCACACTGGGCGCACCTGGTCATCCACGGCTGCCTGCACCTGCTCGGCTACGACCACATCGAAGACGATGAGGCCGAAGAGATGGAAGCGCTGGAACGGGAATTGCTGGCAGAACTGGGTCACCCCGACCCGTATGCCGACGATGAAACCGACTCAATCACACACTGATACACCAAGGATCACGAGAACCGCCATGAGCGAAGATCGATCGAGCAACGGGCAGAAGTCCTGGCTGGGTAAACTGACCCAGGCTTTTGCCCATGAGCCGAAAAACCGCCAGGAGCTGCTGGAGCTGCTGCGCGAAGCCCATCAGAACAAGCTGCTCGACAGCGAAGCGCTGACCATCGTCGAAGGTGCCATCCAGGTCGCCGACCTGCAGGTACGCGACATCATGGTGCCGCGCTCGCAGATGATCAGCATCAAGGCTACCCAGTCGCCTCGCGAGTTCCTGCCGGCGGTGATCGACGCCGCGCACTCGCGCTACCCGGTGATCGGCGAAAGCCATGACGATGTGCTCGGGATCCTGCTGGCCAAGGACCTGCTGCCGCTGATCCTCAAGGAGAACGGCGACAGCTTCAACATCAAGGACCTGCTGCGCCCGGCCACCTTCGTGCCGGAGTCCAAGCGCCTGAACGTGCTGCTGCGCGAGTTCCGCGCCAACCACAACCACATGGCCATCGTCATCGACGAATACGGCGGCGTGGCGGGCCTGGTGACCATCGAAGACGTGCTCGAACAGATCGTCGGCGACATCGAGGACGAGCATGACGTCGAGGAAGACAGCTACATCAAGCCGCTGCCAAGCGGCGATTTCCTGGTCAAGGCACTGACGCCGATCGACAACTTCAACGAGTTCTTCGACAGCGAGTTCTCGGACGATGAGTTCGACACCGTGGGCGGCCTGGTGATGAGCGCCTTCGGCCACCTGCCCAAGCGCAACGAAACCACCGAGATCGGCGCCTACAAGTTCCGTATTCTCAATGCCGACAGCCGGCGGATACACTTGCTGCGCCTGACCCCGATCACCCGCTAAGGACAAACATGCGTTGGATCACCCGCCCCGGCTGGCCCGGTAACCTGCTGGCCTTGGCGGCCGGCGCATCTACCCTTCTGGCCCTGGCGCCCTTCGACATCTGGCCGCTGGCCTTGCTGTCCATCGCCGTGCTCTACCTCGGCCTGCGCGAGCTCAGCCCGCGCCAGGCCATGTGGCGCGGCTGGTGGTTCGGCTTCGGCCTGTATGGCGCCGGCACCTGGTGGATCTACGTCAGCATGAACACCTACGGCGGCGCTTCGCCGCTGTTGGCCATCGTGCTGCTGCTGGCGTTCTTCGCCGCCCTTGCCTGGTTCTTCGCCTTGCCCACGTGGCTCTGGGCGCGCTGGTTGCGGCGCAACGAGGCGCCACTGGCCGACGCCTTGTGCTTCGCGGCCTTGTGGCTGGTGCAAGAAGCCTTCCGCGGCTGGTTCCTCACCGGTTTCCCTTGGCTCTACGCCGGTTACAGCCAGCTGGACGGCCCCCTGGCGGGCCTGGCCCCGCTGGGCGGTGTATGGTTGGTCTCGTTTACCCTGGCCTTGACCGCCGCGCTGCTGTGCAACCTGCACCGCCTGCGTGAGCGCCGCTCATTCCTGGCCATCGGCATCGTCCTGCTGCTGGCCACCTGGGCCGCCGGCATGGCCCTGAAAGGGCACGCCTGGACCAAGCCCGCCGGCGACCCGCTCAAGGTCGCGGCGCTGCAGGGCAACGTCGAGCAGGAGCTGAAATGGGACCCGGCGCACATCGATGCGCAACTGGCGCTGTACCGCGACATGACCTTCACTGCCAAGCCCGTGGACTTGCTGGTGTGGCCGGAAACGGCGGTGCCGATCCTCAAGGACCAGGCCCAGGGCTACATCGACGTGATGGGCCGCCTGGCCGCCGATCGCCACTCGGCGCTGATCACCGGCGTGCCGGTGCGCGAAGAGGTGCACCACCAGCGCCGCTACTACAACGGCGTGACCGTGACCGGCGAAGGCGACGGCACCTACCTCAAGCAGAAGCTGGTGCCGTTCGGCGAATATGTGCCGCTGCAGGACATGCTCCGCGGCCTGATCGAGTTCTTCAACCTGCCGATGTCGGACTTCGCCCGCGGGCCTGAAGACCAGCCGCTGCTGCAGGCCAAGGGTTACCAGATTGCCCCGTACATCTGCTACGAGGTGGTCTACCCCGAGTTCGCCGCAGGCCTGGCCGCGCGCAGCGACCTGCTGCTGACGATCAGCAACGACACCTGGTTCGGCACCTCGATCGGCCCGCTGCAGCACCTGCAGATGGCGCAGATGCGGGCGCTGGAAGCTGGCCGCTGGATGATCCGCGCGACCAATAACGGCGTGACCGCATTGATCGACCCGTTTGGGCGGATTACTGCAGAGATCCCGCAGTTCCAGCGCGGGATCCTGTATGGCGAGGTGGTGCCGATGCAGCAACTGACGCCGTATCTGCAGTGGCGCTCGTGGCCGCTGGCGATCGTCTGCGTGCTGCTGCTGGGGTGGGCGCTGCTGGCGGGGCGGATCGCCAAGACCGTTTGAGGGTGCCGGCTCCCACACTGTGATGTACCCGTGGGAGCCGGCTTGCCGGCGATAAGGACGAAACCCGTTCAATAGAACAATCGATACCCCACCAACCCCACCGCTTCATTGAGCAACTGGCTGCTCTGCCACATCGCCCGGCTCTCCGGCAGCAACCCTGCGAACGGCCGCGCATGCTCGCGCCCAAGGAAGCCCATCGGCGCCGGCACCACCTCGAAACCCGCCCGCTCGAAGCTCCAGCGCGCACGCTGCATGTGCCACGCCTGGGTCACCACCACGACTCGGCGAACCCCTTGCGCCAGCAACAGATCGGCACTGAGCCGGGCGTTTTCCCAGGTGGTACGGCTGGCGCCTTCCTGCCATTTGACCTCGACCGCGAAGTCCTCCCGCAGCCGCTCTGCCATCAACTGCGCCTCGCTAGGCGGGGTGCCGTAGTGCAGCCCGCCGCTGGTCAACACCGGCAAACCCGAGGCCTTGGCCAGCGTCGCCGCAAAACGCATGCGCTCCAGCGCCGTGGCAGTGGGCTGGTCGGCGCCGCCCCAGCCGGGGTCGCCACGCTCGCGCCCGGCGCCCAGCACGACGATCGCATCCGCCCTGCTCGCCAGGCCCGCCCATTCGTTCACCGGCAAGGCCGGCTCGCTCTCCAGCAGGCTGGCGGCCTTCTGCATCACCAGTGGCAGACTCATCAGCCACAAACCGCCCAGGCCCAGCGCGAAGCACACCGCCGCCAGCCCCGGGCGCCGCACCCGCAGCCACCAGGCGAGCAGCAACAGCAGGAAGAGGACGCCAGGCGGCATCAGCCATTGTTTGATGAAGAACTTGATGGGCATCGGCTACACCTCCATGGAAGGCATGCAGCCTAAGAGGATCGACGCCAGCCAACAAGTGGGCGGCCGGCGCCGATCATGAGAAGTGTTGTCGAAGAACCGGCGCGCGATGGCCTGCGCCTGGCGTCCTGAACGGCTAGCGATGCGGCAGCGTCCTGGATCTCGCCGTACTGGCGGGGCGTTTCTTGTCCTTGAGCCAGATGATCTTTGCCGAGCTCGGTTCCGCTTGCGGGTATATTCCGGCGCAGGCATTGCGGCGTTCCGGGAGGGACTCCAGGTAAGCCTTGATCACTTCGAACTCTGCGTGGCTAAGACCGCGCAACTCCAGCTCGGCTGGCATCTCGTCGCGTAATCGCACCGACGTTCTGGCAACTTCCAGTGCCAGGCCAAGACGGTCGATCAGGCGTTCGTAAAGCTCCGGTTTGATTGCGGGTAGCTGCGTCTCTCCCATCCGTTCACCTCATTGAAGATAAAGAATATCTCCCCCCACACATGAGCTTAGCGGCGCTATGAAAAGCAGCCGGATGCAGCGACCAGCGGCCATTCGCAATCAGGGTTTCCCACGACGCGCGGCGCTGCTGTATGCTTAGGCGTTCACCCTCATGACACCGGAGTGCCGGACGCAGCGAGGTTCCGCTGCCTGGAACAAGGTCTCTTCTCTCTCAGCCAAAAGTAGCCATGCACGAACAATACACGCCCCGTGATATCGAAGCCGCCGCCCAGAAGTTCTGGGACGAGCAACAATCGTTCGCTGTTACCGAACAGCCAGGCAAAGACACCTACTATTGCCTATCGATGTTCCCGTACCCGAGCGGCAAGCTACACATGGGCCACGTTCGCAACTACACCATCGGCGACGTGATTGCCCGTTACCAGCGCATGCTGGGCAAGAACGTCCTGCAGCCGATGGGCTGGGACGCCTTCGGCATGCCCGCGGAAAACGCGGCGATGAAAAACAACGTCGCCCCGGCCAAGTGGACATACGAAAACATCGACTACATGAAGACCCAGCTCAAGAGCCTGGGCCTGGCCATCGACTGGGCACGTGAAGTCACCACCTGCAAGCCGGACTACTACCGCTGGGAACAGTGGCTGTTCACCCGCCTGTTCGAGAAAGGCATCATCTACCGCAAGAACGGGACCGTGAACTGGGACCCGGCCGACCAGACCGTACTGGCCAACGAACAGGTCATCGACGGCCGTGGCTGGCGTTCGGGCGCGCTGATCGAGAAGCGCGAAATCCCGATGTACTACTTCCGCATCACCGACTACGCCGACGAGCTGCTGGAAAGCCTCGACGAGCTGCCGGGCTGGCCTGAGCAGGTCAAGACCATGCAGCGCAACTGGATCGGCAAGTCGCGCGGCATGGAAGTGCAGTTCCCCTACGACCAGGCGAGCATCGGCCACGAAGGCACCCTCAAGGTCTTCACCACCCGCCCCGACACCCTGATGGGCGCGACCTACGTCGCCGTCGCCGCGGAACACCCGCTGGCCACCCAGGCCGCCCAGGGCAACCCGGCGCTGCAGGCGTTCATCGACGAGTGCAAGAGCGGCAGCGTTGCCGAGGCCGACATGGCCACCCAGGAGAAGAAGGGCATGGCCACTTCCCTGCTGGTCGAGCACCCGCTGACCGGCGAGAAGCTGCCAGTGTGGGTCGCCAACTACGTGCTGATGCACTACGGCGACGGCGCCGTGATGGCCGTGCCTGCCCATGACGAGCGCGACTTCGAGTTCGCCCACAAGTACAACCTGCCGGTCAAGGCAGTGGTGCGCACCAGCGTTGGCGACGAAGTCGGCAGCGAGTGGCTGGCGGCCTACGGCGAGCACGGCCAGCTGATCAACTCCGGCGAGTTCGACGGCCTGGACTTCGCCGGCGCCTTCGACGCCATCGAAGCGGCCCTGATCCGCAAGGAACTGGGCAAGTCGCGCACCCAGTTCCGCCTGCGCGACTGGGGCATCAGCCGCCAGCGTTACTGGGGCTGCCCGATTCCGATCATCCACTGCCCGTCCTGCGGCGACGTGCCGGTGCCGGAAGACCAGCTGCCGGTCACCCTGCCAGAGAACGTGGTACCGGACGGTGCCGGCTCGCCGCTGGCGCGCATGCCCGAGTTCTACGAGTGCACCTGCCCGAAATGCGGCACGGCGGCCAAGCGTGAAACCGACACCATGGACACCTTCGTCGAATCGTCCTGGTACTTCGCCCGCTACGCCTCGCCGAACTACGACAAGGGCCTGGTCGATCCGAAAGCCGCCAACCACTGGCTGCCTGTGGACCAGTACATCGGCGGCATCGAGCACGCCATCCTGCACCTGCTGTACGCGCGCTTCTTCCACAAGCTGATGCGCGACGAAGGCCTGGTCACCTCCAACGAGCCGTTCAAGAACCTGCTGACCCAGGGCATGGTGGTCGCCGAGACCTACTACCGCGTTGCCAGCAATGGCGGCAAGGACTGGTTCAACCCGGCCGACGTCGAGATCGAGCGGGATGCCAAGGCCAAGATCATCGGCGCACGCCTGAAGACCGACGGCCTGCCGGTGGAAATCGGCGGCACCGAGAAGATGTCGAAGTCCAAGAACAACGGCGTCGACCCGCAGTCGATGATCGAGGCCTACGGTGCCGACACCTGCCGCCTGTTCATGATGTTCGCCTCGCCGCCCGACATGAGCCTGGAATGGTCCGACTCCGGCGTCGAAGGTGCCAGCCGCTTCCTGCGCCGCGTCTGGCGCCTGGCCCAGGGCCACGTCAGCCAGGGCCTGCCAGGCCAGCTGGACATCGCCGCGCTGAGCGACGAGCAGAAAGCCATCCGCCGTGCGATCCACGCCGCGATCAAGCAGGCCAGCACCGATGTCGGCCAGTTCCACAAGTTCAACACCGCCATCGCCCAGGTGATGACCGTGATGAACGTGCTGGAAAAGGCTCCGCAGGCCACCGCGCAAGACCGTGCCCTGCTGCAGGAAGGCCTGGAGGCCGTTACCCTGCTGCTGGCGCCGATCACCCCGCACATCAGCCACGAGCTGTGGCAGCAACTGGGCCACGCCGAGTCGGTGATCGATGCCGCCTGGCCGAGCGTCGACGAACAAGCGCTGGTGCAGGACACCATTACCCTGGTCGTCCAGGTCAACGGTAAACTGCGCGGCCAGGTCGAGATGCCTGCCGCAGCCAGCCGCGAGGAAGTCGAAGCCGCTGCCCGCAGCAACGAGAATGTCCTGCGCTTCATCGATGGCCTGACCATCCGCAAGGTCATCGTGGTTCCGGGCAAACTGGTCAACATCGTCGCCAACTGATGGCAACGCCCACCCGCAGCCAGTGCGGGTGGGCGGTATCGGCCCACAAGGGAGCAACAACATGATCAAACGCAATCTGCTGGTAATGGGCCTGGCTGTCATGCTCAGCGCCTGCGGTTTCCAGCTGCGCGGCACCGGTACCAACGAGCTGAGCGTCAAGGAAATGGACGTCGGCGCGCGCAATGCCTACGGCCAGACCGTGGTCCAGCTGCGTCAGGCACTCGAGCGCAGCGGCGTCAACGTGCACACCGGCGCGCCTTACCGCCTGGAGCTCACCAACGAGCAGGAAAACCAGCGTTCGGCGAGCTACAGCGGCGGCAGCCGTACTGCTGAATACGAACTCACCACCACCCTCAACTACAGCATCCTGGGCCTGAACAACCTGGAACTGCTGAGCGACAAGGTTGAAGTGCGCAAGATCTACGTGCGCGACGGCGGCAACATCACCGGTTCCGACCAGGAAGCCAGCCAGGCCCGCGTGGAAATGCGCCGCGAACTGGTGCAGTCGATGATGGCCCGCCTGCAGAACCTGACCCCGACTCAGCTCGACGAGCTGCAGCGCAAGGCTGACGAACGTGCCAAGGCCGAAGCCGACGCACTGGAAGCGGCGCGCCGCCAGCAGGCGGAAACGCCGCAGCAGTCGCCACTGGAAATCCCGGGCCGCTAAGCCCGCACGGGGCACTTCGGTGCCCCGTCCGTTTCCCATGAAACTCGCCCCCGCCCAACTCAACAAGCACCTGCAAGGCGCACTGGCCCCGGTTTACGTGGTCAGCGGCGACGACCCGCTGCTGTGCCAGGAAGCCGCTGACGCCATCCGCAATGCCGCGCGCCAGCAAGGCTTCGATGAACGCCAGGTGTTCAGTGCCGACGCCAACTTCGACTGGGGCACCTTGCTCCAGGCCGGCGCCAGCCTGTCGCTGTTTGCCCAGCGCCGCCTGCTGGAGCTGCGCTTGCCCTCGGGCAAGCCTGGCGACAAGGGCGCTGCAGCACTCATGGAATACTGCGCACGCCCCGCTGAGGACACCGTGCTGCTGGTCAGCCTGCCCAAGCTCGATGGCAGTGCGCAGAAGACCAAGTGGGGCAAGGCGCTGATCGAGGGCGCGCACTGCCAGTTCATCCAGATCTGGCCGGTGGACGCCCAGCAGCTGCCGCAGTGGATCAACCAGCGCCTGGCCCAGGCCGGTTTGTCTGCGCAGCGCGATGCGGTCGACCTGATCGCGGCGCGAGTCGAAGGCAACCTGCTGGCCGCGGCCCAGGAGATCGAAAAGCTCAAGTTGCTGGCCGAAGGCAGCCAGATCACCGTGGAAACGGTGCAGGCCGCCGTGGCCGACAGCGCCCGCTTCGATGTCTTCGGCCTGGTCGATGCCATTCTCAATGGCGAGGCCGCCCATGCCCTGCGCATGCTCGAAGGCTTGCGCGGCGAAGGGGTGGAGCCGCCGGTCATCCTCTGGGCACTGGCCCGTGAACTGCGCCTGCTGGCGGGCCTGGCCCAGCAGTTCAGCCAGGGGGTGCCACTGGACAAGGCCTTCAGCCAGGCCCGGCCACCGGTGTGGGACAAGCGCAGGCCGCTGGTGAGCAAGGCCCTGCAGCGCCTCTCGGCGCAGCGTTGGGCGCAGCTGCTGCAAGATGCCCAGCGCATCGATGCGCAAATCAAGGGGCAGGCCGAAGGGTCGCCGTGGACTGGCTTGTCGCGGTTGTCGCTGCTGATGGCCGGCCAACGCCTGGTCTTGCCACCCGAGTAACATTCAAGGGACCTATCGCCGGCAAGCCGGCTCCCACAGGGATAGCACAGGACCTGAGCATTGTGGTTAACCTGTGGGAGCCGGCTTGCCGGCGATAGGGCCCTGAGCCATAAACACAATCAATTGGCCCTGCCCCCGCTACCGGCCTACAGTCCGCCGCGCAACCCATCCCTCAAGCAGGAAACCCGCCATGAGCAAAAAGCCGAAAAAGCACGGCCCCAACAAGGCCAAGTCGATCATCGCCCAACCGCTGTTCCGCTGCCGCCAGGAACAACCGAACAAGGGCAAAGGCAGCTACCGCCGCGAAGCCTTCCAATCGAGAGATTGGGAGGCTTCTTACTTTTTGGCCGCATGAAAGCATCGCAAGCGCAGGCATGATATGGTCGGCACCTGACCTGAATTTCTGGATCTGTGCATGCCCTTCAGCCTCCTCCCCCGTTGGAAATCCCGCCAGCTCATCGCGGCCTCCAGCTTCATCCTGCTCGTCGCCTGCGCGGAAAAACCCACCGCCGCCGACGCCCTGCCGCTGGCACCTGCCCAGCCCACGCCGGTAGTGACCCTGCCCAGCGCCACGCCCGACGTCAGCACCGAAATCCAGCCATTGCAGACCTTTGCCCAATGGCAGGCTGGTTTCCGCCAGCAAGCGCTGCAGGCCGGCATCTCGGCCAGCACCTTCGACCGCGCGTTCATTGGCGTCACGCCGGACATGGACGTGATCAAGGCCGACCGCAGCCAGCCCGAATTCACCCGCCCGGTGTGGGAATACCTCGATGGCGCGCTGTCCCCGCTGCGCGTGCGCAACGGCAAGCGCCTGCTGGAGCAGAACGCCGAGCTGCTTTCGCGCATCGAGCAACGCTATGGCGTCGACCGCCAGGTGCTGGTGTCGGTGTGGGGCATGGAGAGCAACTTCGGCCAGTTCCAGGGCAACAAGTCGGTGATCCGTTCGCTGGCCACCCTGGCCTACGAGGGGCGCCGCCCGCAGTTCGCCCAGGACCAGCTGATCGCCGCCTTGCAGATCATCCAGCACGGCGACATCCAGCCTGAAGCCATGCGCGGCTCGTGGGCCGGGGCCATGGGCCAGACCCAGTTCATCCCGACCACCTACAACACCCATGCGGTGGATTTCGACGGCGATGGCCGCCGCGATATCTGGAACAGCACGCCCGATGCCCTGGCCTCGACTGCCCACTACCTGCAGAGCTCTGGCTGGAAACGCGGCCAGCCATGGGGCTTCGAAGTGCAGGTGCCGCAAGGTTTCGACTACTGGCTGGCCGACGGCTCGCTGCGCAAACCGGTCAGCGAGTGGCTGCAGCTGGGCGTGAAGCTGCCGGCGGGCACGCAGTTGCCGGCGGGCAGCAACGAGCTGTCTGCCGCCCTGCTGCTGCCGGCGGGCGCCCGTGGCCCGGCGTTCCTGGTGCTGGACAACTTCCGCGCGATCCTCAAGTACAACAACTCGTCGTCCTATGCGTTGGCGGTGAGCTTGCTGGGCGATCGCTTCTCGGGCTGGGGGTTCATTGCCGGCAACTGGCCGAAGGAAGACTTGCCGCTGAGCCGCAGCGAGCGCATGGAGCTGCAGAACCTGCTGAACGCCAGCGGGCATGATGCGGGCAACCCAGATGGCATCATCGGCGCCAACACCCGCAAGGCGATCCGCAATGCCCAACAGGGGCTGGGGTGGCCGGCGGATGGGTATCCGACGCACAAGCTGCTCGATAGCCTGCGCCAACGGTGAGAATGCTGGGGGGCGCTTTGCGCCCCTTTCGCGACACAAGGCCGCTCCTACAAGGCCCACGATTGCCTGTAGGAGCGGCCTTGTGTCGCGAAAGGGCCGCAAAGCGGCCCCAGCGATCTCAAGCCTTGAACAACCCCTGAGCCAACACCAGGCTCCGTGCTTGGCTATCCAGCCTCACCCTGGCCCCCAGCGGCAAGCACACATTCGGATCACAATGCCCACTGCGCCACCCGGCCAGCACCGGCACGCCCAGCGGCCCGAACACCGCCTGCAGCAACGGCGTCATCGCCGCCACGGTAATCCCGGCAAAATCCCCCACCAGCACGCCCCTCACGCCTTCGAGCTTGCCCGCCAGGCGCATCTGGGTCAGCAGGCGATCCACCCGGTACAGCGGCTCGTTGACGTCCTCGATGAACAGGATGCTGCCTTGCGTGTCGATCTCGGCCAGCGTGCCCAGGGTCGCCCCCAGCATCGACAGATTGCCGCCCAGCAACCGCCCACTGGCCACACCCGGTACCACGCAGCTCAAGGCAAACTCGCCAGGATGGGCAATCTCGTCACCCTCCTCCACGCGCCCCGTCAATTGCGCCAGCAGCGAAGACTCGGTCGGTTGCAGCTTGGCGCCCAGCAGGTCGGCATTGAGCATGCCCCCATGGAAGGTCAGCAAGCCGGTATGCCGGTAGATGGCCGTGTGCAATGCGGTGATGTCGCTGTAGCCGATCAGCGGCTTGGGGTGGCGGCGAATCAGCTCGAAGTCGAGCTTGTCGAGCAAGCGCATGCTGCCATAGCCGCCGCGCATGCACAGGATGGCATCGACCGCCGGGTCGGCGAAGGCGGCGTGCAGGTCATCCAGCCGCTGCTGGTCAGTGCCGGCCAGATAACCCTGGGCCTGCTCGACGCCGGGATAGAGGCGGCAACGGTAACCGCGCTCGGCGAACCACTGGCTGGCCTTCTGCGCATCCAGCCGCGCCGGCCCGGCCGGGGCGACGATGGCAAAGCAGGCATCGCCCGGCAGCGCGGCTGGCAAGCGCGATCCGATGCTTTCAGGGGAATTCATCGTGCAACTCCTTGCAGGTAGAAGGCCGCCCAATATGCAGACGGAAGCGATTCCGACACAGTGGGAACGAGGCCCTAACAAAAATGCCGATGCCGCCTTGCGGCGCACATCGGCATCGGCCACTCGAACCAGGATCAGAGCTTGATCTTGGCCTCGTGGGCTTGCTGGTCAGCATGGTAGGACGAACGCACCAGCGGGCCGGATGCGACGTTCTTGAAGCCCATCTTGTAACCTTCCTCGGCGAACCAGGCGAAGGTGTCCGGGTGCACGAAACGCTGCACCGGCAGGTGGCTGCGCGACGGCTGCAGGTACTGGCCGAGGGTCAGCATGTCGATGTCGTGCTCGCGCATGCGCTGCATCACTTCGATCACTTCCTCGTCGGTCTCGCCCAGGCCGAGCATCAGGCCCGACTTGGTCGGCACGTGCGGCACCAGCTGCTTGAACTTCTGCAACAGGTCCAGCGACCAGTCGTAGTCGGAACCCGGGCGCGCGGCCTTGTACAGGCGCGGTACGGTTTCCAGGTTGTGGTTGAACACATCCGGCGGCTCTTGCGCGGTGATTTCCAGCGCAACGTCCATGCGGCCGCGGTAGTCCGGCACCAGGGTTTCGAGCTGCACGCCCGGCGACAGCGCGCGGATTTCGCGGATGCAGTCGGCAAAGTGCTGGGCACCGCCGTCACGCAGGTCGTCGCGGTCCACCGAGGTGATCACCACGTACTTCAGGCGCAGGTCGGCGATGGCCACGGCCAGGTTCTTCGGCTCGTCCAGGTCCAGCGGCTTCGGCCGGCCGTGGCCGACGTCGCAGAACGGGCAGCGACGGGTGCAGATGTCACCCATGATCATGAAGGTCGCGGTGCCACCGGAGAAGCACTCGCCCAGGTTCGGGCAGGAGGCTTCCTCGCACACGCTGTGCAGCTTGTGCTTGCGCAGCAGCTGCTTGATGCGATCGACCTCCGGGGAAACCGGGATTCGCACGCGGATCCAGTCCGGTTTCTTCGGCAGTTCATCGGTGGGGATGATCTTCACCGGGATGCGCGCGACCTTTTCGGCGCCACGCAGCTTGACCCCAGCTTCCACCTTCTTCGGCGCTGGGCGCGGGGTGGCATCCTGGGTAGGTATCAGGTTCGGCACGGCTTCTTGCACAGTTGTCATATTCAGTCGATTCCGCCCGTGAGGGTCGTCTGCTCAGCGTAGTCGAGGTGCTTGACCAGCTGTCCGCGCAGCCTTGTCCTGACCTCGTCGAGTTCGATCGGGCCTGCCAGGTCACGCAGCTGGGTCATGGCCAGCCCCGCATACCCGCAGGGGTTGATTCGGCGGAATGGCGCAAGGTCCATGTCCACGTTCAGAGCAAGGCCGTGGAAAGAACGGCCATTGCGGATTCGCAGGCCGAGGGAGGCGATCTTCGCTCCATCGACGTAGACACCCGGCGCATCGGGCTTGGCCGCCGCCTGGACGCCGTAGCTGGCCAGCAGGTCGATCAGGGTCTGCTCGATGCGGCTGACCAGTTCGCGCACGCCAAAGCCCAGGCGGCGCACGTCCAGCAGCAGGTAGGCAACCAGCTGGCCGGGGCCATGGTAGGTCACCTGGCCGCCGCGGTCGGTCTGCACCACCGGGATATCGCCCGGCACCAGCAGGTGCTCGGCCTTGCCGGCCTGGCCCTGGGTGAAGACCGCGGGGTGCTCGACCAGCCAGATTTCGTCCTGGCTGTCCGGGCTACGCTGCTCGGTGAAGCGACGCATGGCCTCCAGCACCGGTTCATAGGGCTGCAGGCCAAGCTCGCGAATACCGAGGCAAAGGGACATCAGAGCACCATTTTCACGATGCCGGTCGCGCGCAGGGCGCTGTTGATATCGTGCAGCTGGTTCTCGCTTTCGGCAACGATGTGCAATTGCACGGTGGTGTACTTGCCTTCCTTGCTCTGGCGCTCGGCCAGGGTGGAAAGGTCGACCTTGGCGTGCTTGCTCAGGACTTCGATCACCATGTCCTTGAAGCCCACCACGGTGTCACCGATGACCTTGATCGGGTAATCGGCGCAGGGGAATTCGATTTTGTGCGACTTGACGTCAGGTTCGCTCATGGCGGAAACGGCCTCGTAAGCCGTGGCAACAACAACGCCCCCGCAAGATCAGCGGGGGCGTGGCAGGTCACGTATCAGTTGAACAACCCGTAGAAGAATAGACGGATGCTATCCCACATACGACGGATGAAACCACCTTCCTCGACACCATCAAGGGCGATCAGGTCGGCGCTGTGAACCACGTTCTCGTCCAGTTTGACTTCCACCTTGCCGATCACGTCACCTTTGGCGATCGGAGCGGTGAGCTGCGGGTTCATGGTCATCGAAGCCTGCAGGCGCTTCAATTGGCCTTTAGGCATAGTCATGGTCAGGTCGTTGGCCAGGCCCGCCTTGACGATGCTGGTCGCGCCCTTCCAGACCGGCGCCTGGGTCAGCTCGGTGCCCTTCTGGTAGAAGGTCTGGGTTTCGAAGAAGCGGAAGCCATAGGTCAGCAGCTTCTGGGTCTCGGCAGCACGGGACTGCTCGCTGTTGGTGCCGAACACCACGGCGATCAGGCGCTGGCCGTCGCGTACCGCCGAAGCCACCATGCAGTAGCCGGCTTCGTCGGTGTGGCCGGTCTTCAGGCCATCGACGGTCTTGTCACGCCACAGCAGCAGGTTGCGGTTCGGCTGCTTGATGTTGTTCCAGAAGAACTCTTTCTGCGAGTAGATCGCATAGTGCGCCGGGTCGACGTCGATGATGGCACGGGCCAGCAGCGCCATGTCGTGGGCCGACGAGTAGTGATCCGGGTTCGGCAGGCCGGTCGGGTTCATGAAGTGGCTGTTGGACATGCCAAGGTCGGCGGCCGTCTTGTTCATCATGTCGGCGAAGGCGTCTTCGCTGCCGGCGATGTGCTCGGACAGGGCCACCGATGCGTCGTTGCCCGACTGGATGATGATGCCGTGCAACAGGTCGCTGACGGTGACCTGGCTGCCCACCTTGATGAACATGCGCGAACCACCGGTGCGCCAGGCGTTTTCGCTGACGGTGACCGGGTCGTTCTCGCCGATCTGGCCACGACGGATGTCCAGGGTGGCGATGTAGGCGGTCATCAGCTTGGTCAGGCTGGCCGGCGGCAGGCGCTCGTCACCGTTGTTCTCGACCAGCACGTTGCCGCTGGACGCGTCCATGAGTACGTAGGACTTGGCTGCCAGTTGCGGTGGTGCCGGCATCATCTGCTCGGCCGCGAAGGCGGCGGGCGTGATCATCAGCAGTACAGGCAGGCAAAGTCGTTTGGCAAGGTTGGTGATGTTCATCCGTCTCTCGAAAATCGCTAATGGTCTGAGATGTTCCCTGGGCCACATCGTGTGCCCAGCGCCAGTCAGTCTAGTTTTTAGTGGCTGCAATGCAGCCCGGCGCAACGCGCAAAAGCTGGCATTGTACATGGCCGGGCCCGGCAATTCATGACAAAACCTGTAGGAGCGGCCTTGCGTCGCGAAAGGGCTGCACAGCAGCCCCGGTACTCTGCGCGATAAGGCATAAATCGGGGCCGCTTTGCGGCCCTTTCGCGACGCAAGGCCGCTCCTACATGACACAGCAGCGCCATTGTCAGTCAGCTGTGACCAGCTTGGCCTGCCCAAGGTTCGCCAGGCGGATGCTGTCCTGCGCCTGCTGGATCTCGCCCTGGCTGTTGATCGGCCCCAGGCGCACCCGGTGCAGGGTCTGCTGGTTACGCACGATGGAGCTGATGAATACCGGCGCGCTGACCATGGTGCTGAGCTTGGAGCGCAGCAGTTCGGCGGCGTCCGGGTTGGCGAAGGCGCCCACCTGGAGGAAGCTGCCGCCGTTGGCGCCCGGCACATTACCGCCGCCCACCTGCACCGGCACCACCGGCGCCGCATGCTGCTGTGGCGGCGGCGTCCATTGCTCGACGCGCCCGGTGGTGGCCGGAATCGCCTGGGTCTGCGCCACCTGAGGCTCCTTCAGCACCAACGGCGGCTGCTGGCCGCGCTGGGCCCACCATTGTTGCGGGTCGATGCCTTCGACGCGCACGTGGGCGGTGCCGATCTCGGCGTAGCCGAGCTTCTTGGCGGCGGCATAGGACAGGTCGATGATGCGGTCGGAGTAGAACGGGCCACGGTCGTTGACCCGCAGGATCACGCTGCGCCCGTTGGCCAGGTTGGTCACCCGCACGTAAGCCGGCAGCGGCAGGGTCTTGTGCGCCGCGCTCATGCCGTACAGGTCATACAGCTCGCCGTTGGCGGTGTTCTGGCCATGGAACTTGGTGCCGTACCACGAGGCCGTGCCCTCGGCGCGGTAGCTGCGCGAGTCCTGCATCGGGTAGTAGGTCTTGCCCAGCACCGTGTACGGGTTGGCCTTGTAGGCACCGTTGTGCACGGTCGGGGTGGCATCGGGGATCTTGTTGACGTCCACGTCCCACCACGGCGCACCGTCCTTGTGGGCGCGGTTGATGTCCAGGCCCGGCTGCGAGCGCACGGCATTGCCGCTGGCCTTGGTGGTCGGGCGGCTGGACGAACAGCTGACCAGCAGCATGCCGACGGCCATGCAGGTCAGCAGCTTGAAGGTGTTGGCAGAGAAGATTGCGCGCATTACTTGACGCCCCGTGCTTGGACCAGCTGTTCAGCGAGCTGATGCACCGCCATGGCATACATCACGCTGCGGTTGTAGCGCGTGATCGCGTAGAAGTTCTTCAGGCCCATCCAGTACTCGGGGCCGTTGTCGCCCTCCAGGCGGAAGGCGGTAACCGGCAGATCATCGCGCAACGCATCATGACTCGACCAGCCCAGCGCCCGCAACTCCCCGGCCGTGCGGGTCGGCTCGATACCGGTGGTCAGGCCCTCGTCGGCCCGCGCGCCGCTGACATCGGCGCGGCTGACCACCGGCTGGCCGGCCAGCCAGCCGTGGCGCTTGAAGTAGTTGGCGACGCTGCCGATGGCATCGTCGGGGTTGTTCCAGATGTTGATATGGCCGTCGCCGTCGAAATCCACGGCGTAGTTGCGAAAACTGCTCGGCATGAACTGCGGCAGGCCCATGGCACCGGCATAGGAGCCCTTGAGCGTGAGCGGGTCGAGTTGCTCGTCGCGTGCCAGCAGCAGGTACTCGCGCAGTTCCTTGCGGAAGAAGTCGGCGCGCGGCGGGTAGTCGAAGCCCAGGGTCGACAGGGCATCGATGACCCGGTAGTTGCCGGTATTGCGGCCGAAGAAGGTCTCCACGCCGATGATCGATACGATGTACTGCGCCGGCACGCCGTATTCCTGCTCGGCACGGGCCAGCACCGCCTCGTGCTGGCGCCAGAAGTCCACCCCGCGGGCGATGCGCGCGTCGGTGATGAACATCGGCCGGTAGTCCTTCCACGGCTTGACCCGCTCGGCGGGGCGCGAAATGGCGTCGAGGATCGACTGCTTGCGATGCACCTCGCGGAACACGCCGGTCAATTGTTCGCTGGCAAAACCGTAGTCGCGAGCCATCTCGCTGACGAACTCGGCCACCTGGGGCGAGTTGTCGTAGTCGCCGGCATGGGCTTGCTGGACAGCGCTGAACAGGCCCACCGCGCCGATCCACGGCGCACAACGGGCAGCCCAGTTACGCACTGCTTGCATGAAATTCTTCACCTTATTCAAACCTGTGCGATCCATTTGCGGTGCGTATGGATCGACATCAGAACGCCAAACGCTGACAGCAGCGTCACCAACGAAGTTCCGCCATAGCTGATGAAGGGCAGCGGCACGCCCACCACGGGCAGAAGGCCGCTGACCATACCGATATTGACGAACACGTACACAAAGAAGGTCATGGTCAAGCTGCCCGCCAGCAGCTTGCCGTAGAGAGTCTGGGCCTGGGCTGTGATCATCAGCCCGCGGCCGATCAGCAGCAGGTAGACGATCAGCAGCAGGCAGATGCCGACCAGGCCGAACTCCTCGCCGAGCACGGCGATGATGAAGTCGGTGTGGCTTTCCGGCAAAAAGTCCAGGTGCGACTGGGTGCCCAGCAGCCAGCCCTTGCCGAACACCCCGCCGGAGCCGATCGCCGCCTTGGACTGGATGATGTTCCAGCCAGTGCCCAGCGGGTCGCTTTCCGGGTCGAGGAAGGTCAGCACGCGCTGCTTCTGGTAGTCGTGCATCACGAAGAACCACATGGCCACCGCCACCGGCACCGCGGCCGCCAGCACGCTGATGATCCAGCGCCAGCGCAGGCCGCCCATGAACAGCACGAAGGCCCCGGAGGCGAGAATCAGCAACGCGGTACCCAGGTCGGGCTGGCGGACGATGAGGATGAACGGCATGCCGATCAGCACCAGGCTGATGGCCACGTGCTTGAGCTGTGGCGGCAAGGTGCGCTTGGACAGGTACCAGGCGATCGTCGCCGGCATGATGATCTTCATGAACTCGGAGGGCTGGAAGCGGATCACCCCGGGGATGTTGATCCAGCGCGTGGCGCCCATGGCGTTGTGGCCCATGACGTCCACCACGATCAGCAGGAACACCCCGGCCAGGTACGCCAACGGCACCCAGCGGGCCATGAAGCGCGGCTCGAGCTGGGCGATGACGAACATCGACACCAGGCCGATGCCGAACGAGGTGGCCTGCTTGAGCAGCAGGTCCCAGTTCTTGCCACTGGCCGAATACAGCACGAACAGGCTGCCGGCCGCGAGGGTCAGCAGAATGACCAGCAACGGGCCGTCGATGTGGATGCGCTGCAGAAAGCTCGCGCGCCGACGCATCACGTCCTCGCTGGAGAGCATGCGATCGAAATTGTTCTTCACGGGGCCGTTTCCTGGGCGACGGTGGCAGGCGCGAATTCTGGCTTGAGCCGGCCGTGCTCATCGAGCAGCCAGGCGTCCATGATCTGTCGCACCACGGGGGCAGCGACGCCGGACCCGGATTCGCCGTTCTCGACCATCACCGACACCACGATCTTCGGATCGTCGGCGGGGGCGAAGGCGACGAACAGGGCGTGGTCGCGGTGGCGCTCCTGAAGTTTGTTGCGGTCGTACTTCTCGCCTTGCTTGATCGCCACCACCTGGGCGGTACCGCTCTTGCCGGCAATGCGGTACTGGGCGCCGGCCGCGGCCTTGCGCGCGGTACCCCGGGCGTTGTGCATCACCTGCTCCATGCCGTGGGTGACCTTGGCCCAGTCGGACTTGTCACGCAGCACGATGTCTTCCATCGGGTTGGGGTCCACTGGCAGCTGGCCTTCGATGGTCTTGGCCAGGTGCGGGCGGTTCCACACACCCTTGTTGGCGATCAGCGCGGTGGCCTGGGCCAGCTGCAGCGGCGTGGCCTGCATGTAGCCCTGGCCGATGCCGAGAATCAGGGTTTCACCCGGGAACCAGGCCTGGCGCCGGGTGGCGCGTTTCCATTCGCGCGACGGCATCAGCCCGGGCGATTCCTCGAACATGTCCAGGGCGACCTTCTGGCCGATGCCGAACTTGTTCATGTAGGTGGACAGCCGATCGATGCCCATCTTGTGGGCAAGGTCATAGAAGTAGGTGTCGTTGGAACGCATGATCGCGGTGTCGAGATCGACCCAGCCATCACCGGTGCGGTTCCAGTTACGGTATTTGTGGTCGTAGTTGGGCAACTGGTAGTAGCCAGGGTCGAACACCCGGCTGCCGGCGTTGACCACACCACTGTCGAGGCCGGCGATGGCCACGGCCGGCTTGATCGTCGAGCCGGGCGGATAGAGGCCGCGCAATACCCGGTTGAACAGCGGCCGGTCGATCGAGTCGCGCAGTTCGGCATAGGCCTTGAAGCTGATGCCGGTGACGAACAGGTTGGGGTCGAAGCTCGGTTGGCTGACCATCGCCAGCACCTCGCCGGTGCGCGGGTCAAGCGCGACGATCGCGCCACGGCGCCCGCCCAGGGCGGCCTCGGCGGCTTCCTGCAGCTTGATGTCCAGGCTCAGCACGATGTCCTTGCCGGGCTTGGGGTCGGTGCGCTTGAGCACGCGCAGCACCCGGCCACGGGCGTTGGTCTCGACTTCCTCGTAGCCGACCTGGCCATGCAGGTCGTCTTCGTAGAAGCGCTCGATGCCGGTCTTGCCGATATGGTGGGTGCCGCTGTAGTTGACCGGGTCGAGGGTCTTGAGCTCTTTCTCGTTGATCCGCCCGACATAGCCGACCGAGTGGGCAAAATGCGCACCCTGCGGGTAATGCCGCACCAACTGGGCCACCACCTCCACGCCTGGCAGGCGGAACTGGTTCACCGCCACCCGGGCGATCTGCTCCTCGTTGAGCTCGAACAGGATCGGTACCGGCTCGAACGGCCGGCGCCCCTGCTTCATGCGCTTCTCGAACAGCGTCCGGTCATCTGGGGTGAGTTCCAGCACTTCGACGATGTTGTCCAGCACTTGCTGCCAGTCACCCGCACGTTCGCGGGTCATCGACAGGCTGAAGCTTGGCCGGTTATCGGCGATGATCACCCCGTTGCGGTCGAAGATCAGCCCGCGTGTCGGCGGAATCGGCTGCACGTGCACCCGGTTGTTCTCCGACAGCGTGGAGTGATAGTCGTACTGGATGATCTGCAGGTAATACAGGCGGGCAATCAGCACGCAGATCAGCAGCATGATCGCGATCGCGCCGAACACGACGCGGTTGCGCACCAGGCGGGCGTCTTTCTCGTGGTCCTTGAGACGGATCGGCTGCGACATCGGACTGCTTACAGGCTCATTTGTGGTAAGGATGCCCGGACAGCACGGTCCAGGCGCGGTAGATCTGCTCGCCGATCAGTATCCTTACCAACGGGTGCGGCAAGGTCAGCGGTGACAGCGACCAGCGCTGCTCGGCGCGTGCGCAGACCTCCGGCGCCAGCCCTTCCGGGCCGCCCACCATCAAGTTCACCGTACGCGAGTCCAGGCGCCAGCGGTCCAGCTCGGTGGCCAGCTGCTCGGTACTCCAGGGCTTGCCATGGACCTCGAGGGTGACGATGCGTTCCCCCGGCTGCACTTTGCTCAGCATGGCTTCGCCCTCCTGACGGATCAGGCGGGCGACGTCGGCATTCTTGCCACGGGTGTTCAGCGGTATTTCCACCAGCTCGAGCGACAGCTCCTGGGGCAGGCGCTTGGCATATTCATGCCAGCCTTCCTCGACCCACTTGGGCATGCGCGAACCGACCGCGATCAGGCGCAGACGCACAGCGCTTTATTCCCGGTCTTTGAGCTTGTCGGTGAAGTAGTCGCTGGCGTTTTCCGGGCTGTGGTGCTTGGCATCGGCGGCACGGCTCTGCTCGGCACCCAGCCACAGGCGCTCCAGGTCGTAGAACTGGCGGGCAGCGGCGGTCATCATGTGCACGATGACGTCGTTCAGGTCCAGCAGCACCCAGTCGCTGTCGCCCTTGCCTTCTTCGCCCAGCGGCTGTGCGCCTTCTTTCTTGACCGCTTCACGGACCTTTTCCAGCATCGCGTTGATCTGGCGGTTGGAGGTACCGGTGGCAATGATCATGTAGTCGGTGAGGCTGTGCTTGTCGCGCACGTCGATGACCTGGATGTCCTGGGCCTTGACGTCTTCCAGCGCGCCGATGGTCAGCTTGACCAGTGCTTCGCCGCTGATGCCGTTGTTTTTTTGCTTGCTCATATAAAACTCGTTCAACTCGTTGGATGAGGCGCCCGCAGGGCACCGTCAGTTAGGCACACGATACAGTTCGTGTGCCTCGATGTAGGCCAGTACGGCGTCCGGCACCAGGAACCTCACCGATTTGCCGCTGGCCAGCAGCTGTCGGATCTGTGTAGCCGACACCGCGAGCGGTGTCTGCCAGACGAACGAAATATTTCCCGCCGGGCCGGACATGGCGGTGGGATCGCTCTCGGAGCGCGCAGCCAGCAGGTTGCGCAGCTCGTCAGGGGGTTCGACGTCGGCATCCGGGCGTTGCAGCACCAGGATGTGACAGTGTTGCAGCAATTCTTCCCAGCGGTGCCAGGCAGGCAGGCCGCAAAAGGCATCCCAGCCCAGCACCAGGAACAGCTGGTCAGCGGCGCCCAGTTCGGCGCGGATCGATTCCAGGGTGTCGATGGTGTACGACGGTTTGTCGCGCGCCAGCTCCCGGGCATCGACGCTCAGGCGTTCGACGCCCTGCACCGCTTCACGCACCATCGCCAGGCGATCCTGCGCCGCCACCTGCGGGGTGTCGCGGTGCGGCGGCCGGGCGTTGGGCAGCAGGCGCAACTCATCGAGCGCCATGAACTCGGCCACCTCCAGCGCGCTGCGCAGGTGACCGATGTGCACAGGGTCGAAAGTACCGCCAAGAATGCCGATGCGCCGGACTGCCTGGGCCTTGCTCAACTCAGCAGGACTCCTGGCCGCGCAGTTGGCCGTCGCCGATCACCACGTACTTCTCGCAGGTCAGGCCTTCGAGGCCGACCGGGCCGCGGGCATGCAGCTTGTCGGTGGAAATGCCGATTTCCGCACCCAGGCCGTATTCGAAGCCGTCGGCGAAACAGGTCGGGGTGTTGAGCATCACCGATGCCGAGTCGACTTCCGCCATGAACTGGCGAGCCTGACCCTGGTGTTCGGTGATGATCGAGTCGGTGTGGTGCGAGCCATAGTGGTTGATGTGCTCGATCGCCTGGTCCAGGCCATCGACCACCCGAACCGACAGGATCGCGTCGAGGTATTCGGTGTGCCAGTCGTCTTCGGTGGCCGGCTTGGCATCGATCAGCGCACGGGTGCGCTCGCAGCCACGCAGCTCGACGCCTTTTTCCTGGAAGCGGCGAGCCATTTCCGGCAGGAAGCCTGCGGCAACGCGCTGGTCGACCAGCAGGGTTTCCATGGCGCCGCAGATGCCGTAACGGTAGGTCTTGGCGTTGAACGCCACGCGCCAGGCCTTGTCCAGGTCGGCGTGCTCGGCCACGTAGACGTGGCAGATGCCGTCCAGGTGCTTGATCACCGGCACACGGGCATCACGGCTGATGCGCTCGATCAGGCCACGGCCGCCACGCGGGACGATGACATCGACGAACTCGGGCATGCTGATCAGCGCGCCGACCGCTTCCCGGTCGGTGGTCTCGACCACTTGCACCACCGCCGCCGGCAGGCCGGCCTCGGCCAGGCCACGCTGGATGCAGGTGGCGATGGCGCGGTTGGAGTGGATGGCCTCGGAGCCGCCACGCAAGATGGTGGCGTTGCCCGACTTCAGGCACAGGCTGGCGGCATCGATGGTCACGTTCGGGCGCGACTCGTAGATGATGCCGATGACGCCCAGGGGCACACGCATCTTGCCGACCTGGATGCCCGATGGGCGATAGCTCATGTCGCGGATGGCACCGACCGGGTCCGGCAGGCTGGCCACCTGACGCAGGCCGGTGATCATGCCGTCGATGCGCGCCGGGGTCAGGGCCAGGCGGTCCAGCAGCGCAGGCTCCAGGCCATTGGCGCGGCCGGCGGCCAAGTCCAGTTCGTTGGCTGCGGCGAGCTCGGCACGCGCGGCGTCCAGGGCATCGGCAGCGGCTTGCAGGGCGCGGTTCTTCTGCGCGGTGCTGGCACGGGCGATCACCCGGGAGGCCTGGCGAGCGGCGCGACCCAAACGGGTCATATAGTCAAGAACGGACTCAGTCATGGGTTCGGTGTCTTGGCGAAGGGGAAATCGGCTGATTATAACTGTCGCGCAGGTATACGCCCAGCGGCGGGTGGCGGATGGTCGAAAATGGCCGGTTCGATCTGTGGGTAAGTTGTAACGGCGCTTATCGAAATGCCCCGGTTCAGCCTCCATTAAGCCATTCGTTGCTATCATCCGCGCCTTGCCCCTGATGAACTGCCAGCATGCCAGATACAGCCCCCTGCCCTGCCCGCGCCCTGCCCGACAGCTTCTTCGACCAAGACGCCCAAACCCTGGCCAAGGCCCTGCTGGGCAAGGTCATCCGCCACCGCCACGGCGACCTGTGGCTGGCCGCGCGGATCATCGAGACCGAGGCCTACTACCTGACCGACAAAGGCAGCCATGCGTCCCTGGGCTACACCGAGAAGCGCAAGGCGCTGTTTCTCGATGGCGGCCATATCTACATGTACTACGCACGTGGCGGCGACTCGCTCAACTTCAGCGCCAAGGGCCCGGGCAACGCGGTGCTGATCAAGTCGGCCTACCCTTGGGTCGACGCCATCTCCACGGCCAATAGCCTGGCGCAGATGCAACTGAACAACCCCGACGCCAGCGGCAACCTGCGCCCGCCAGAGCGCCTGTGCGCCGGGCAGACGCTGCTGTGCCGGGCCATGGGCCTGAAGGTGAGGCAATGGGACGCCCAGCGCTTCGACCCCGAGCGCCTTTATGTCGAGGACTGCGGCATCGCCGTGCCCAAGGTGATCCAGGCAGCCCGCCTGGGCATTCCCCATGGCCGCGACGAACACCTGCCGTACCGCTTCGTCGATGCCGAATACGCCCGCTTCTGCACCCGGAACCCGCTGCGCCGTGGGCAAGTCGAAGGGCAAGATTTCTTCTTACATGAACAAGGAAGCTGAAACATGGGCCAATGGCTCGACAGCCTGACCGGCTGGCTCAGCGCTAACCCACAGTGGCTTGGCCTGGCAATTTTCCTGGTGGCATGCGTCGAGTGCCTGGCCATCGCCGGCATCATCGTGCCCGGTACCGTGCTGCTGTTCGCGGTCGCGGTGCTGGCCGGCAGTGGCACCTTTACCCTCGGCCAGACCCTGCTGCTGGGGTTTCTGGGCGGCGTGCTCGGTGATGCCTTGTCCTACGCCATCGGCAAGTACTTCCACCAGAACATCCGGCGCTTGCCGCTGTTGCGCCACCACCCGGAATGGATCGGCAGCGCCGAAACCTACTTCCAGCGGTACGGCATCGCCAGCCTGCTGGTAGGCCGCTTCATCGGCCCACTGCGGCCCATGCTGCCGATGGTGGCCGGCATGTTCGACATGCCGCTGCCGCGCTTCATCGCGGTCAGCCTGGTGGCCGGCGCCGGCTGGTCGGTGGCCTACCTGCTGCCCGGCTGGGCCACCGGCGCGGCCATGCGCCTGCCGTTGCCAGAAGGCTTCTGGCTGGATGCCGGGATCATCGCCGGCACCCTGGCGGTGGTCATCGGCCTGAGCCTGAACAGCAGCATTCGCGACCAGCGCCATGGCACCCGGCTGGTCGCCGGCCTGAGCTTCCTGGCGCTGGCTGGCGTGTTCCTCGGCTGGCCGTATCTGAAGGAGTTCGATCAGGGCGTGATGACACTGGTCCAGGAACACCGCAGCCAGGCTCTGGACGGCGCCGTGGTGCTGGTGACTCGCCTGGGCGACTTCCGCACCCAGTTGTTCCTTGGCGGCCTGCTGACCGGCCTGCTGCTGCTCGCGCGCCAATGGCGCCATGCCGTGTTCGCCGGTGGCGCACTGATGGGCACGGCGATCGCCAATGGCACCTTGAAGTGGTTGTTTGCCCGCGCGCGGCCGGAGGTGCTGAGCGACCCGCTGACCAGCTACAGCATGCCCAGCGGGCACAGTTCGGCGTCGTTTGCGTTCTTTTTGGTACTGGCGGTGTTGGCGGGGCGTGGGCAGCCGCCACGCATGCGCCTGACCTGGGTAATGCTGGGCTGCATCCCGGCGCTGGCGATTGCCTTGTCGCGGGTGTACCTGGGGGTACATTGGCCGACCGACATCATGGCGGGGGCCTTGCTGGCCTGCTGCGTGTGCGCGGTGAGCCTGACCCTGGTGCAGCATCGCCAGCCGCTCAATGCCCTGCCGCAGCGGGTGTGGTGGCTGGTGCTGCCGGCCTGCGTCGCGCTGCTGGCGTTCTTTGCCATGCATGCGTTGCCGCAGGCGTTGTTGCGTTACCAGTATTGACCTGTAGCGGCCCTATCGCCGGCAAGCCGGCTCCCACAAGGGCGATAGGGCCGCTGCAAATCCCTCAGGCAAACAGCTCGCCCTGAATCCGCTCCAGCAGCTTCTGGATTTCGGCCAAACGCTGCGCCGGCGAGTCGATCGCCAGCAGGTCCAGCTTGTCCTCCTCCATGAACGGCAGCAGGTAAGCCAGCTGATTGCTCAGCGCCTGGCGCCCGTCGACCTCCCGCGGCATGTCCAGGGCCTCGACCATCGGGTGCTCGCCCAGGGCCACCAGCAGCGCCAGCAGGTCATCATCCTGCTCGGTCAGCGGGCTGTCCGGCTGCTCTGGCAGCCAGTGCACCTCGCCGAGCAGCAGCTGGTCCTTCTGCACCTCGGTCTGGCTCAGTTCGAAGCGGCGCACCCCTTCCACGCGAATGCCCAGCAAGCCATTGTCCTGCTGAACGAAATCGCGGATCTGCGCCTCGCAACCAATCGATGCGACCTCAGGCGGCGCCTTGCCCACCTGTTCGCCTTCCAGGATGCACACCACACCAAAGCCGGTGCCCTGCTTCATGCACCGGCCGATCATGTCCAGGTAGCGTGCCTCGAAGATCTGCAAATCCAGCAGACAGCCAGGAAACAGCACGGTATCGAGCGGAAACAGCGGTAGCGTCATCACAACTCCTCAAGCCACCAGGCTGACCGCCAACGGCAGGAACACCGCCGTGGCCACCCCCATCAGGCTCATCGCCAACGCGGCAAACGCGCCGCACTCGTCACTTTCCTGCAGGGCCACCGAGGTGCCCACCGCATGCGCCGTCACGCCCAGCGACATACCGCGGGCCTCGGGGCTGTGCACACCAAAGCGGGTCAGTAGCGCGGGCCCGAAAATGGCGCCGATCACCCCGGTGATCAGCACGAACACCGCCGCCAGGGCCGCCACCCCGCCAATCTGCTCGGCCACCAGCATGGCGATGGGCGAGGTTACCGACTTGGGCGCCATGGTCATCAGGATCATGTGCTCGGCGCCGAACCACCAGCCCAGCAGCAGGCAGCACAGCGTGGCGAACAGGCCTCCGATTACCAGCGTAGTAAATGTCGGCCAGAACAGCTGGCGGATGCGCCGCAGGTTCAGGTACAGCGGCACGGCCAACGCCACGGTGGCGGGGCCCAGCAGGATGTTCATGATTTCGGTGCTCTTGCGGTATTCACCGTAGTCGATACCGCACAGCAGCAGCACGCCTATCACCAGCACCATGGACACCAGCACCGGCTGCAGGAAGATCCAGCGCGTGCGCTCATAGGCGGCCAGCACGACCTGGTAGGCCCCAAGGGTAATGCCGATGCCGAACAGCGGATGGTGCACCACCGCATCCAGCGCACCTTGCCAATCGAGGCTCATGGCTGCTCCTCGCGCTTGCCCTGGCGGTGCATGAGCCTTTGCATCAGCACGCCCACGAACACCAGGGTAACCAGGCAGGAAATCAGCAACGCCCCGGCGATGGCCCAGAAGTCGGCGGCAATGTCCTTGGCATACACCATCACCCCCACCGCCGGCGGCACCAGCAGCAACGGCAGGTAGCGCAGCAGGCTGCTGGCCGCCTCGTTCAGCGGCTTGCCCACTTCACCGCGGGCCATGAGGAAGAACAGCAACAGCAGCAGGCCGATGATCGGCCCCGGCAGCATCGGCACGCACAGATGATTGATTGCCGTACCCAGCAGCTGAAACAGCACCAGCCAGGTCAAACCACGCAACAGCATAAGCAACTCCTTCGGGCATGCCGGCCATTATAAGCATGCGCCGTCGATAAGCCGATATTCGCCGAAAAGCGGGCAACTTGACTGAATCGGTTAGCCGTGCTGATCTTGCACTTTCGTACCAAATGACAACCTGGAGAGTCGCGATGCCCTTTGTACCGGTTACCGAGCTGTCGCAGTACGTAGGAAAGGAACTCGGACGTTCCCAATGGCTGAAGATCGATCAACAGCGCATCAACCTGTTCGCCGAGGCCACCGGCGATTTCCAGTTCATTCATGTCGACCCGGAAAAAGCGGCGAAAACCCCGTTCGGCACCACCATTGCCCACGGCTTCCTGACCCTGTCGCTGATCCCCAAGCTGATGGAAGACATCCTGGTGATGCCCGAAGGGCTGAAGATGGTGGTCAACTACGGCCTGGACAGCGTGCGCTTCATCCAGCCGGTGAAAGTCGACAGCAACGTGCGGCTGAAAGTGGACCTGGGCGAAGTGATCGAGAAGAAGCCAGGCCAGTGGCTGCTGAAAGCCACCGTGACCCTGGAGATCGAAGGCGAGCAGAAACCCGCCTACATCGCCGAACCCCTGTCGCTCTGCTTCGTCTGACCCAAGCCTCATCGCGGGTTCGCCCGCGATGACCTGCGGATATTTCCACCCCGCCAGCCATACCTCAGCCCACCCAATCTGCGGCATACTCGGCAGACCTATTGCCCGGATTCCGACATGCGTGCTCTGCTGCCCCTCACCCTGACCTTGATGCTCGCCGCCTGCGGTGATGGCGAAGCGCTTTCGCCACCGGATGCGCGCCTGCCGGACGGCGGTCGCTACCGTGGCCAGGTGGTCGACGGCCTGCTGCAGGGCGAAGGGCGCATCGACTACCCCAATGGCAGCTGGTATGCCGGCGGTTTCAAGGACGGTCAGTGGCATGGCCAGGGCGAATGGCACGGCAGCAACGGCGAAATCTATCGCGGCCAGTTCGCCGCCGGCCTGTTCCAGGGCCTGGGCGATTTGACCACCCCCGGCAGCCACTACGCCGGCACCTTCAGCCATGGCCGACGCGATGGCGAAGGCACGCTCAAGCAGGCCGACCAGAGCTACCGCGGCCAGTTCAAGGACGACCAGTACGACGGCGCAGGCCAGCTCGAAATGGCCGACGGCAGCCGTTACCAAGGCCTGTTCGCCAAGGGCAAGCCCAACGGCGCCGGGGTGCGCAGCGATGCCAGCGGCAATCAGTTCAGCGGCCGCTTCGTCGATGGCCAGCTGCAAGGCAGCGGCACCTACGACAGCGTCGATGGCGAACAATACATCGGCGAATTCAAGGACAACCGCCTGGAAGGCCGCGGCCGCTACGAGAACGCCGACGGTGATGTGTGGATCGGTGAATTCAAGGACGGCTCGCTGGCGGGCGAAGGCGAAATGCTGGGCAGCGACGGCAGCCACTACAAAGGCCATTTCGTCGACTGGCGCCTGTCTGGCCAGGGCAGCCTGCAACTGCCCGATGGCAGCAGCTACAGCGGCGGCTTCGACAACGATGCCTACCAGGGCAAGGGCAAGCTGACCCTGGCCAACGGCAAGGTCGAAAGCGGCTACTGGGCCAACGGTGTGCGCGTGCGTGACCAGAACGGCACGCTGCTGCCCGACCCGCTGGACCTGGCCCTGCTCAACCAGGGCCGCCTGCTGGAAGAAGCCCTGGCCCGCGTGCCGCGCTCCGCCCCGCCGATCCAGCTGTACAGCCTGGTGCTGGCAGGCGATGGGCAGCAGAGCGTGTTCCTGCGCGAGGCCGACTATGTCAGCAACATGCTCAAGGTACGCTTCGGCGCCCGTGGCCAGGTCACCCTGGTCAACCACCGCGACCAGATGGCGACCCGGCCCATGGCCACCCGCGAGAACCTGACCCGCGCCGCCCGCACCCTGGCCGAGCGCAGCGGCCCGGAAGACCTGGTGTTCATCTACCTGACCAGCCACGGCAGCCAGGATCACCAGCTGGTGCTCGACCAGCCGCGCCTGCAGCTGGCCGACCTGAGCGCCGACGAACTGGCCAGCGCCCTGGCGCCGCTCAAGGACCGCGACAAGATAATCGTCATCTCCGCCTGCTATTCCGGCGGTTACATCGCACCGCTCAAAGACGAGCGCACGGTCATCATGACCGCCGCACGCGCCGACCGGGTGTCCTTCGGCTGCTCGGAGGAGGCGGACTTCACCTACTTCGGCGATGCCCTCTTCGCCGAGGCGCTGAACCAGACCGATGACCTGAAACAAGCGTTTGAACTGGCGCGCAGCAGCGTTGCCGAACGTGAAGGAAGGGAAGGTTTCGAGGCCTCCGAGCCACAGCTCTGGGCCCCACCCGCAGTACTGGCACATTGGCAACGCCTGCGCCAGCAACAAGCGGAAGAAGCCTTGCGTAATGCCGCACGAGCCAAGTCTGGGGAACAGGAAAAAACCTCCGGCAACCACTAAGCTTGTGTGTAACACAGGAGAGACATCATGTACTTGACGCCTCAGCATGTCCTGCTTGCCGGAGCCACAGGCCTTACCGGTGAACACCTGCTCGATCGCCTGCTCAACGAACCCACCATCAGCCGCGTATTGGCGCCGACCCGTCGGCCGCTGGCCGAGCACCCGCACCTGGAGAACCCGGTCGGCGACCCGGCGGTGTTTCTCCCGCAGTTGGCCGGGCGGGTCGATATCGCCTACTGCTGCCTGGGCACCACCCTCAAGCAGGCCGGTTCCGAACAGGCGTTCCGCGCTGTCGACCTGGACATGGTGGTGGCGTTCAGCAAGCGTGCGCGGGAAATGGGCGCCCGGCATCTGCTGGTGGTCAGCGCCATCGGCGCCGACCCCAAGTCGTCGATTTTCTACAACCGGGTCAAAGGCGAGATGGAAGAGGCGCTCAAGGCCCAGGATTGGCCGCAATTGACCATTGTCAGGCCATCGCTGCTGTTGGGCGAGCGCATTCAGCCACGCCTGGGCGAGCGGCTGGCTTCACCGTTTTCGCGGTTGATACCGGGCAAGTATCGGGGCATCGAGGCGTGCACCCTGGCGCGGGCGTTGTGGCGCCTGGCGCTGGAAGAGGAAGATGGGATTCGGGTGATCGAGTCCGACGAACTGCGCAGGCTCGGCAAGAAATAGCGCCCTATCGCCGGCAAGCCGGCTCCCACAGACGCTTCATTTTGCAGTACCTGTGGGAGCCGGCTTGCCGGCGATTGTCCCTTACAGACCACCCGTGGCCTGAAAGCCAATGCCAGCCGCCGTCAGCAACGAAAGCGGCAGCAACACGGTATCAAGTAACGCACTGCCCGGCAGGTCCAACCCCGGATACGCCGGCGCCTCGGCACCAAACCGATCCCTCGGGCAGCAGCCCCCCTTCATCACGTACAAATCCAGCCGCGTGCCGGCATACACCACCGGCGCCCCCGGCTTGTTCGCATCCAGCGTGCGCACCGTGGCACAACCACCCAGCAGGCTAAAAGCCAGCAACCCGGCCAGCGAACGCTTCAATCATCCACCCCGAAGTGGTGCTCGCCCCAGCGCGGCAGCATGTCCTGCGGAATGTTCAGCAGGTTGAGAATGCGCGCCACCACGAAATCGATCAGGTCGTCGATGGTCTGCGGCTGGTGATAGAACCCCGGCGCCGCCGGCAGTATCACCGCCCCCATCTGCGACAGCTTGAGCATGTTTTCCAGGTGAATGGTCGACAGCGGCGCCTCGCGCGGCACCAGGATGAGCTGGCGGCGCTCCTTGAGGGTGACGTCCGCCGCACGCTCGATCAGGTTGTTGCAGGCACCGGTGGCAATGGCCGACAGGGTACCGGTGGAACACGGCACCACCACCATCGCCGCCGGGGCGCCGGAGCCCGAGGCCACCGGCGACATCCAGTCTTCCTTGCCATACACGCGGATCTGCCCATCGGCAGCCCCGGTGTATTCGGTGAGAAACGCCTGGATCGCCTGAGGCTTGGCCGGCAGCACCACGTCGGTCTCGGTGGACATCACCAGCTGCGCGGCCTTGGAGATCAGAAAGTGCACCTCGCGGTCTTCGCGCACCAGGCAGTCGAGCAGGCGCAGGCCATACTGCGCCCCGGAGGCGCCGGTCATGGCCAGGGTAATGCGTTCCGGCCCGCTCACTTCAGCGCCTCGGCCAGCTTGCCGTGCAGGCCGCCGAAGCCGCCGTTGCTCATGATCACCACATGGGTGCCCGGGCGCGCCTGGCCTTTGACCCGCTCGATGATCGCTTCCAGGCTATCGGCCACCACGCTCGGCACCTTGCACTGCGCGGCAGTGGCGGCCAGGTCCCAGCCCAGGTTGGCGGGCGCGTACCAGATCACCTGGTCGGCATCGTTGACGCTCTCCGGCAGGCCATCGCGGTGGGCACCCAGCTTCATCGAGTTGGAACGCGGCTCGATGATCGCGATCACCGGCGCTTCGCCTACCTGCTTGCGCAGGCCGTCGAGGGTGGTGGCGATGGCGGTCGGGTGGTGGGCGAAGTCGTCATAGATGGTCACGCCCTGCACGTGGGCAACCTTCTCCATGCGCCGCTTGACGCTCTTGAAGGCGCTCAGGCCTTCGATGGCCAGCGCCGGGGCCACGCCCACATGGCGCGCGGCGGCCAGGGTGGCCAAGGCGTTGGCGACGTTGTGCTGGCCGGTCAAGGCCCACTCGACCACGCCCTGCGCCTGGCCTTCGAACAGCACCTCGAAACGCGAGCCGTCGGCGCTGAGCAGGCGAGCCTGCCACTGGCCACCTTCGCCAGTGGTCTGCACCGGGGTCCAGCAGCCCATGCCGATCACGCGCTCCAGCGCCTGTTCGGTGGTCGGGTGAATGACCAGGCCTTCGCTTGGAATGGTCCGCACCAAGTGGTGGAACTGCCGCTCGATCGCCGCCAGATCAGGGAAGATATCCGCGTGATCGAACTCGAGGTTGTTGAGGATCGCGGTCCGCGGGTGGTAATGCACGAACTTGGAGCGCTTGTCGAAGAAGGCGCTGTCGTATTCGTCGGCCTCGACCACGAAGAACGGCGTGCCGCCCAAGCGCGCCGACACCGAGAAGTTCTGCGGCACGCCACCGATCAAGAAGCCCGGGCTCATGCCGGCGTGCTCCAGCACCCAGGCCAGCATGCTGCTGGTGGTGGTCTTGCCGTGGGTACCGGCCACTGCCAGCACCCAACGGCCCTGCAGCACGTGGTCGGCCAGCCACTGCGGGCCAGAGACATAGGGCAGGCCCTTGTTCAGCACGTATTCCACCGCAGGGTTGCCCCGCGACATGGCGTTGCCGATCACCACCAGGTCGGGCGCCGGGTCCAGCTGGGCCGGGTCATAGCCTTGGGTCAGCTCGATGCCCTGGGCTTCGAGCTGGGTGCTCATCGGCGGATAGACGTTGGCGTCGGAGCCGGTGACGCGGTGGCCCAGCTCTTTGGCCAACACTGCCAGCGAGCCCATGAAAGTGCCGCAAATACCGAGAATATGAATGTGCATGGTCGACCTCGCAAAACTTCGAGGCAGGGTAGCGTAGGAAGAGGGAAACCGCACCCGCTGTTTCGCTCAGACGCCCCTGGCGATCCCGTGTTTGCGCAGTTTTCGATATAAGGTATTGCGGCTGATGCCCAGGTGCTCGGCGACGCGGGTCAGATGCCAGTGCTTTGCCGCCAGAACGGCCAACAGCGCTTCGCATTCGGCTTGCTCAAGGCCAAGCGGAGCGCTCTTGCCCGAGCAGCGAAGGCTCTGTGGCAGCGGGCTTGCCCCGCGAACACCGGCAAAGCCGGTGCCATCCTGCGCGCGGGGCAAGCCCGCTCCCAAAGAGGCCGCGGTGTTGCGCAAAACCGCGGGCAGGTCATCAAAGCCGATGCGGCCGTGATCACAGAGCGCCACCAAGGTGCGCAGCACATTGCGCATCTGCCGCACGTTGCCCGGCCAGGCAAAGTCCAGCAGTGCCTGGCGCGCCTCGGGCTCTAGCTCCACCGCCTGCCCTTGCGCCTCCTGGCGCAGCAGGAAGTCCAGCAACTGCGCCTTGTCGCTGCGCTCGCGCACCGCCGGCATCGCCACCTCGAGGCCATTGAGCCGGTAATACAGGTCTTCGCGGAAACTGCCCTGCTCCACCCGTTCCAGCAGGTCGCGGTGAGTGGCACTGACGATACGCACATCCACCGCCTGCGCTTCGCCGCCGATCGGCACTACCTGGCGCTCTTCCAGCACACGCAGCAGGCGGGTCTGCAAGGCCAGCGGCATATCGCCGATCTCGTCGAGCAGCAGCGTGCCACCATCGGCCTGCAACAGCTTGCCGCGCATGCCTTCCTTGCGCGCCCCGGTGAAGCTGCCGCCGCGATAACCGAACAGCTCGCTCTCGATCAGGCTCTCGGGGATCGACGCGCAGTTGACCGCCACGAAGGGCTTGCCGCGACGCTGGCTGGCCTGGTGCACGGCCTGGGCGAACGCCTCCTTGCCGCAACCGGTCTCCCCGCGCAGCAGCAACGGCACATCGCGCTCGAACACCCGCAGGGCGCGGTGGAAATCGTTTTGCAGCGCCGCGTCCAGCAGGCAGATGCCCGGCTCGGCCTGCGGGCGCCGTTGCGCCAGGCTGGCCGGCACCGACCACAGCGGCGTGCGTGGCTGACCGCGCACGCTGGCGAACACCTGGCGGCCGTCGCGAGTATGCAACGGCCAGGCCGTGCTGCCATCAGGCGTAGCACGGCTGAACAGCTGCTCATGATCGACGGCGAAAAACCGCTCCAGCGGCTTGCCCAGCACGCCGCCACGAATGCTGCCCAGCAGGTTCAGGGCGCTCTGGTTGGCCGCGCAAATGCGGCCGTCGCCGTCGAACGCCAGCAACCCTTCGCTGAACAGCCCGACCGACTCGGCCTGCAGATGGAAACGCAACAACCATTGATGCTCGAAGTGGCGCAGGAAATAGCAGCTCTCGATCATCTTCGCCGAGAGGTTGACCAGGGCCATGGTGTGGAACTGGCTCTGGCGCGAGACATCCGGGCGCGCCGAAGACACATCGAGCACCGCCAGCAGCTCGCCATGGGGGTCGAACACCGGGCTGGCCGAGCAGGTCAGCCCGGTATGGCGGCCACGGAAGTGTTCTTCCTGATGGATGGTCAGGGCCTGGCGCTCGACCAGGCAGGTGCCGATGCCATTGGTGCCCTCGCGGGCCTCGCTCCAGTCGGCGCCCAGCCACAGCCCGGCACGTTCGAAGATGCGCCGCTCGCCCGGCGCGGTGACGCAATTGAGGATCACCCCGCGGGCATCGGTGAGCAACACCGCATGGCCCGAGCCGGAAAGCTGCTGGTGCAGGCTGTTCATTTCGCCGTTGGCGATGGTCAGCACCTGCTGCAGGCGCTCGCGGCTCTCCAGCAGGCGACCGTGCTCGAGCACCACCGGGGCCTCGATCACCGAGGGGTCGAGGTGGTAGTCCTCCAGGCAGCGCAGCCAGGAACGGGCAATCGAAGGGTCGCTGCCCGCTTCGCCGCGGGCGACGGTATGCACCTGCTGGGCATGGCGACTGAAATGATCGTTCTGCATTAGTTGTTGTTCTCCGCAGATAGAGACTCTTTCCAGCATCCTCCACCCCACCGGCCTTTGCAATGCACCATCACCGGGCGTGTCGCAAACGGCACAAAGTGTCACCCCGCACTGTGTCAGCGCTGGCACAGCGGCTGACCGGCCAGTGCCGTACCCTGACCCAAGTCATTGATTCCCCTGGGCCTGGCCACACTGGCCCAACCTTTGCTCTACGCTTCTCAACTCCTTCAACAAACACAATTAACCAGGAGACACACCATGCGTTATGCACATCCCGGTACCGACGGCGCGAAGGTTTCCTTCAAGAGCCGCTACGGCAACTACATCGGTGGTGAGTTCGTAGCTCCGGTCAAGGGCCAGTACTTCGAGAACACCTCCCCGGTGAACGGCAAGCTGATCGCCGAATTCCCCCGCTCCACCGCCGAAGACATCGACAAGGCCCTCGACGCCGCCCACGCCGCCGCCGACGCCTGGGGCCGCACCTCGGTGCAGGACCGCTCCAACGTGCTGCTCAAGATCGCCGACCGCATCGAGCAGAACCTCGAAGTGCTGGCCATCACCGAAACCTGGGACAACGGCAAGCCGGTGCGCGAAACCCTCAACGCCGACATCCCGCTGGCCGTCGACCACTTCCGCTACTTCGCCGGCTGCATCCGCGCCCAGGAAGGCGGCGCCGCCGAAATCAACGAAAACACCGTGGCCTACCACATCCACGAACCGCTGGGCGTGGTCGGGCAGATCATCCCGTGGAACTTCCCGATCCTGATGGCCGCCTGGAAGCTCGCCCCGGCCCTGGCCGCCGGCAACTGCGTGGTGCTCAAGCCCGCCGAGCAGACCCCGCTGGGCATCACCGTGCTGGTCGAGCTGATCGGCGACCTGCTGCCCGCTGGCGTGCTCAACGTGGTCCAAGGCTACGGCCGCGAGGCCGGTGAAGCGCTGGCCACCAGCAAGCGTATCGCCAAGATCGCCTTCACCGGCTCCACCCCGGTCGGCTCGCACATCATGAAATGCGCCGCCGAGAACATCATCCCGTCCACCGTCGAGCTGGGCGGCAAGTCGCCGAACGTGTACTTCGAAGACATCATGCAGGCCGAGCCGAGCTTCATCGACAAGGCCGCCGAAGGCATGGTGCTGGCGTTCTTCAACCAGGGCGAGGTGTGCACCTGCCCATCGCGCGCGCTGGTGCAGGAGTCGATCTACCCGCAGTTCATGGAAGTGGTGATGAAGAAGGTGCTGCAGATCAAGCGCGGCGACCCGCTGGACACCGACACCATGGTCGGCGCCCAGGCCTCGCAGCAGCAGTTCGAGAAGATCCTCTCGTACCTGCAGATCGCCCAGGACGAAGGCGCCGAGCTGCTCACCGGCGGCAAGGTGGAGAAGCTCGAAGGCTCGCTGGCCACCGGTTACTACATCCAGCCGACGCTGCTCAAGGGCAACAACAAGATGCGCGTGTTCCAGGAAGAAATCTTCGGCCCGGTGGTCAGCGTTACCACCTTCAAGGACGAAGCCGAAGCCCTGGCCATCGCCAACGACACCGAGTTCGGTCTCGGCGCCGGGGTGTGGACCCGCGACATCAACCGCGCCTACCGCATGGGCCGCGGCATCAAGGCCGGCCGCGTGTGGACCAACTGCTACCACCTGTACCCGGCGCACGCCGCGTTCGGTGGCTACAAGAAGTCCGGCGTGGGGCGTGAAACCCACAAGATGATGCTCGACCACTACCAGCAGACCAAGAACCTACTGGTGAGCTACGACATCAACCCGCTGGGCTTCTTCTAAACCGGGCCGGCTCCTACAGGCACCCCAAGATCCTGTGGGAGCCGGCTTGCCGGCGAGAGGGCCGGTACAGCCACCCAAAAACCTTTGGCTCACTTCCTGCAGTACCCATCACCATCGGCCGGAACCCTTCCGGCCACCAAGAAAAACAACAGGTGAATCTATGCCAAGCGATCATTCCGCCGGTGCGCCGGCAGGTGCTTCCGTCGACTTCGAAAAAGTCGGCTCCGACTATTTCCAGCAACGTGAACTGAAAAAGGGCGCTGCCGGCTGGGTCCTGCTGGTGGGCCTGGGCGTGGCCTACGTGATCTCCGGCGACTACGCCGGCTGGAACTTCGGCCTGGCCCAGGGCGGCTGGGGCGGCATGTTCCTGGCCACCTTGCTGATGGCCACCATGTACCTGTGCATGTGCTTCTCGCTGGCCGAACTTTCCTCGATGATCCCCACCGCAGGCGGCGGCTACGGTTTTGCGCGCAGCGCCTTCGGCCCGTGGGGCGGGTTTCTCACCGGCACGGCGATCCTGATCGAATACGCCATCGCCCCGGCCGCCATCGCCGTGTTCATCGGCGCCTACTGCCAGTCACTGTTCGGCATCGGCGGCTGGATGATCTACCTGGCGTTCTACGTCGTGTTCATCGGCATCCACATCTTCGGCGTCGGTGAAGCGCTCAAGCTGATGTTCATCATCACCGCCATCGCCGCCATCGCCCTGGCGGTGTTCCTGGTGAGCATGGTGCCCCATTTTGATGCAGCGAACCTGTTCGACATCGCCCAGACCGACGCGGTGGGCGCCAGCAGCTTCCTGCCGTTCGGCTATGTCGGGGTGTGGGCGGCAATCCCATACGCCATCTGGTTCTTCCTGGCTGTCGAAGGCGTGCCGCTGGCTGCCGAGGAAACCAAGAACCCCAAGCGCGACCTGCCACGCGGCCTGATCGGTGCGATGCTGGTGCTGCTGGCCTTCGCCTTGCTGATCCTGGTGGTCGGCCCGGGCGGCGCCGGCGCCGATGCGCTCAAGGCCTCCGGCAACCCGCTGGTCGAAGCGCTGGCCAAGGCTTACGGCGGCTCCACCTGGATGGGCGGCTTCGTCAACCTGGTCGGCCTGGCGGGCCTGATCGCCAGCTTCTTCTCGATCATCTATGCCTATTCGCGGCAGATCTTCGCGCTTTCCCGCGCCGGCTACCTGCCGCGCAAACTGTCCGAAACCAACAAGAGCAAGGCCCCGGTACTGGCGTTGGTCATCCCCGGCATCATCGGTTTCGCCCTGTCGCTGACCGGCCAGGGCGACCTGCTGATCCTGGTGGCGGTGTTCGGCGCTACGCTGTCCTATGTACTGATGATGGCCGCGCACATCACCCTGCGTATCCGCCGGCCGAAGATGGAACGGCCTTATCGCACCCCAGGTGGCATCTTCACCTCGGGCGTGGCCCTGGTGCTGGCCTGCATCGCGGTGGTCGCCGGGTTCCTGGTCGACCCACGGGTGGTGATTGGCGCAGCCGTGATCTATGCGGTATTGATCGCCTACTTTGCGTTCTACAGCCGCCATCACCTGGTGGCGGGCACACCGGAAGAGGAATTCGCCGCGATCCAGAAGGCCGAAGAGGCTCTGCACTGATCGCCGACACCCGCCGCAGGCCCGCCCTGCGGCGCTCTGGAGATTCTGTATGGCAAGTTTCGTACACACGGTAGGCCACCTGGTCTACCGCTTCGACAGCCTCAAGGACGTGATGGCCAAGGCCAGCCCGGCCCGTTCGGGCGATTACCTGGCCGGCGTTGCCGCAGCCAACGACGGCGAGCGCGTGGCCGCGCAGATGGCCCTGGCCAATATCCCGCTCAGCCATTTTCTCAACGAAGCGCTGATTCCCTACGAACAGGATGAAGTCACCCGGCTGATCATCGACAGCCACGACGCCCAGGCCTTCGCGCCGGTCAGCCACCTCACCGTGGGCGGCCTGCGCGACTGGCTGCTCAGCGAGGAGGCCGACGAAGACAGCTTGCGCGCCCTGGCCCCGGGCCTGACGCCGGAAATGGCGGCCGCCGTGTCGAAGATCATGCGCGTGCAGGACCTGGTGCTGGTGGCGCAGAAAATCCGCGTGGTCACCCGTTTTCGCGGCACCATGGGCCTGCGCGGGCGCCTGTCGACCCGCCTGCAGCCCAACCACCCCACCGACGAGCCGGCCGGCATCGCTGCGAGCATCCTCGACGGCCTGCTCTACGGCAATGGCGACGCCATGATCGGCATCAACCCCGCCACCGACAGCATCGCCTCGATCTGCGCCCTGCTGGAAATGCTCGACGCCATCATCCAGCGCTACGACATCCCCACCCAGGCCTGCGTGCTGACCCACGTCACCACCTCGATCGAAGCCATCAACCGCGGCGTGCCGCTGGACCTGGTGTTCCAGTCGATTGCCGGCACCGAGGCCGCCAACGCCGGGTTCGGCATCAACCTCAACGTGCTGCAGGAAGGTTACGAGGCAGGCCTGTCGCTCAAGCGCGGCACCCTCGGGCAGAACCTCATGTACTTCGAAACCGGCCAGGGCAGTGCCTTGTCGGCCAACGCCCACCACGGCGTCGACCAGCAGACCTGCGAAACCCGCGCCTATGCCGTGGCCCGCCATTTCAAGCCGTTTCTGGTCAATACCGTGGTCGGTTTCATCGGCCCGGAGTACCTGTACAACGGCAAGCAGATCATCCGCGCCGGCCTGGAAGACCACTTCTGCGGCAAGCTGCTCGGCGTGCCGATGGGTTGCGACATCTGCTACACCAACCACGCCGAAGCCGACCAGGACGACATGGACACCCTGCTGACCCTGCTCGGCGTGGCCGGGATCAACTTCATCATGGGCATCCCCGGCTCCGACGACATCATGCTCAACTACCAGACCACCTCGTTCCACGACGCGCTGTACGCGCGCCAGACCCTGGGCCTCAAGCCTGGGCCGGAGTTCGAGGCCTGGTTGCAGCGCACCGGCATCTTCACCCAGGCCGACGGGCGTGTTCGCTTCGGCGACAACCTGCCGCCGGCATTCCGCCAGGCCCTGGCGCAGTTGGCATAGAGGTGACCATGGAGCATCGCACCCCCACCCCGGAAAACCCTTGGCTGGCCCTGCGCAACCTGACCCCGGCGCGCATCGCCCTTGGCCGCAGCGGCATCAGCCTGCCGACCGGCGCGCAGCTGGACTTCCAGTTCGCCCACGCCCAGGCCCGTGATGCCGTGCACCTGCCGTTCGACCACGGCGCGCTGGCCGAACAACTGAAAGGCCGCGGCCGCGATAGCCTGGTGCTGCACAGCGCCGCCAGCGACCGCCACCAGTACCTGCAACGCCCGGACCTTGGGCGGCGGCTGAATGAAGAATCGGCCGAGCAACTGCGCCAGCATGCCCAGGCCAACCCCGGCGGCTGCGACCTGGCGATCGTGGTCGCCGACGGCCTCTCGGCCCTCGCCGTGCACCGCCACACCTTGCCGTTTCTCAGCCGCTTCGAGGAACAGGCGGCCGCCGATGGCTGGAGCAGCGCCCCGGTGCTGCTGGTCGAACAAGGCCGCGTGGCCGTGGCCGACGAAGTGGGCGAGCTGCTCGGCGCGCGGATGACCGTGATGCTGATCGGCGAACGCCCCGGCCTGAGTTCCCCCGACAGCCTTGGCCTGTACTTCACCTACGGGCCCAAGGTCGGCCTGACCGACGCCTACCGCAACTGCATTTCCAACGTGCGCCTGGAGGGCTTGAGCTACGGCATGGCGGCCCACCGGCTGCTGTACCTGATGCGCGAGGCGTGTCGGCGGCAGTTGTCCGGGGTGAATCTGAAGGATGAAGCCGAAGTTCACACACTCGAAAGTGACAATGCAGCCACCCAAAAAGGAAACTTCCTGCTAGGCGAGCGGTAAGCAACATGTCATGGAACGCGGATTGCGCTTCTGCCCAGCATTGGGCAGCATGCGCTTGAAAGCTGCTGGCACACCGCTGTTTCCCCAAATGGACTCTGAGGGCCACACATGCGCATCATCAAGGCAAGCCTGGAACACCTCGACCTGCTCACTCCGCTGTTCGTCCGCTACCGCGAGTTCTATGGGCAGCTACCTTTTCCAGACAGTTCGCGCAGCTTCCTGGAAAAACGCCTGAAACGTGGCGAATCGATCATCTACCTGGCGCTGCCGGATGATGACGATGGCAAGCTGCTGGGTTTTTGCCAGTTGTATCCAAGTTTTTCGTCGCTGTCGCTCAAGCGGGTGTGGATTCTCAACGACATCTTCGTCGCCGAAGACTCGCGGCGCATGCTGGTGGCCGACCACCTGATGCGCGAGGCCAAGAAAATGGCCCGCGAAACCCAGGCCGTGCGCATGCGCGTGTCGACCAGCGCCAACAACGAAGTGGCACGCAAGACCTATGAATCCATCGGGTTTCGCCGGGATACCGAGTTCGAGAGCTATATCCTGCCGATTACCCTGGACTGATCAGCCCCATCGCCGGCAAGCCGGCTCCCACAAGTACCCCACTGCCCTCGAGCGCAGTGAAATAACGGTGGGAGCCGGCTTGCCGGCGATAGGGCCAGTAACCCCCCGCTACAATCTCCCCGGGCATGATTCCGACTTCGCCGTATAATGCCTCCTCCTGACATGTGTGAAATTTTACCCTCCCGCAGGTCCGCGCGCCCGTAGCTGCGGGTCAAGAACACAGGTGCTGTACATGGAATTCAACCCGCTGGACCTTATCCTCCATCTCGATGCCTACCTCGATCTGTTGGTCACCAACTACGGCCCCTGGATCTACGCCATCCTGTTCACGGTGATCTTCTGCGAAACCGGCCTGGTGGTGATGCCGTTCCTGCCTGGCGATTCGCTGCTGTTCATCGCCGGCGCCGTGGCCGCCGGTGGCGGCATGGACCCGGTACTGCTGGCAGGCCTGCTGATGGCTGCGGCCATCATGGGTGACAGCACCAACTACGTGATCGGGCGCACGGCGGGAGAACGCCTGTTCAACAACCCGAATTCGAAGATCTTCCGCCGCGACTACCTGCAGCGCACCCACGATTTCTACGACCGCCACGGCGGCAAGACCGTGACCCTGGCGCGCTTCCTGCCGATCCTGCGCACCTTCGCGCCGTTCGTCGCCGGCATTGCCCACATGCACTACCCGCGCTTCCTGGGCTTCAGCGTTGCTGGCTCGCTGCTGTGGGTGGGCGGCCTGGTCACCCTGGGCTACTTCTTCGGCAACGTGCCCTTCATCAAGCAGCACCTGTCGCTGATGGTGGTCGGCATCATCCTGCTGTCGCTGATCCCGATGATCCTGGGCCTGCTGCGTGGCCGCCTGGGCCGCACGGCAAAGGCGCACTGACAGCGCACATGTGGTCGTTCAGCGCCTGGCGGCGCAAGCGCACCCTGGCGCGCTACCCGATCGAGCCGCGGCAATGGCAGGCGATTCGCGAGCGCCTGCCGATGCTCGATGGCATCAGCGAAGCCGAGGACCATTGGCTGCGTGAAGCCTGCATCCTGTTCCTGCTCGACAAGCACCTGACCACCCTGCCCGGCGTCGAGCTGGACGACGAGCAGCGCCTGTTCCTCGCCGCCCAGGCCCAGTTGCCGCTGCTGCACCTGGGCGAGCTGAACTGGTACCAGGGCTTCCACGAGATCATCCTCTACCCCGACGATTTCAAGAGCCCCCAGCGCCACCGCGACGCCAGCGGCGTGGAGCATGTGTGGGACGGCGAGCACAGCGGCGAGGCCTGGCAGCAGGGCCCGGTGATCCTGGCCTGGGCCGGGGTGCTGGCCAGCGGCGGCTGGGAGGCCTACAACCTGGTGATCCACGAGCTGGCGCACAAGCTCGACATGCTCAATGGCGATGCCAACGGCCTGCCGCCGCTGCACAGCGGCATGCACGTCGAGGCCTGGGCCAGCGCCATGCAGCAGGCCTACGACGACCTCAACCGCCAGCTCGATGCCAACCCCGACGTCGAGACCGCCATCGACCCTTACGCGGCGGAAAACCCGGCCGAGTTCTTTGCCGTCACCAGCGAATATTTCTTCAGCGCGCCCGACCTGCTGCAACAGGCTTATCCACAGGTGTACCAGCAGCTCGTGCTGTTCTACCGCCAGGACCCGCTGGCACGCCTGACGCGGTTGCAGGCCGAACACCCCGACTACCGCGAAAGCCACGCCTGATGCGCCCGCGCATCAGGTCGGGCGTGGCATGGCCTGACAGAATGTGCCTATAATCGCGCCACTTTTTTTGATCAAACACGGGGGCACTGCCCAATGAGCTACAGCAAGATTCCGGCTGGCAAAGACCTGCCGAACGACATCTACGTCGCTATCGAGATCCCGGCCAACCACGCGCCGATCAAGTACGAAATCGACAAGGACAGCGACACCCTGTTCGTTGATCGCTTCATGGCCACCCCGATGTTCTACCCGGCCAACTACGGTTTCATCCCCAACACCCTGGCCGACGACGGTGATCCGCTGGACGTGCTGGTCGTGACCCCATACCCGGTTGCCCCAGGCTCGGTGATCCGCGCCCGCCCGGTCGGAGTGCTGAACATGACCGACGACGGCGGCGGCGACGCCAAGGTCATCGCCGTACCGCACGACAAGCTGTCGCAGCTGTACGTCGACGTGAAGGAATACACCGACCTGCCGGCCCTGCTGATCCAGCAGATCGAGCACTTCTTCGCGAACTACAAAGATCTCGAGAAGGGCAAGTGGGTCAAGATCGAAGGCTGGGAAGGCGCCGACGCCGCCCGCGCCGCGATCACCAAGTCGGTCGCTGCCTACAAGGGCTGATAGCGATTGCAAAAAAAGACCCGCTTCGGCGGGTTTTTTTGTGGGCGGCGACTGAGCGGTAAAAAGTCCTACAGCTTCCTACGCAAACGCCCTACAACAGAGCTTTTTTCGTACATTTGCCATCAACATCGGGTTCATTTCCCTACTCAAGCGTGGCCGCTAGACTCGGCCCCATGAATACTTCCGGTGACCGCCTAAAGGCCCTGCTCCAAGAATGCGGCCTGACCCCTTCCGACTTCGCCGCCCAGCGGCGTGTCACGCCCCAGCACGTGAACAACTGGTTCAGGCGCGGCATTCCCCTGGCTCGCCTGGACGAAATCGCCGACCTGTTCTGTGTGCACAGGCGCTGGCTGCGCTGCGGCGAAGGGCCCAAGCACCCAAGCTCGATCCTGCGGGTGGACGCTTGCAGCGCCAAACCGGCGTCGACGCACTCGCTGTCCAAACCTGACGGCAGGCTGTTGCAGATCCCCTTCCATGACGTGCGCGAAGGCCGCCTGGCAGCCCTCGACGGGCATTGCCTGCGCCTGCCGGCCCAAGCCCTCAAGACACTCGGCGTGGCCCCCGACAATGCCGTCAGCCTGGCCATGCCTGCCAGCAACATGACGCCCTGGCTCCCGCGCGAGGCGATCCTGGCCGTCGACCTGAGCCAGACCCGCGTGGTCGATGGCGAAATCTACGCCCTGCTGCACAACGGCGTACTCAGGGTGAACAGCCTCAGCCGCGGCCACAACGACACCCTGTGCCTGCACAGCAACGACCGCCACAATTTCCCGGTGGAGCGCTACACCCGCGCCCAACGTCAGGACCAACGCCTGGAAATCCTCGGCTGGGTGTTCCACTGGTCGCATTACCGCCAGCGCCGCCCCGGCTGAAACACCCTGTGCCAATTTTTGCTGGGCATCCTGTGCCAGCCTCTGTATGCTACGCCGCACATTAAGCCCCGGCCGGCGCAAGCCGCGTTCCAGAGGGCTCGGCAGCACTCCATACGAGCGTTCGCCCTCTCTTTCAGGCCCTTGTCGGCCACACAGTTAAGGCGGTTGCGGCTTACCATAAATTAGCCGGAAGCGTCCCCGAGAAGCCGGCCACAAGCCGGCTTTTTAATGCCTGCGATTCACCCGCAATGTCGTTTTGCCAGTCGCCACTCAACGTGTAATGATAATGCCTATCATTAACAGGCGAAGACCTTCATGGCCGCGACAGACCCCACCGACACCCTGGATAGCCTTTATCGTGACAACCATGGCTGGCTGCAGGCCTGGCTGCGTCGGCGCCTGGGTGATCGCGAGCACGCGGCGGACATTGCCCAGGACACCTTCCTGCGGCTGATGGTGTCGGGGCGCATGCCCGGCCCGCGGGAGAGCCGCAGCTATCTTGCGCAAATCGCCCGCAACCTGGTCATCGACCAATGGCGCCGCCTGCGCATCGAGCGCGCCTACCTGCAAAGCATCGCGCACCTGCCCGAGCCTGAATCACCCTCGCTTGAGACCCGCGCGCTGATTCTCGAAACCCTTGTGCAGATCGATGCCATGCTCGACCGCATGCCGGATAACGTGCGCCAGGCGTTCTTGCTCTCGCAGTTCGAAGGGCTGACCTACCCACAGATTGCCGAACGCCTCGGGGTCACGGTCAGCTCGGTGCAGAAGTACATGACTCGGGCGATCCTGGCCTGCTATCAACTGGTCTACGCGCCTTGAACCGCCGCTTCGACGCGCCGATCGACGCGGCCATCGTCGAGCAGGCCAGCCAATGGCTGATGCTGCACTGGGGCGGCGAGCTCGACGCCCAACAGCGCCAGGCATTCGCCACCTGGGAGCAGGCGCACCCGGAACACCGGCGAGCCTGGCAGCGCCTGCAGCAGTTGCAGGAGACCTTCGCCGCAGTGCCCGCAGACTGTGCCCGTGCGGTATTGCGCGACAGGCCGGACCCGCAGCGCCGCGCCGCGCTGAAGGCCCTTGGCCTGCTGCTGGTCGCCGGCGGCAGCGGCTACCTGCTGCACGACCAGTTGCCATGGCGCGCGACCTTTGCCCAGCATCGCACCGCCACCGGCGAAATCCGCCACATGCTGCTCAGCGATGGCACCCGCCTGGACCTCAACAGCGCCAGCGCCATCGACCTGCGTTTCAGTGCCCGGGAACGCCGAATCCGGCTGCTTGGCGGCGAAATACTGCTGACCAGCGGCCACGATGCAAACCGCCCGCTGATCGTGGAATCCGCCAGCGGCGAGGTTCAGGCGCTGGGCACGCGCTTCTCGGTGCGCGAGCTGAACGGCGGCACCCAGGTTGAACTGTTTGACGGCCAACTGCGCGTCAGCCCCCGGCATGGCGCCTCGGTGTACATGAGCGCCGGCCACAGCCTGTGGTTCAGTGACAGCGCCTGCGGCCCGATGCGCCCCGCGAACCCCGACAGCAGCAGCTGGAGCGAAGGCCGCCTGGTAGCCGAGCGCCAGCCGCTGGGGCACTTTCTGGCCGAACTCAAGCGCTATCGCCCGGGTTGGATTCGCTGCGATGCAGCGGCCGCCAGCCTGTTGCTGACCGGCGTATTCCCCCTGGAGAACACCGACAACGTACTCAAGGCCCTCGAGCGCACCTTGCCAGTGCGCGTCGAGACCGTGACCCGCTACTGGGTGACGGTCACGCGCCGAGCCTGAGCAGAAAAACTTCATCAACCCTTGTCGGTTTTCATGCCCCGTTCGGGATAGGTCTTGAAAGCAAATCAAGAATCAGTCTCATCGGGGGAATCAGAGCGTGCTTTACCATCCACCACTGAAAAAGTTTGCCTTGAACGGCGCCTTGCGCGGCGGCCTGTTCGCCAGCCTGCTGATTGCCACGCCCACGCTGCCGGGCCTGGCATGGGCGGCCGACGCCAGCATGAGCCAGGCGCGCCAGTACGCCATTGCCGCAGGCAACCTGGACCAGGTTCTGAACCGCTTCGCCAGCGACGCCGGGATCATGCTGTCGGTGGATGCACAGCTGACCGAAGGCAAGCGCAGTGCCGGCCTGCAGGGGCGCTTCGACGTGCCCCAGGGGCTCGAGCGGTTGCTCGCCGGCAGTGGCCTGCAGGCTGTCTACACCCAGGGCGGCTGGTCATTGCAACCGGTGCTGGACGGCCCGCTGCAACTTGGCGCCACCAACGTCAACGCGCCCGAGGCGCTGGAAAGCGCCTGGGGCCCGGTCGACGGCATCGTCGCCAAGCGCAGTGCCACCGGCTCCAAGACCGACTCGGCGCTGGTGGAAATCCCACAGACCATCAACGTGGTGACCGCCACCGAGATCCAGTCGCGCGCCGCCCAGAGCGTGACCGAGGCGCTGCGCTACACGCCAGGCATCACCGGCGGCGGCTTTTCCGACCGGGTGAAGATTTTCGATGAACCCACCTCCCGCGGCTTTTCACCCACGCCGCTGTACCTCGATGGCCTGCACCTGCCCTATGGCGGCGGCAGCACCGGCGGCGCGCTGCAGATCGAACCCTATGGGCTGGAGCGCATCGAGGTGCTCAAGGGCCCGGCGTCGGTGCTCTACGGGCAGAACCAGCCTGGCGGCATCGTCAACCTGGTGAGCAAGCGGCCGACCGCCGAGGCGCTGCACCAGGTGAAGTTCGAAGCCGGCAGCTACGACCACAAGAGCGCCGCCATCGACCTGGGCGGCCCGCTCGATGACGACGGCAAGTGGCTTTACCGGCTGACCGCGCTGGCCAACGACAGCAACGACGAGATCGATTACGTCGAGGAAAAGCGCCAGTTCATCGCCCCCAGCTTCACCTGGCGGCCCAATGAAGACACCAGCCTGACCCTGTTCGCCCAGTACCAGAAGGACAAAGGCGTACCCGAAGCACAGGGCCTGCCCGCCGTGGGCACGGTATTCGACAACCCCAACGGCAAGATCGACCGCGACCTGTTCCTCGGTGAGCCCGGCGTCAACGACTACCACCGCGAGCAATACGCCTTCGGCTACGAGGTCGCGCACCGGCTCGACGACACCTGGACGCTCAAGCAGAACGCGCGCTATGCCCGGGTCAACGACCATTACACTGCGCCCCTGCACGGCTACCGCTTCGTCACCAACCCGATCACCGGGGTCGATGACCAGCGCTACACCACCCGCTATGGCGTGGACTGGCAACAGGACAACAAAGTCTTCGGCGTCGACAACATCGCCCAGGCCGAATTCGACACCGGCCCGCTCAGCCACACGGCGATCATCGGGCTGGACTACTACCACTTCAATTCGAAGTTCGATGGCCTGTACGACTTCAACCCGCCGATCATCGACCTGTTCACCCCGGTCTACGGCCAGCCCCTGAACTTCGGCAACAACTACCGCTGGGACAACACCGTGACCCAAACCGGCCTGTATGCCCAGGACCAGATCAAGCTGGACAAGTGGATCTTCGTGCTCGGTGGCCGCTACGACTGGGCCGACACCAACAACAAGGAGCCCTTGAGCGGCAACCACACCAGCAGCAAGGACGAGAAGTTCACCGGCCGTGGCGGCATCGTCTACCTGTTCGACAATGGCCTGGCCCCCTTCGTCAGCTACTCGGAATCGTTCCTGCCCCTTGCCGGCACCAGCGCCAAGGGCAGCGCCTTCTCCCCCTCCACCGGCAAGCAGTACGAGGCCGGGGTGAAATACCAGCCGCCGGGGCAGAACAGCTTCGTGCAGGTTTCGGCGTACGAACTGGAACAGAAGAACATCCTCACCACTGACCTGGTCAACCCAGGTTTCAGCAACCAGAGCGGTGCCATTCGCTCCAAGGGCCTCGAGCTCGAAGCCAAGGCCGAGCTGAGCAAAGCCTTCAGCGTGATCGCCTCGGCGGCGCGCAACGACATCAAGTACACCAAGGACAACGACGGCCGCAAAGGCCGCCACCCGGCAGGCAACCCACCGCTGACGGCAGCGCTGTGGCTCAACTACATGGTGCTGGGTGATACGCCCTTGGCCGGCCTGGGTGCGGGCGTAGGCGCCCGCTACGCCCGCAGCAACTACGGGGATGACTACGAAGGCGCCTTCCAGATCCCCTCCTACACCGTGTATGACGCAAGCCTGACCTACGACCTGGGGCTGTCGGCCTTGCGCGTCAAAGGCGTGAAACTGGCGCTGAACGTGAAAAACCTTGCCGACAAGACCTATGTCGCCAGTTGCGTCAGCGAATGGGACTGCTACTACGGCGAAGGGCGCACGGTGGTGTCGAGCGTGACCTACAACTGGTAAGCCATGCCAAGGGCGCAGGTATTAAGCACGGCTGGGCATTGCTCGACGCCCGCTGCAGTGGGATGATTCGTAATTGATACGAATTCTCATTCAAGGCCACGCCGTGCCCACCCACCTGCTGCTCGCCGAAGACGACACCCACCTGCGCCAGGACCTGGAACGCCATTTCATCCACCGTGGCTTGCGGGTTCACGCCTGCGCCACCGGCACCCAGGCGCTGAACGCCATGCAACAGCAGCGCTTCGACCTGGTGCTGCTGGACATCATGCTGCCGGGCATCGACGGCCTCAGCCTGCTCGACCAACTGCGCCGCCAGCAGGCCGTGCCGGTGATGCTGATGTCGGCCCTGGGCGCCGAGCAGGACCGCATCAGCGGTTTCACCCGCGGTGCCGACGACTACCTGCCCAAACCCTTCAGCCTCGCCGAGCTCGATGCCCGCATGGACGCCCTGCTGCGCCGGGTTGCCCTCGACCGCCAGCCGGCCCAGCCGCGCAGCGACAGCTCGGTGACCCTCGATGCCAGCCGCCAGGACGTCAGCCACCACGGCCAGGACGCCGGCCTGACCGGCTCGGAGTTTCGCCTGCTGGCCACGCTGCACGCCCACCCCGGCGAAGCGCTGAGCAAGGCATTCCTCTACCAGACCGTGCTGCACCGGGCCTACACCCGCCTGGACCGCGGCCTCGATGTGCACGTCTGCAACCTGCGCCGCAAACTCGCCGACATCGGCGCCCAGCACCTGCAGATCCAGGCGGTGCGCGGCCAGGGCTACATCCTGGTGAACACGGAAAACCGCTGATGCGTCGTCACCCGCTACTGTGGAAGCTGGCGTTGCTGCAGGTGGCTTTCTGCCTGCTGCTGACCTGGCTGATCTGGACCTGGGGCCTGTCGGTGGAGCGCAGCACCTACTTCCTCGCCCCTGCCGACCAGGACTACCTGGCACGTTATGCACAGCAGGCCGAAAGCGCCTGGCGCCACGGCGGTGCAGCCGGCGCCGAAGCCTATCGCCGCCAGCTCGAACAGGCTGAAGACACCTGGGTGGCGCTGGTCGGCCCGCGCCTGGAAAGCCTTGGCAGCACGCCGCTGAGCGCCGAGGACGCCGGCCACCTGACCTTCATGCGCAAGCTCGACTGGCCCATGAGCCGGCGCCTGCAGGACGAACTCCCTTACGTCAGCATCGCCTTCCCCGAACGCCCGCAGGACGGCCGCCTGGTCATCCAGCTACCCGAGCGCCTGCTGCCCACCGGCCTCACCCCCTGGACCCACGTCATCACCCACGGCGTGGCCCCCGCACTGCTTGCGCTGCTGATGGGCCTGGCGCTGTATCGCCACCTGGTGGCGCCGCTCAACCGCCTGCGCGACCGCGCCGACGCCTTGCGCGCCGACGACCTGCAAAGCCCTGGCCTGGCCCTGCAAAAGCGCCGCGACGAACTCGGCGAACTGGCCCAGGCCTTCGAGCACATGGCCGGCCGCCTGCGCCAGAGCCTGGAGCAGCAACGCCTGCTGCTGCGCACGCTGTCCCACGAGCTGCGCACGCCGCTGGCGCGCCTGCGCATCGCCCACGACAGCGGCCTGCCGCCGGCGCAGCTGCGCGAGCGCCTGGACCGCGAGGTAGGCGATATGCAGAAGCTGCTCGAAGACACCCTCGACCTGGCCTGGCTGGACACCGAACAGCCGCAGCTGCCAACCGAGCCGGTGCTGGTGCTGTCGGTGTGGGAAGCGCTGTGCCAGGACAGTAGCTTCGAAAGTGGCTGGAGCCTCGCCCGCCTGCCCTGCTCGCTGGGCACCGACTGCGTGGTGCAGGCTCACCTCGACAGCCTGGCCCAGGCCCTGGAGAACCTGCTGCGCAACGCCATCCGCCATTCGCCGGAGGGCGGCCGGGTCAGCCTGGATGGCTGGCGCGAGGGCGATTGCTGGCACCTGCGCCTGAGCGACCAGGGCCCCGGCGTGCCCCACGATGAGCTGCAGCGCATCTTCCAGCCCTACCAGCGCCTGGCCGGCAGCGGCGCCGGTTTCGGCCTGGGCCTGGCCATCGCCCGCCGCGCCGTCGAGCTGCAAGGCGGCAAGCTGTGGGCCAGCAATGGCCACCCTGGCCTGTGCCTGCACCTGCTGCTGCCGAGCGCTGCAAATGTTTAGAAAGTTAATGCGCTTTACTCTCAATTAAGAGTAATTATCATCCACGATCTCTTGCCTTCCGCCCGTTGCCCCGGAGATCGATGATGTCGCCCCGCCCGCTGCCTTTCGCCCCCTTCCTGCTGCTCTCCAGTTGCCTGCTGAGCAGCGCCGTGCACGCCGCCAACGACCAGCCGGCGCCGATCGAGCTGGAAAGCCAGAACGTGGTGGCCACCGCGCTGGAAGAGACCAAGCAGGCGCCGGGGGTGTCGATCATCACCGCCGAGGACATCAAGAAGCGCCCGCCGGCCAACGACCTGTCGCAGATCATCCGCACCATGCCCGGGGTCAACCTGACCGGCAACTCCACCAGCGGCCAGCGCGGCAACAACCGGCAGATCGACATCCGCGGCATGGGCCCGGAGAACACCTTGATCCTGGTCGATGGCAAGCCGGTCAGCAGCCGCAGCTCGGTGCGCTATGGCTGGCGTGGCGAGCGCGACTCGCGCGGTGACACCAACTGGGTGCCGGCCGACCAGGTCGAGCGCATCGAAGTGATCCGTGGCCCGGCGGCGGCGCGCTACGGCTCCGGCGCCATGGGCGGGGTGGTCAACATCATCACCAAGCAGGCCTCCGGCGAAACCCACGGCAACATGACCGTGTACCAGAACTTCCCCCAGCACGGCGACGAAGGCGCCACCAAGCGCGTGAGCTTCGGCCTCAACGGCCCGCTCACCGACACGCTCAGCTACCGCGTCTACGGCAACGTCGCCAAGACCGACGCGGACGACTGGGACATCAACGCCGGCCATGAGTCCGCGCGCACCGGCAACCAGGCCGGCACCCTGCCCGCAGGCCGCGAAGGCGTGCGCAACAAGGACGTCAATGGCCTGCTGAGCTGGCACCTGACCCCTGAGCAGACCCTGGAATTGGAAGCCGGCTTCAGCCGCCAGGGCAACATCTACACCGGCGATACCCAGAACACCAACTCCAACGCCAACGTGAAGAACATGCTGGGCAAGGAAACCAACATCCTCTACCGCGAGAACTTCGCCCTCACCCACCGCGGCGACTGGGACTTCGGCAGCAGCATGGCCTACCTGCAATACGAAAAGACCCGCAACCAGCGCATCAACGAAGGCCTGGCCGGCGGCACCGAGGGTATTTTCAGCAACACCGACTTCTACACCTCGACCTTGCGCGACCTGACCGCCCACGGCGAGCTGAACCTGCCGCTGCACGCCTGGCGCGACCAGACCCTGACCCTGGGTAGCGAATGGACCCAGCAAAAGCTCGACGACCCCAGCGCCAACACCCAGAGCACCAGCGAAGGCGGCGCCATCGGCGGCCTGCCCAGCAGCGGCCGTGACACCAGCTCGCAAGCGCAGATCTTCTCGCTGTTCGCCGAAGACAACATCGAAGTGCTGCCGGGCACCATGCTCACCCCGGCCCTGCGCTTCGATCACCACAGCATCGTCGGCGACAACTGGAGCCCGTCGCTGAACCTGTCCCACGCGCTGACCGACACCCTCACCCTGAAGGCCGGCATCGCCCGTGCCTACAAGGCGCCGAACCTGTACCAGCTCAACCCCGACTACCTGCTCTACAGCCGCGGCCAGGGCTGCTACGGGCAGAGCACCAGCTGCTACCTGCAAGGCAACGACAGCCTCAAGGCCGAAACCAGCATCAACAAGGAGCTGGGGATCGAGTACCAGCGTGATGGCTGGGTCGCGGGCCTGACCTACTTTCGCAACGACTACAAGAACAAGATCGACTCCGGCCTGAGCCCGATCGGCAGCGCCATCGGCGGCAGCGGCAGCTACGCCAACGCGGCGGTTTACCAGTGGGAAAACATCCCCAAGGCCGTGGTCGAAGGGCTGGAAGGCACCCTGACCATCCCGCTGAGCGAACAGCTGAAGTGGAACAACAACCTCACCTACATGCTGCAGTCGAAGAACAAGGAAACCGGCGAGACCCTGTCGGTGACCCCGGCCTACACCCTCAACTCGATGCTCGACTGGCAAGCCAGCGATGACCTGTCGCTGCAGCTGAGCGTGGCCTGGTACGGCAAGCAGAAGCCGAAGAAGTACGACTACCACGGCGAACGCGTCACCGGCTCCGCCAACGACCAGCTGGCGCCCTACGCCCTGGTGGGCGCCAGCGGCACCTATGCGCTGAGCAAGCACCTGAGCCTGACCGCCGGCATCGACAACCTGTTCGACAAGCGCCTGTACCGGGCCGGCAACGCCCAGGGCGTGAACGGCATCGAAGGGGCTGGCGCGGCCACCTACAACGAACCGGGGCGCACCCTGTACACCAGCCTGACCGCGTCGTTCTGACCCCAAGACGAGTATTGCCCGATGAGCAAGATGCCGTTGTACCTGGCCCTGGCACTGGCCCTCAACGCCCCGGCCGCCCTGGCGCAGCCGGCGCGCGAGCAGAAGATGGACACTTCGCTGCTGCAGCGCCAGGACCTGGCCTACCGCTTCAGCCAGCTCGACCTGGACTCGGCCGACGGCCAGCGCCATTACCGGCTGTGGGTCGGCAAACCCGATCGCCCGGCGCCGGCTGCCGGCTATCCGGTGCTGTGGATGCTCGACGGCAATGCCGCGCTGGGCGCCCTGGACCGTGAACAGCTGCGCCGGCTCGCCGCAGGCCAGGCGCCACTGCTGGTGGCCGTGGGTTACCAGACCGAGCAACGCATCGAACGCGCCGGCCGCACCTTCGACTACACCCCGGCGCTGCCTGGGCAAGCCGAACAGCGCGACCCGCTGACCGGCCAGCCCAGTGGCGGCGTCGATGCATTCCTCGACCTGCTGACCCTGCGCATGCGGCCGATGGTGGCCGAGCTGGCGCCGATCGACCTGCAACGCCAGACGCTGTGGGGGCATTCCTATGGCGGCTTGGCAGTGTTGCATGCGCTGTTCACCCGGCCGGGCGCGTTCAGCGACTACGCGGCAGCCAGCCCTTCGTTGTGGTGGCACGACGGGGCCATCGTGCGTGAAGCGCCGGGCTTGCAGCAGCGCCTGGGTGACAGCCGGCCAAGGCTGCTGCTGATGCGCGGCGGGGAGGAGCCGGCCAACCCACGTGCGCAGGTGCAAGGTGATGTGGCGCGGCCAGCGCGGGAGCTGGCGGCGGACCTGGCCAAGGTGCCAGGGCTGCAGGTGCGCTTCGAACGCTTCGAGGGGCTGGGGCATGGGCCGATGTTGCCGGCTTCGCTGAAGAAGGTGATCGAGGGCCTGTCGCAGTAGAACGGCGCCGGCCCTATCGCCGAAGGTCGTAGCCGGGCGGGTTGCCAGCAGGGTGGCACAGTGCTGTATGCTTGCCCGGTCTTCAGGGCGGGGTGAAAGTCCCCACCGGCGGTAAATCGAAAGATGAGCCCGCGAGCGCCCCGGCCATGCCGGGGGTCAGCAGATCTGGTGCGACTCCAGAGCCGACGGTCATAGTCCGGATGAAAGAAGGCGTCAGGCAGGGGCCATTTCGGGCGCCCCTGCGCGCGCATTTTGTTCGCCCCGAGACGTTCATCGATCAATCACGAGGAGCGTTTCATGTCCACCCAACACCCGCAATTCCCCAATGTGTCCGCCGCCATCGCCGCCTTCCAGGCCGGGCGCCCTGTGCTGCTGCTCGACGATGACGACCGCGAGGACGAAGCGGACATCGTTGCCGCCGCCGAAAACCTCTCGCTGCAGACCATGGCCATGATGATCCGCGACTGCAGCGGCATCGTCTGCCTGTGCCTGGACGAAGCCACCGTCGACGCCCTGCAGCTGGCGCCGATGGTGCAGAACAACCAGGCCCGCCACGGCACCGGCTTCACCGTCACCATCGAAGCCGCCGAAGGCGTGAGCACCGGCGTTTCGGCCCAGGACCGCATCACCACCATCGAAGCGGCGCTGCGCTCGACCGCCGATCAGCGCCATATCGTCAGCCCAGGCCATGTGTTCCCGCTGCGCGCGCGCAACGGTGGGGTGCTGGCCCGTCGCGGCCATACCGAAGGCTCGGTGGACCTGGCGCGCCTGGCCGGGCTGCGGCCGGCGGCGGTCTTGTGCGAGCTGATGAACCCTGACGGCAGCATGGCCCGTGGCGAGCAGGTGGCGGTGTATGCGCGGCAATACAACTTGCCGGTGCTGACCATTGAAGAGCTGGCGCGCTATCGCCAGGCGATGGTGGCACGCGAAGCGCTGCCCGCCTGATCCATTGCCGGCTCCTGCAGTGCTGCAGTACCTGTGGGAGCCGGCTTGCCGGCGATGAGGCCGGAAAATCCACCCCCAAGTTTGCTCCCCCCGCCCCGCTCTGCTAGTGTCGCGCCGTTCTGACCAGCCACCGAGACCCGTCGCCATGGCCCGCAAAAAAGCCTCCATCGATTTCGAGCAATCCCTCGCCGACCTGCAAGCCCTGGTCGAGCGCCTGGAGAACGGCGAGTTGTCGCTGGAAGACTCGCTGGCCGCCTTCGAGCAAGGCATCGCCCTGACCCGCGATTGCCAGGGCGCCCTGGCCCAGGCCGAGCAGAAAGTGCAGATTCTCCTGGAGCGCGACGGCGAGCTCGCCGCGCAACCCTTCGATGCGGAGCCAGAAGAATGATCAGCGCTTACCAGGCCAGCAGCCAGGCGCGTGTCGACGCGGCCCTCGAACCGCTGTTCGTCGCCCCTTCCAAAGAGCTCGAGCGCCTGTATGCGGCGATGCGCTACAGCGTGATGAACGGCGGCAAGCGCGTGCGCCCGCTGCTCGCCTACGCCGCCTGCGAAGCGCTCGGCGTGCCGGCCGAGCAGGCCAACGGCGCCGCCTGCGCGGTGGAGCTGATTCATGCCTATTCACTGGTGCATGACGACCTGCCGGCGATGGACGACGACGACCTGCGCCGCGGCCAGCCGACCACCCACAAGGCCTTCGACGAAGCCTGCGCGATCCTCGCCGGTGACGGCCTGCAGAGCCTGGCCTTCGGCGCCCTGCTCGACCCGCGCCTGAGCCCGCAATCCGACGCCATCCGCCTGGCCATGGTGCAGGCCCTGGCCAAGGCCGCAGGCCCGGCCGGCATGGTCGGCGGCCAGGCCATCGACCTTGGCTCGGTGGGCCTGAAGCTGGACCAGCAGGCCCTGGAATACATGCACCGGCACAAGACCGGTGCGCTGATCGAAGCCAGCGTGCGCCTCGGCGCCCTGGCCAGCGGCCGCGCCGAGCAGGCGCAGCTCGATGCCCTGCAGGCCTACGCCCAGGCGATCGGCCTGGCGTTCCAGGTGCAGGACGACATCCTCGACGTGGAAAGCGATACCGCCACCCTCGGCAAGCGCCAGGGGGCCGACGTCGCCCGCGACAAGCCGACCTACCCGGCCCTGCTCGGGCTGGAGGCGGCCAAGGCCTACGCGATCGAACTGCGCGACCAGGCGCTGGTCGCACTCCAGGGGTTTGGCGAAAATGCCGAGCCGCTGCGGGCCCTGGCACGCTACATCGTCGAGCGCCGCCACTGATCGGGGCCGCTTTGCGGCCCAATCCGCGCCCTGTCTGAATGGGCAGTATTTCCCACAATGGGGTAAACTGCCGCGTCTTAAACATCCATAACGACTCGCCTGATGCCCACGACGTTTCAAGAGATCCCCCGCGAACGCCCGGTCACGCCGTTGCTCGACCGCGCTGACACGCCTGCCGGCCTGCGCCGGCTGGCCGAAGCCGACCTGGAGACCCTGGCCGACGAATTGCGCCAGGAGTTGCTCTATACCGTTGGTCAGACCGGTGGGCATTTCGGCGCCGGCCTGGGCGTCATCGAGCTGACGATCGCCCTGCACTACGTCTTCGACACCCCGGACGACCGGCTGGTGTGGGACGTCGGCCACCAGGCCTACCCGCACAAGATCCTCACCGGCCGGCGCCAGCGCATGCTGACCCTGCGCCAGAAGGACGGCATCGCCGCCTTCCCGCGCCGCAGCGAGAGCGAGTACGACACCTTTGGCGTTGGCCACTCCAGCACCTCGATCAGCGCCGCACTGGGCATGGCCATCGCCGCCCGCCTGCAGAACAGCGCGCGCAAGTCGATCGCGGTGATCGGCGACGGCGCGCTCACCGCCGGCATGGCGTTCGAGGCGTTGAACCACGCCCAGGAAGTCGACGCCAACATGCTGGTGATCCTCAACGACAACGACATGTCGATTTCGCGCAATGTCGGCGGCCTGTCCAACTACCTGGCCAAGATCCTCTCCAGCCGCACCTACTCGAGCATGCGCGAAGGCAGCAAGAAAGTGCTGTCGCGCCTGCCTGGCGCCTGGGAAATCGCCCGCCGCACCGAGGAATACGCCAAGGGCATGCTGGCCCCCGGCACCCTGTTCGAAGAGCTGGGCTGGAACTACATCGGCCCGATCGACGGCCACGACCTGCCGACCATGATCGCCACCCTGCGCAACATGCGTGACCTCAAGGGCCCGCAGTTCCTGCACGTGGTGACCAAGAAGGGCAAGGGCTTCGCCCCGGCCGAAATCGACCCGATCGGCTACCACGCCATCACCAAGCTCGAGCCTGCCGACAAGCCCGCTGCGCCGAAGAAGCCCAGCGGGCCGAAGTACTCCGCGGTGTTCGGCCAGTGGCTGTGCGACATGGCCGCCGCCGACAAGCGCCTGGTGGGCATCACGCCTGCGATGAAGGAAGGCTCCGACCTGGTCGCGTTCAGCGAACGCTACCCAGAGCGCTACTTCGACGTGGCGATTGCCGAGCAGCACGCCGTTACCCTCGCCGCGGGCATGGCCTGCGAAGGCAGCAAGCCGGTGGTGGCGATCTACTCCACCTTCCTGCAGCGCGCCTATGACCAGCTGATCCACGACGTGGCGGTGCAGAACCTCGACGTGCTGTTCGCCATCGACCGCGCAGGCCTGGTCGGCGAAGACGGCCCGACCCACGCCGGCAGCTACGACCTGTCGTACCTGCGTTGCATCCCCGGCATGCTGGTGATGACCCCGAGCGACGAGAACGAGCTGCGCAAGATGCTCAGTACCGGCCACCTGTACAACGGCCCGGCGGCCGTGCGCTACCCGCGCGGCACCGGCCCCAATGCGCCGATCAGCGCCGACCTGGAACCGCTGGAAATCGGCAAGGGCGTGGTTCGCCGCCAGGGCGAGAAAGTAGCCCTGCTGGTGTTCGGCGTGCAGCTGGCCGAGGCCCTGCAGGTGGCCGAGCAGATCAACGCCACGGTGGTCGACATGCGTTTCGTCAAGCCGCTGGACGAGGCCCTGGTGCTGGAACTGGCAGCTAGCCACGAGCTGCTGGTGACCATCGAGGAAAACGCCATCATGGGCGGCGCCGGTGCTGCCGTGGGCGAGTTCCTGGCCAGCCAGGCCGTGGTCAAGCCGCTGCTGCACCTGGGGCTGCCGGACGTCTACGTCGAGCACGCCAAGCCGGCGCAGATGCTGGCCGAATGTGGGCTGGATGCTGCCGGGATCGAGGCTTCGGTGAAGGCTCGGATGGCCAAGCTGGGCCTGTAAAACACTTGGGGCCGCTGTGCGGCCCATCGCCGGCAAGCCGGCTCCCACATGAACTTCACCGGCCGCGAGGGCCATGGGGTACCTGTGGGAGCCGGCTTGCCGGCGATTGCTTTGGACGCCTCGATGAAAATCTCGACCTTTACCACCCTGCTCTGCCTGCCCATCCCGCTGCTGGCCAGCGAACGCGACGACGCGCTGAAACTCCCCGACGTGCTGATCAGCGCCAACCGCCAGGTCGAGTCACGCACTGCCACCAGCGCCGCCAACACCGTGTTCACCCGCAGCGACATCGACCGCCTGCAACCAAGCAGCGTCACCGACCTGCTGACCCGCGTGCCCGGCGTCCAGGTCGCCCCCACCGGTGGCCGCGGCAGCCTGCCGGGTATCTTCATCCGCGGCACCAAGGCCGCCCAGAGCCTGGTGCTGGTCGATGGCGTGCGCATTGCCAACGCCACCTCCGGCGACAGCGGCCTGCAGTTTCTCGATGTCGACCAGATCGAGCGCGTCGAAGTGCTGCGCGGCTCGCGTTCGGCCATCTACGGCAGCGATGCCATCGGCGGGGTCATCCAGATCTTCACCCGCCGCGGCACTGGCCAGGGCCTGCAGCCGCGCCTGCGCCTGGCGGCCGGCAGCAACCAGACGTTCCAGCGCAGCCTGGGGCTTTCCGGCGGTGACGGCGCAACGCGCTTCAACCTGGGCGCGAGCCTCGATGAAACGGCCGGCATCGACTCGACCGGGCCATCGTTCGCCAGTGACGGCGACCATGACGCCTATCGCAACAAGTCATTCAACCTGAGCCTGAGCCACACCTTCGGCGAGCGCTTCGAGGCAGGGCTGAACTTGCTCGACAGCCGTGGCCGCAGCGAATACGACAACCCCTTCGGCCGCTTCGACATGGACACCTTCGAAAGCGTCGGGCAAAAGCCCTACACCGATTTTGTCGTCAGCAGTGTCGGCACCTACTTCGACGCCCAGCTCAACGACCTCTGGCACTCGCGCCTGGAGCTGGCCCACAGCGAAAACCGCGATGACAAACGCGACAAGCTGAGCGACGAACGTTTCGTCTTCAACACCTACCGCGACCAGGCCACCTGGCAGAACGACCTGGCCCTGAGCGACCAGCACAACCTGCTGATCGGCGGCGACTGGTACCAAGACCGCGTGCACGGCAGCACCGAGTTCACCGAGGACAGCCGCTGGAACCGTGCCGCGTTCATCCAGCACCGTTTCAGTGGCGAGCAGTTTTCCACCGAAGTGGGCGTGCGCCGCGACCAGAACCAGCAGTTCGGTGGCCAGACCACCTGGAGTGGCAGCCTCACCGTGCCGCTCAACGCACAGAACGATGTGCTGCTGTCCTACAGCGAAGGCTTCCGCGCGCCTACCTTCAACGACCTGTACTACCCGCAGTACAGCAACCCGGACCTCAAGCCTGAGCGGTCGAAAAGCTACGAACTGCAGTGGCGCAGCCAGCTCACGCCCGACAGCCGCCTGGAGACGTCGCTGTACCGCACCGACCTGCAGGACGCGATCATCTTTGGCGAAGGCTCGATCCCGCGCAACGTCGCCTCGGCACGCATCAACGGCTTGGAAATGGCGCTGGAACAACAGTGGGGCCAATGGCGCAGCCAGCTTGGCCTGGCGCTGATCGACCCACGCGACCGCGACAGCGGCCATACCCTCGCCCGCCGCGCCCGGCGCACCTTGAGCCTGGACCTGGATCGCCAGTTCGAGCGCTTCACGGTTGGCGGCAGTTGGCAGGCGGTCAGCGCCAGCTACGACGACGAGGCCAATCGCAACCGCCTGGGCGGTTATGGCCTGTTCGGCCTGCGCGGCGGCTGGGCCCCAACCGATGAGCTGAAGCTGGAAGTGAAGCTGGATAACCTGCTGGACAAGGCCTACAGCCGGGCACAGTACAGCTTCGATGCCAACAACTACGACTACCGCGAAGAAGGCCGCACGGCCCTGTTCAGCGTCACCTGGACGCCGGCGCTCTAGCCGCCAGCAGCGCGCACAGGCGGGCGGTGGCTTCGATCATCTGCCCGCTGGGCCGCTCCAGCCCTTTGTCCGGCACCACCAACAAACCCTCACCGGCCACCGCGCTCAGGCGTGGCCAGGCTTTCCAGCTGGCCAACTGCGCCGCGTCAGCCGCCAGGATCACCTGCGGGTCACGCAACAGCACCGATTCCACGTTGACCTGCGGCGCAGGCTGGCTGAGGTCGGCAAAGATGTTGCGCGCACCACACACCGCCAGGGCATCGCTGACCACCTGCCCGCCACCCAGGGTGTACAGCGGCCGGTCCCAGACCTGATAGAACACCCGCAGCGGCTCGGCGCGCCGATACTGCTGGCGCAACTGGCGCAGGCGCTCGCCCAGGGCCGCCACGTGGCGCCGCCCCTGCTCCGCGCGCCCGACCCGCACGGCGATGGCCTCGATCTGCGCGAGCAACTGGTCCAGGTCATGGGGTTCGGCGCTGTAGGTGGCGATGCCCAGGCGCTTGAGCTGGTCGCGCTGGGCGGCGGCGACGCTGCCGGGCCACAGCAGCAGCAAGTCCGGCTTGAGGCTGAGCAGGCGCTCCATGTCCAGCTGCCCCTGGCGCCCCACCGAAGGCAGGCTGGCCAGCGCGGCGGGCCGTTCGCCGCCGTCGAGCACGCCCACCAGCAGGTCGTCGGCCTGCAGTTCGAGCATGATTTCACTCATCGAGGGGGCAAGGCTGACGACCCGCAATGGCTCACCGGCCTGGGCGCTGCAGGCCAGCCATGCCAGCAAGCCGAGCAAGATGCGCATCAACTTAACTGAGGCGGGATGCGATAGAGGTAGAGCAGCACCACGGTAGACAGCGCCAGCAGGATCTGTGGCACGGCTTCGAGCCCCACCAGCACCGACAAGGCGCCGACCCAGGCCGGGAAGCAGGCGTACAGCATGGCCATGCGCCGCACGCGCGCCAGCTCGATCCAGGCGGCCGGCTCCTCGGCGCTGCCGAGTACCTTGGAGGTGGCGATCAGGGCCCGCTTGTAGGCGCCGAAGCGCGGCAGGCTGAGGAACATGGTCGCCGCGCCGGCGATGAACAGCGGCATGGCCAGCACCGGGATCAGCGCCTCGCCACCGCCAAAGGCCCAGGCCATCACCGGCAGCGGCACCAGGCCGACCGCCAGGTATTGCCACCAGGCCAGCGCCAGGCGCCGCTTCACCTGGTTGCGGGTCACGCCTGGGGCACCTCGCCCTGGTGCTCGTTGCCCAGCATGTGGCCCAGCTTGCCGGCCTTGGTGGCCAGGTAGTAACGGTTGTGCGGGTTGTGGCCGGTGTGCAGCGGCACACGCTCGGCAACCTTGATGTTCATGTCGGCCAGCGCCTTGACCTTGCGTGGGTTGTTGGTCATCAGGCGCAGCGCTTTGACGCCCAGGTGCTCGAGCATCGGCAGGCACATGGCGTAGTCACGCTGGTCGGCGGCGAAGCCCAGGCGCTCGTTGGCCTCGACGGTGTCAGCGCCACCGTCTTGCAGTTCGTAGGCGCGAATCTTGTTCAACAGGCCGATGCCACGGCCTTCCTGGCGCAGGTACAGCAGCACGCCACGGCCTTCGCGGGCAATCGCCTGCAACGCGGCTTCCAGCTGCGAACCGCAGTCGCACCGCTGGCTGAACAGGGCATCGCCAGTCAGGCACTCGGAGTGCAGGCGCCCCAGCACCGGCTCGCCGTCGGCGAAATCACCCAGGCTGAGCACCACGTGCTCACGGCCAGTGGCTTCGTCGAGAAAGCCATGCATGGTGAAAGTCGCAAAAGGGGTCGGGAGTTTAGAGGCGGCAACAAAGACGACGGGCACGTTGTGCTCCTGGATAAGTAGGAAATTTCTCGTGAAGCGATTGTATCAGCAGGTTGGCGCCTGTGCGCTCGTTGAATACCGTGGCTTAAGATCGAAAAGTTCGATGCTTAGGTTGCCTGGCAGCGCTCCCCCACCACCTGTGGGAGCCGGCTTGCCGGCGCTAGCGCTCTCGATTACTGCGGCTTGCTGTCGGGCGTAAACGGATACGGCTGCTTCCAGTGCTCGAAGATCGGCTTCAGCTCGCCGCTGCGCACCAGCTCGGCCATGCGCCGGTCGAACAGGTCGCGCAGGGCCCTGGCCTGATCGTTGCGGGCAAAGGCCAGGTACAACGGCAGTTCGGCGACATGGGTGCGGCGAAAACGCTCGGGCTGCGAACTCTGCCCCAGCACGTAGTCGACCTCGGTCTGCGCATCGATGTAGAAGTCCACGCGGTCGTGTTCGAGCATCGGCAGGATGCCTTCGCGGCGCTGGATTTCACGGAAGTTGTGCACGTTGGGCAGGTAGCTGGCGTAGTCATAGCCGCGTACCCAGGCCAGGCGGTAGTTGCCGACCGTTTCATGGGTCGGCACCGGCTTGCTGGCAAGCCCCAGGGCATAGATGTGGTCCATGTCGAAGTGCCAGCGGGGGTAGAAGTTGTCGTCGCTCTCCTCCTTGTACGAGCCGACCCAGGCATCCGCTTCGCCGCGCTTCACCAGCCCGACCGCGCGGCTGTAGGGCACGCCCTGGGCCACCACCTTGACCCCAGCCGGCTCGAACACCTTGCGCAGTACATCCCAGGCCACGCCGGTACCATCGGCATTGGTGTAGTCGGCCCATTCTTCACTGACCAGATGGATCTGCTTGGGCACATCATCGGCTGCGGCCACCCAGGGTGCCAGGGTCAGCAGCATTGCCAGCAGCACAGTCCTTATGGCCATCGAAGCACTCCCTGTTTCAGCCTACCGCCCACACCAGAAGCTGCATGCCCAGCCAGGCGAACACGCCGGCCAGGATATCGTCGAGCATGATGCCGACCCCGCCATGCACATGGCGATCGATCCAGCGAATCGGCCATGGCTTGAGGATGTCGAAGAAGCGGAACATCAGGAACCCTGCCAGGATCCACTGCCACCCTTCCGGCACCAGCCAGAGGGTGATCCACATGCCGACCATCTCGTCCCAGACAATGCCTTCATGGTCGTGCACGCGCAAGTCATTGGCGACTTTGCCGCACAGCCATAAGCCGAACAGCATGGTGACGCCCAGCAGCAGCCAGTAGCCCCAGTCCGGCAGCATCTGCCACAGCGGGATGAACGGAATGGCCACCAGCGAACCCCAGGTGCCCGGGGCCTTGGGCAGGGTGCCGGAGCCGAAGCCAAAGGCGATGAAGTGCCACGGATTGCGCCAGACCGATGGCGGAACGAACTCCGCAGGCACCTGTTTGGGGTGGTCGGTCACGGTGTCTCCCTAAAGTGTTGATAGCCCCGTTGCACGGGGGTGATATCCAGGCCCTGCGGGTCACGCAGGGTCACCCCTTGGCCCGCGACCACGCGCCCGACCACATGCACCTCGCAACCCGCCAGGGCCGCCAGGGCATCGGCGGGCAAGGTGAATGCCAGCACGTAGTCGTCGCCACCGGTGAGCGCGGCCTTAACGGCGCCTTCGCGGCCGAGGAACGCCTCTAGTGCAGGAGACACTGGCACCTGGGCCAGGTTCACCTCGAGCGCGACCGCAGAGGCCTTGGCGATGTGCCCGCAGTCGGCGAGCAGGCCGTCGGAGATGTCCAGGGCCGAGGTGGCCAGGCCACGCAAGCGCTGCCCCAGCTCGAGCTGGGGCAGCGGTGACCAGTAGTGGGCCAGCAGCGGCTCGGCCTGTTCGGCCGGGGCCTCGCGCTCACCGAGCACCAGCGCCAGCGCACCGGCCGCCTTGCCCAGCGTGCCGCCCACGCACAAGAGGTCGCCCGGCCGCGCGCCGCTGCGGCGCAGGGCCTGGCCAGCCGGCACGCGGCCGAACACGGTAACGGTGATGCTCAATGGGCCGCGGGTGGTGTCGCCGCCGATCAGGCTGATGCGGCAACGCTGGGCCATGCGGCTGAGGCCGTCGGCGTAGGCTTCGAGCCAGGTGGGGCCAACTTCGGGCAAGGTCAGGGCAAGGGTGAAGCCGATGGCCTCGGCGCCCATGGCCGCCAGGTCGCTGACCGCCACCGCCAACGAGCGCTGGCCAAGCAGGCGCGGGTCGCAGACCGCGGGGAAATGCACGCCGGCAACCAGGGTGTCGGTCGACACCGCCAGCTGCTCGCCGGGGGGAAGGTCAAGCAGGGCGCAGTCGTCGCCGATCCCCAGGGCCACGCCCTCGCCGCCCTGCGCACAGGGCGCGGCGGCGAAGTAATGGTTGATCAGCTCGAACTCACCCATGATCAGGCAGCGCCAGGATCAGCGCTTGTTCGCCTTGACTTCTGCTTCGCGCAGCGACGGCGCGAGCTTGTCCAGCACGCCGTTGACGAACTTGTGGCCGTCGGTGGCACCGAAGACCTTGGCCAGTTCCACGCCTTCGTTGATCACCACGCGGTACGGCACGTCGACGCGCTTGATCAACTCCCAGGTGGACAGGCGCAGCACGGCCAGTTCGACCGGGTCGAGCTCTTCCAGTGCGATGGTCATGCAAGGCGCCAGCGCCTTGTCGATTTCGCCCTTGATCGCCGGAACCCCATGTAGGATTTCGCGGAAATAGGCACCGTCGACATCGGTGAAATCGTTATCCACCCGGAACTGCGCTTCGATCTCGTTCAGCGAGGCGCTGGCCATATGCCACTGATACAGCGCCTGGGTCGCGAGCATGCGGGCTTCGCGGCGCTTGGCGCTCTTCGATGGCTTGCCGGCATCCGCAGGTTTTGGATCGCGCGGGTTGAAACGATCGCTTTCGTCGCTAATCACTTGGCCTCCAACTGCGCCAGCAGGCTGACCATTTCCAGAGCGGACAGGGCAGCTTCAGCACCTTTGTTGCCGGCCTTGGTGCCGGAACGCTCGATGGCTTGCTCGATGGAGTCGACGGTCAGGACACCGAAGGCCACCGGTACACCGAACTCCATGGACACCTGGGCCAGGCCCTTGGTGCATTCGCCCGCCACGTATTCGAAGTGCGGGGTACCGCCACGGATCACGGCGCCCAGGGCGATGATCGCGTTGTATTCGCCTTGCTGGGCGACTTTCTGTGCCACCAGCGGGATTTCGAACGCGCCCGGGGCACGGATGATGGTGATGTCGCTTTCGCTGACACCGTGGCGTACCAGGGCATCAACGGCACCGCTTACCAGGCTTTCGACGACGAAGCTGTTGAAGCGGCCAACCACCAAAGCATAGCGACCTTTGGGGGCGATGAAGGTACCTTCGATGGTCTTCAGGGTCATTCCGATGTTCTCATATTCAAGAGCGAGGCCGCGCGCAGGCGGCCTCGACAGGGTCTGGACTCGAGTATCTGGGCGTCACTGCCGCCTCAAGTCACTCGGAGGGCACGTATTCTACAACTTCCAGATCGAATCCGGATATCGCATTGAACTTCATCGGCGAACTCATCAGGCGCATCTTGCGCACGCCGAGGTCACGCAGGATCTGCGAACCGGCACCCACGGTGCTGTAGGTGGTCGGTGCCTTGGTCGGGGCGTCGCCGGCGCTTTCGCGGATGTGTGCCAGCAGCACGTCGCCGTCCAGCGGGTGGCCCAGCAGCAGCACCACGCCGCTGCCGGCGTCGGCTACGGCGCTCATCGCCGCGCGCAGGCTCCAGCGGCCCGGTTGCTTGACCATCAGCAGGTCGCGCAGCGGGTCCATGTTGTGCACGCGCACCAGGGTCGGCTCTTCGGCGCAGATGTTGCCCAGGGTCAGGGCCATGTGCACGTCGCCTTCCACCGCATCGCGGTAGGTCACCAGGTTGAACTGGCCCAGCTCGCTTTCGATCGGCTGCTCGGACACCCGCTGAACGGTGCGCTCGTGGATCATGCGGTAGTGGATCAGGTCGGCGATGGTGCCGATCTTCAGGCCGTGCTCGGCGGCGAACACTTCCAGCTCGGCGCGGCGCGACATGGTGCCGTCGTCGTTCATCACCTCGCAGATCACCCCGCTCGGCTCGAAACCGGCCATGCGCGCCAGGTCGCAGGCGGCTTCGGTGTGGCCGGCGCGGGCCAGGGTACCGCCAGGCTGGGCCATCAGCGGGAAGATGTGGCCGGGGCTGACGATGTCTTCGGCCTTGGCGTCCTTGGCGGCGGCAGCCTGCACGGTGCGGGCGCGGTCAGCGGCGGAGATGCCGGTGGTGACGCCTTCGGCGGCTTCGATCGACACGGTGAACTTGGTGCCGAAGCCCGAGCCGTTGCGCGGCGCCATCAGCGGCAGCTTCAGCGTTTCGCAGCGCTCGCGGGTCATCGGCATGCAGATCAGGCCGCGGGCGTGCTTGGCCATGAAGTTGATGTGCTCAGGCAGGCAGCACTCGGCTGCCATGATGATGTCGCCTTCGTTTTCGCGGTCTTCGTCATCCATGAGGATGACCATTTTGCCCTGGCGGATGTCTTCGACCAGTTCTTCGATGCTGTTGAGCGCCACGCGGCACCCCCTTCTCAATCAGGATTTCAAGAAGCCGTTGGCGGCCAGGAAGCTTTCGGTAATGCCACTGCCCTTGCTCGGTTCGGCAGCCTTGTCACCCAGCAGCAGACGCTCCAGGTAACGGGCCAGCAGGTCGACCTCAAGGTTCACCCGACGCCCTGCACGGTAGTCGGCCATGATGGTTTCGGACAGGGTGTGCGGGACAATGGTCAGCTCGAACTCGGCGCCATTGACCTCATTGACCGTCAGGCTGGTGCCGTCGACGGTGATCGAACCCTTGTGGGCGATGTACTTGGCCAGCTCCTTGGGTGCACGCACGCGGAACTGGATGGCGCGCGCGTTATCGCTGCGCGAAATGATTTCGCCGACGCCGTCGACGTGGCCGCTGACCAGGTGGCCGCCCAGGCGGGTGGTCGGGGTCAGGGCCTTTTCCAGGTTGACCTTGCTGCCGCTCTTGAGGTCGATGAAGGCGGTGCGCTTGAGGGTTTCGACGCTGACGTCGGCCCAGAAGCCATCGCCTGGCAGCTCGACCGCCGTCAGGCACACGCCGTTGACGGCAATGCTGTCGCCGAGCTTGACGTCACCCAGGTCGAGCTTGCCGGTTTCGACGTACACGCGCACGTCACCGCCCTTGGGGGTCAGGCTGCGGATGGTGCCGATGGATTCGATGATGCCGGTGAACATGGGGTCTTCCTCAGAACGGGTTGCGCGGGGCAAGCCCGGCATTATACGCCGGGTGCCGGCAGAGGGATGGCCGTGACCCGCCAGTCATCGCCCACTGCGCGCATTTCGGTAATTTTCAGCCGGGGTGCTTCGCTCATCTTCTCCAGGGGCCATTCCAGCAGCGGGCGGGCCTGGGAGCCGAGGAAGGTGCCGGCGACGAACAATTGGTACTCGTCGATCAGGCCGTGCTGGGCAAACGCTCCCACCAGGCCGGCGCCGGCTTCCAGCAGGATTTCGTTGACACCGCGCCCTGCCAGCGCCTGCATCAGCGCCGGCAGGTCGACCTGGCCGTTGCTGCCGGGCAGGCTCAGCAGTTCGTGGCCGGCGGCGGCGTAACGCGGGTCATCGCCCATGGCCGTCACCACCAGCGCCGGGCCGGCCTGGAAGAACGGGGCATCCAGCGGCAGGCGCAGGCGGCCATCGATCAGCACGCGCAGCGGTGGGCGGCTCAGGGCCAGCGCCGTGGTGTGCTCATCCAGCCCCAGTTCGGCGCCGCGCACGGTCATCCGCGCGTTATCGGCCAGCACGCTGGCGGCGCTGGTCAGCACCACGCTGGCGCGGGCGCGCAAGCGCTGCACCGCAGAGCGCGCAGCGGGGCCGGTAATCCACTGGCTTTCGCCACTGGCCATGGCAGTGCGGCCGTCCAGGCTCATGGCCAGCTTGGCGCGCACGAACGGCAGGCCATGTTCCATGCGCTTGAGAAAGCCGGGGTTGAGTGCCCGGGCCTCGCTTTCGAGCACACCGCTGGCCACTTCGATGCCCGCCTCGGCCAGGCGCCGCAGGCCACGCCCGGCGACCTGCGGGTTGGGGTCCTGCATGGCGGCGACCACGCGCGCCACGCCGGCTTGGACCAGCGCCTCGGCGCAGGGTGGGGTGCGCCCATGGTGGCTGCAGGGTTCCAGGGTCACGTAGGCACAGGCGCCCTTGGCCCGCTCACCGGCCTGGCGCAGCGCGTGCACCTCGGCATGCGGCTCGCCGGCGCGCACGTGCCAGCCCTCGCCGACCACTTCGCCATCGCGCACGATCACGCAGCCCACGCGGGGGTTGGGGTGGGTGCTGTACACACCCTTGCGCGCCAGCTCCAGGGCACGGGCCATGTAATGGGCGTCGAGGATCGCGGTCTGGCTGGGCATGCTCACTCTTTAGCCGGCTCGCGGGCCAGGCGGTCGATTTCTTCGCGGAATTCGTCGAGGTCCTGGAAGCGCCGGTACACCGAAGCGAAACGGATGTAGGCGACTTCATCGAGCTTGCGCAGCTCGGCCATCACCAGCTCGCCGACCACCAGCGACTTCACCTCACGCTCACCGGTCGCCCGCAGGCGGCTCTTGATGTGCGCCAGCGCCGCTTCCAGGCGCTCGACGCTGACCGGGCGCTTTTCCAGCGCGCGCTGCATGCCGGCACGCAGTTTGTCTTCATCGAAGGGCTGGCGCGTGCCGTCCTGCTTGATCAGCCGGGGCAGCACCAGCTCGGCGGTTTCGAAGGTGGTGAAGCGCTCGCCGCACGCCACGCATTCGCGACGGCGGCGCACTTGCTCGCCCTCGGCGACCAGGCGCGAGTCGATGACCTTGGTGTCGTTGGCACCGCAAAAGGGACAGTGCATGGTGGCAGGCAACAAAAAAAGGGAGGGCCATGGTAGCGCATTGCACTGGCAAGACAAGCCAAAGGGGTTAACATCCATGCAATTGTGCCCATCAAGGACTCCCCTATGCATTTGCGCGTGATCGCCGTGCTGTGCTGCACCGCCCTGCTCGCCGCCTGCGGCAGCGACAAGCCGAAAATCGAACAAGCGCCCGCACAGGCGCCTGCCAAGGTGGCCAAGAAGGCCCAGCCGCTGGGCCCGCTGCCGGCCTACCAGCGCGAGCTGAGCGGCACCTTGCTGAACATTCCTGCCGGGGCCGATGTGGAGCTGGCGCTGCTGGTGATCGACGAGCGCGACCGCCCGCAGCAACTGCTGGCCAGCAGCACCCTGACCGGCACCGGCCAGGACCTGCCCTACCAGCTGCGCTTCAACCCCGAGGCCTTCCCTGCCGGCGCCCGGGTCGAATTGCGCGGGCGCGCCAGCAGCTCGGGCCAGCTGATCATGCACCTGCCGCCCGTGCGCATCGCCCAGGCGCAGACCCAGGCCACCGGGCCGCTACGTTTCGAAAAGGCGCCGTAAGTGGCGCCGCTGGCACTGCAACAGGCCCTCAGCGGCCTGATCGGTGAAGCGCGGCTGGTGGTCAGCGAACTGCCCGAATGCGCGCTCAAGCTCTGGCTGATCGACGACCAGAACATGGACCGCGCCTTCAGCAGCGAAGAAACCCGGCGCATCCTCGAAGAGCCGCCGTACTGGAGCTTCTGCTGGGCCAGCGGCCTGGCCATGGCCCGCTACCTGGCGGCGCACCCCGAGTGGGTCGCCGGCAAACGCGTGCTGGATTTCGGCGCGGGCTCAGGCATTGCCGGCATCGCCGCCGCCCGTGCCGGCGCCCTGGAAGTGGTGGCCTGCGACCTCGACCCACTGGCCCTGCAGGCCTGCCAGGCCAATGCGCGGCTCAACGGGGTAACGCTGGGCTACAGCGATGACTTCTTCGCCGAAGCGGACCGCTTCGACCTGATCCTGGTGGCCGACGTGCTGTACGACCGGGCCAACCTGCCCCTGCTCGACGCCTTCCTCAGCCGCGGCCGCCAGGCCCTGGTGGCCGACTCGCGGGTACGTGACTTTCGCCACCCGCTGTACCAGCAGCTGGGCGTGCTCGAAGCGCTGACCTTGCCAGACCTGGCCGAGCCGCACGAATTCCGCCGGGTCAGCCTGTACCACGCCAGACGCGAGCCTTTATAGTGGTGCCATCCACTGATTTGCGAGAGTCGCGATGAGCCAGCAAACGCCCTATATCTTCGATGCCACCGATGCCAACTTCCAGCAGCTGGTGATCGAGAACTCCTTCCACAAGCCGGTCCTGGTGGACTTCTGGGCCGAGTGGTGCGCGCCGTGCAAGGCGCTGATGCCGCTGCTGGCGAAGATTGCCGAGGGCTACCAGGGCGAGCTGCTGCTGGCCAAGATCAACTGCGACGTCGAGCAGCAGGTGGTGGCCCAGTTCGGCATCCGCAGCCTGCCGACCGTGGTGCTGTTCAAGGATGGCCAGCCGGTCGACGGCTTCGCCGGTGCGCAGCCGGAGTCGGCGATCCGCGCCATGCTCGAGCCGCATGTACAGATGCCTGCCGCCCCGGCCGCATCGCCCCTGGAGCAGGCCAAGGCACTGTTCGCCGAAAGCCGTTTCGCCGAGGCGGAAGCCACGCTGCAGCAGCTGCTGGGCGAAGACAACAGCAATGCCGAAGCGCTGATTTACTACGCACGCTGCCTGGCCGAGCGCGGTGAGCTGGGCGAGGCCCAGGTGGTGCTGGACGCGGTCAAGAGCGACGAACACAAGGCTGCCCTGGCGGGCGCCAAGGCCCAGCTGACCTTCCTGCGCCAGGCCGCCAGCCTGCCGGAAGTCGCTGATCTCAAGAGCCGCCTGGCGCAGAACCCGCAGGATGACGAGGCGGCTTACCAGCTGAGCATTCAGCAGCTTGCGCGCCAGCAGTACGAAGCGGCGCTGGAAGGGTTGCTGAAGCTGTTCCAGCGTAACCGTGGGTATGAGAACGGGTTGCCGCAAAAGGCGATGTTGCAGGTGTTCGAACTGCTCGGTGGCGATCATCCGTTGGTGGGTGTGTACCGTCGCAAGCTGGCGGCTGCCTTGTTCTGAGGTTGATGGGGGCGCTTTGCGCCCCTTTCGCGACGCAAGGCCGCTCCTACAGAACCCCGCGGTCCTTGTAGGAGCGGCCTTGCGTCGCGAAAGGGCTGCAAAGCAGCCCCAACAGGCTAAAGCCCTCACCCCACCCAGTGATACACCGGCGCATCCGCGCCACTTTCCACCTTCACCTCACTGCTGTGGCGCAACCGCACCAGCAGCCGCTTGCCCGCCGCCGTACTCCCCGTCAGCCCTTCCAGCCGGTCGAGCAACTCAGGCCCATCCATGCGCCCCGCCTGGCGCAGCACTTCGCGCGCAGCCAGCCATTGCCCGTCATCCTGGCGCGGCGCCGCAGCCGCAGCCGCCGTCACAGCCTCGTCAGCCACCGGTGCCGCGAACTGGCGCCCCAACTGCGCCCACTCCGCCGGCTCCAGCTCGATGGTCAGGTCCACCGGCCAGTCGCCAATCTGTCCACGAATTCTCACGCTGCATTCCTTCAAGCCCGGTCAATGCCTTAATGCTACAGCAACATGAAACCTGCGCCAGGCAGGCTGGCGATGCACGGAAAAATTGTTATAACATTACCAAATCTTTCCAGCTGCCCCGGAGTCGTCCATGCGTCGCCTGCTGCTCGCCCTGCCCATCGCCCTGCTGCCCTTCGCCGTGGCCCATGCCCACGATGACCACGACCACGATCATGCCCACGGCACCCTCGGCGCCCACGAGCACGGCGTGGCCAAGCTCAATGCCGTGCTCGACGGCAATACCCTGGAGCTGGAGCTCGACAGCCCGGCGATGAACCTGGTGGGCTTCGAACATGCCGCCAGCAGCGATGCCGACAAGGCCAAGGTGGCCGCAGTGCGCCAGCAGCTCGAACAGCCGCTGAAACTGTTCGGCCTGGCCGCCGCCGCCGGCTGCGTGGAAGACGCCCAGGAACTGCAAAGCCCACTGTTCGGCGATGCTGCCAAGGACGACGACGGCGACCAGCACGAGCCTGGCCATCAGCACAGCGACATCAATGCCCACTACCAACTGAACTGCTCAGCCCCGGGCAAACTCACGCAAATCGACCTCGCGCCGCTGTACAAGGCGTTCCCGGCCACGCAGAAGATCAACGTGCAACTGATCGGCCCGAACGGCCAGAAAGGCCTGGAAACCTCGCCGGCCAAGGCCGTGGTCGCGTTCTGAATGAGCCAGCCGTTGATCGAACTGCATGACCTGGTGTTCGCCTGGCCTGGCCAGGCGCCGCTGCTGGATATCCCGGCGCTGCGCCTGGAAGCCGGTGAGGCGCTGTTCCTCAAAGGCCCGAGCGGCAGCGGCAAGACCACGCTGCTGGGCCTGCTCGGCGGGGTCAACGTGCCGGGGCAAGGCCGCATCCAGTTGCTCGGCCATGACCTCGGCGCCATGGGCCAAGGCGCGCGCGACCGCTTCCGGGTCGACCACACCGGCTACATCTTCCAGCAGTTCAACCTGCTGCCGTTCCTCTCGGTGCGCGAAAACGTCGAGCTGCCCTGCCGCTTCTCGCACAGCCGCGCCGAGCGTGCGCGGCTGCGCCATGGCAGTGTCGACCAGGCGGCCAGCGTGCTGCTGGCCCACCTGGGCCTGGACGATACGCTGCTTGCGCGGCGCGCCGACAGCCTGTCGATCGGCCAGCAGCAGCGCGTGGCCGCGGCGCGGGCCCTGATCGGCCAGCCGGAACTGGTGATCGCCGACGAGCCGACCTCGGCGCTGGATGCCGACAGCCGCGAAGCGTTCATCCGCCTGTTGTTCGCCGAATGCCGGGCAGCCGGCGCCAGCCTGCTGTTCGTCAGCCATGACCAGAGCCTCGCGCCGCTGTTCGACCGTCATCTGTCCCTGGCCGAGCTCAATCGCGCGGCCAAACCCCGGGAGGCCTGATGTACCTGCTTCGCCTTGCCCTGGCCAGCCTGGCCAACCGCCGTTTCACCGCCTTCCTCACCGCTTTCGCCATCGCCCTGTCGGTATGCCTGCTGCTGGCCGTGGAGCGCGTGCGCACCGAAGCCCGCGCCAGCTTCGCCAGCACCATCAGCGGCACCGACCTGATCGTCGGCGCCCGTTCGGGCTCGGTGAACCTGCTGCTGTACTCGGTGTTTCGTATCGGCAATGCCACCAACAACATCCGCTGGGACAGTTACGAGCATTACGCCAACGACCCCCGGGTGAAATGGGCCATCCCGATTTCGCTGGGCGACTCGCACCGTGGCTACCGGGTGATGGGCACCACCGGCGACTACTTCAGCCATTACCAGTACGGCCGCCGCCAGCACCTGGAACTGAGCCAGGGCCGTGCGTTCGCCAGCGACCCGTTCGAGGTGGTGCTGGGCGCCGAGGTGGCCGATGCGCTGCACTACAAGCTGGGCGACAAGCTGGTGCTGGCCCACGGCGTGGCGGCGATCAGCCTGGTCAAGCACGACGACAAGCCGTTCACCGTGGTGGGTGTGCTCAAGCGCACCGGCACGCCGGTCGACCGCACCCTGCATATCAGCCTGGCCGGGATGGAAGCCATCCACATCGACTGGCACAACGGCGTGCCGGCCCGCGGTGCCGGGCGCATCAGCGCCGAGCAGGCGCGTACCATGGACCTGCAACCGGCCGCCATCACCGCCTTCATGCTCGGCCTGAACAGCAAGATCGCCACCTTCAGCCTGCAGCGCGAGATCAACGAATACCGCAACGAGCCATTGCTGGCGATCTTGCCCGGCGTGGCGCTGCAAGAGCTGTGGAGCCTGATGGGCACGGCCGAACAGGCGCTGTTCGTGGTGTCGCTGTTCGTGGTGCTGACCGGCTTGATCGGCATGCTCACGGCCATTCTCACCAGCCTCAACGAACGCCGGCGGGAGATGGCAATCCTGCGCTCGGTGGGGGCTCGCCCGTGGCACATTGCCGGGTTGCTGGTGCTCGAAGCGCTGGCACTGGCGGTGGCGGGCATCGCGGCGGGGCTGGGGCTGCTGTATGCGGGGATCGCCCTGGCCCAGGGCTATGTGCAGGCCAATTACGGCTTGTACCTGCCGCTGGCCTGGCCCAGCGCGCATGAGTGGACGTTGCTGGCTATCATCCTCGGCGCAGCCCTGCTGATGGGCAGTGTGCCGGCCTGGCGCGCCTATCGGCAGTCGCTGGCCGATGGCTTGTCGATTCACCTCTGAGGGCTGGACATGATCGACAGATTCGCTGGCCTCATCGCCGGCAAGCCGGCGCCTACAAGCCCTGTGGGAGCCGGCTTGCCGGCGATAAGGCCAGCACAGGCACTGCAAGGCCTGCTGTTTATGCTGCTGTGTATGCTGGCATTGCCGCTGTGGGCGGCAGAGCCCCGCGAACTCGACTGGCCCGCGCTGATCCCGGAAGGCGCCCCCGTCATCGCGCCCCAGCTCACCCCGCTGCACGACATGTCGCAACTGAGCAATGCCCTGTCTGCCGAGGCGGCGCCTCCTGCGCCTCAGCAAGCGCCCAATGCCCCGGTGGTCGAGGCGCTGGATGGCCAGTTGATCAAGCTGCCCGGCTACATCGTGCCGCTGGAAGTCAGCGAGGAAGGCCGCACCACCGAATTTCTGCTGGTGCCCTACTACGGCGCGTGCATCCACGTGCCGCCACCGCCTTCCAACCAGATCGTGCACATCTTCAGCGAAATGGGCGTGCGCGTCGAAGACCTCTACCAGCCCTACTGGATCGAAGGAAAACTGCAAGTCAAAGCCTCCACCAGCGAACTTGCCGATGCCGGCTACCAGATGGACGCCGAGAAAATATACGCTTATGAGCTGAAGTGAGAACTGATTCCAACTTGGCAATCCGCTTCTTTGAGCTGGGTCAAACTTTCTGTTTATCCAGCTCCGTACCATTGGACTACTCAATTAATAACGTCCTTTGGGAGCTTCCATGAACAAGTCCTTGCTCGGCGCCTCGCTTGTGGCCCTTGCGCTCGCCGCCCCTGCCGCCCACGCCTACCAGGCCGGAGACATGATCCTGCGCGCAGGTGCCATCACCACCGCACCGAACGAGAACAGCGGCGACCTGAAGTTCGATGGCAACAAGGTGTCGGGCACCAAGGCAACCCTGGACAGCGACACCCAGCTGGGCCTGACCTTCGCCTACATGCTCACCGACCACATCGGCCTCGAGCTGCTGGCGGCCACCCCGTTCAAGCACACCGTCGGCGTGCAGGGCCTGGGCGGTGGCCTGGACGGCAAGCTGGCAGACATCAAGCAACTGCCACCGACCCTGTCGGTGCAGTACTACCCGATGGCGCCGAACTCGCGCTTCCAGCCGTATGCCGGCATCGGTATCAACTACACCATGTTCTTCGACGAAGACCTGACCAGCGCCCGCAAGCAGCAGGGCTTCAGCAACCTCAAGCTGCAGGACTCGGTGGGCATCGCCGGCCAGCTGGGCATGGACTACATGCTGACCGACAATTTCCTGGTCAACGCCTCGGTCTGGTACGTCGACATCGACACCAAGGCCAGCGTCGACGGCCCGAGCGCACTGGGCTACAGCAAGACCAAGGTCAACGTGGACGTGGACCCATGGGTCTACATGGTCGGGCTTGGCTACAAGTTCTGACCGACACCCACCAGGGCGGCTTCGGCCGCCCTTTGCTTTTGCAGCCACCCCCAGTAGCCCAGCGCCACCGCGCTGAACGCCATCCCCAGGGCACACACCGCTGCCCATCCCCAGCCGGCGTACACCCAGCTCGCCAGCACTGCCCCCACGCCGCTGCCGATCGAATAGCAGCACATGTAGGCCGCCACCAGGCGGCTGGCCATCTCGCTGCGCCCCGCCAGCAACAGGCTCTGGTTGGTGACATGCACGGCCTGCACGGCAAGGTCGAGCATCAGCACCCCCAGTACCAGCGCCAGCAGCGATTGCTCGACGAAGGCCGTCGGTATCCACGACAGCGTCAACAGCGCCAGCGCCACGCCGGTGGTGCGCTCGCCCAGCCCTCGATCAGCCAGCCCGCCAGCGCGCGACGCGGCCAAGGTACCTGCGATACCCGCCAGGCCGAACAGGCCGATCTCGGTGTGGCTGAGCGCCCGCGGCGAAGCGCTCAGGGGCAGGGCCATGGCGCTCCACAGCACGCTGAAGCTGGCGAAGATCAACAGGCCAAACAGGCCACGCTGGCGCAGCAAACGGTCGTGTCGATACAAGCCGAACAGCGAGCCGATCAGCTGCCAGTACCCCGTACGATGCGCCACTGGGCGCCCGCTGGGTAGCCATCGCCAGAGCACCAGCGCCATCAGCAGCAGCAGTGCCGCGGCCACGAAGTACACGCTGCGCCAACCGGCCAGGTCGGCAAGCGCACCCGAGACCAGGCGCGCCAGCAGAATGCCCAGGACGATGCCGCTGGTGACCGTGCCCACCGCCTGCCCTTGTTGGGCCGGGTTGGCCAGAGTGGCCGCGAGCGCGACCATCACCTGCACCATCACAGCCATCAGCCCCACCAGGGCCAGGGCGGCCAGCAGCAGTGGCCAGTCCCACGCCAGGCCGGCGGTGACCAGGGCCACGCTGGCCACCAGCAACTGTGCGAGCAACAGTTGCTTGCGGTTGACCAGGTCGCCCAGGGGCACGATCAACACCAGGCCCAGGGCATAGCGCGCCTGGGTCGCACCGACCACCCAGCCAATCTGCCGCTGGGCCACACCCAGCTCGCTGGCGATCGACTCGAGCAATGGCTGGGCAAAATAGACTGTGGCCACTGCCATGGCACAGGTCGTGGCAAGCAGCAACGTTATCCACCGGCTCATCGAAACAACTCCTGCTTTTCTGGTTTCAAAATGAAACCACATGCTGGATATCTAGCAAATGTAGTTTTAATCTGCAACCACATGTTCAAGGCAGGTGATGGCGATGCTCGATGAAGTGAATGCCCAATGCCCCGTGGCCCGGGCGCTGCAAGTGCTAGGTGATCGCTGGGCGCTGATGATCCTGCGCGATGCCTTCGATGGCCTGCGCCGCTTCAGTGAATTCCAGAAGAACCTGGGGCTGGCGAAGAACATCCTCGCTTCGCGCCTGAAGCTGCTGGTGGAAAGCGGGCTGCTCGCGCTGCAGCCGGCGTCCGATGGCAGTGCCTACAAGGAATACGTGCTGACCGAGAAGGGCCGCTCGGTATTTCCGATCGTGGTGGGGTTGCGCCAGTGGGGGGAACATTATCTGTTCGAGGCTGGCGAAACGCGCTCGGCGCTTGTGGATAAAACCCACGAGCGCCCGCTTGAAGTACTGCAGGTGCGAGCGGCGGATGGCAGGGTACTGGCAGCGCAGGACTGCGTGCGCAAGGTGGTACGGCACCGCTGAAGGTCGGCAGTGCCGCGCTGAATCAGGCCTTGCCGAGCAGCCGTGCCAGGCCGTCGACCATCGAGGTCGGTTCGGGGAAATCGAAGCGCGCCAGCAGGCGCTGGTTGTCTGCCCGCGAATGGCGGATGTCACCGGAACGCGCCTGGCCGTAGCTCACCGCCGGCAAGCTGCCCACCACCTGCTCCAGCGCCTTGAGCAATTGGTTCAGCGACGTCGCCTGGTTCAGGCCGACGTTCACCGCACCCTCCTCCACCTGCGGCTGCTCCAGCGCTTGCACCATCACCTGCACCAGGTCGCCCACGTAGAGGAAGTCGCGGGTCTGTTCGCCATCACCGAACACCATGATCGGCAGCCCGTGGGTGGCGCGTTCGCTGAAGATGCTGATGACCCCGGAGTACGGCGAGGAAGGGTCCTGGCGTGGGCCGAAGATGTTGAAGAAGCGGAACACCACCGGCTCCAGGCCATGCTGGCGGCGGTAGAAGTCCAGGTACTGCTCGCTGGCCAGCTTGTCCACCGCGTAGGGGGTCAGGGGCGCCTTGGGGGTGTCTTCGGCAATCGACTGGCCTTCGCCGTTGTTGCCGTACACCGCGGCGCTCGAAGCAAACAGCACGCGGCGCAGGCCATGCACGCGCATGGCCTCGCACACGTTGAGGGTGCCGATGAAATTGCTCTGGTGGGTTTTTACCGGGTCTTCGACCGAGGCCTGGACCGAGGCCACTGCCGCCAAGTGCACGACGGCACTGCAGCCCGCCGCAGCCCGTTCGACCAGCTTGGCGTCGGCGACATCGCCTTCGATCAGTTCCAGGCGCGGGTTGCCCAGTTGCAGGTTGTCGCGCTTGCCCGTGGACAGGTCGTCGAGCACGCGCACGGCGTAGCCTTTGCCGAGCAACGCATCGCACAGGTGGGAGCCGATGAAGCCGGCGCCGCCGGTGATCAGGATGGGGGCGTCAGCCATGGCGGTAGAAACGGTCCAGTAGGGGCGGCAAACCGGCGCGCCAGGCACGCGGCTTGATGCCGAAGGTGTGAAGGATCTTCTTGCAGGCCAGCACCGCGTTCTGCGGCTCTTCGCTGGCATCGGGGCGGGCGGCGTGGGCCTGGGCGGTCGGCGCCTGCACCGCCAGCTGGCGATACTGCCCGGCCTCGGTGAGAATCGCCTGGCCCAGCGCCAGCGGCGTGGTCGCCTCGTTGCCGGCGTAATGGTAGGTGCCCCACAGCGGCGCGCTGCAGTCGAGCTGCTTGAGCACCGAGAGGATCACCCGCGCGGCATCGTCGACCGGTGTCGGGTTGCCCCGACGGTCGTCGGCCAGCAACAGCTCCTGGGGCTGTTCGGCACGGGTCAGGAAGCGGCCCAGGGCACCGTCGATGCTTTCGTCGAGCAGCCAGCCGAAGCGCAGCAGCACATGCTGCGGGCAGGCCGCGCGCACGCTCTGCTCGATGCGCCACAGGGCCTGGCCACGCAGGCCCAGCGGCACCGGTTCGTCCTTTTCGCTGTAGGCGGTTGCCCGCGAGCCATCGAACACCCGGTAGCTCGAAGGCTGCACCAGGGTGATCTGGTGGTGCTGGCACAGCTCCGCCAGCCGCTCGACCGCGCGCTCCTGCTGGGCCAGGCGCTGTTCGCTGACCGACTCGGCCTGGAACCAGTCGAAGTAGTAGGCCAGGTTGACCAGGGCATCGGGGCGGTGATCGTCCAGCAGCTGAGTGAGGCTGGCCGGCCCCCAGCCGTCTTCCGGCGGGCGCGGGGCCAGGAAAGTGATGTCCTCCTCGGCCCCGAGACGAATCAGCGCTTGCCCGAGGGCATTGCCACCACCCAACAGCATCAGGCGCATACGCATAGAGTCAGCAGATCCGAACAGGTTGATTGGGGGAAAGGGGCCATTTTGCGGTTTCCGGGCGGGGAAGTCCAACCCGAGGGGGTGGGCACGATCCAACCTTTGTTGAGGTTTCGAGATCGAGCGCCGCCCGCGCGGCGCATCGCGGATAAATCCGCTCCTACATTTGTTGCAACGTGCCTATGTCTGATAGGCCATGGTTGCCAGCCT
>NZ_JBIVAB010000008.1:0-236429 GCF_044745345.1 Pseudomonas sp. NPDC087029 | reverse complement strand
GCAGTGAAACGATGCATCGCCGATGGTAGTGTGGGGTTTCCCCATGTGAGAGTAGGTCATCGTCAAGATTCATTTCGCAAAACCCCTATCTGCGCAAGCAGGTAGGGGTTTTGTCTTTCCAGCTTTTGTATTCCCAGGCAAAGCTGTTTTGCTCGCCTCCTACCTGCGCAAATGTCCGAAACGGTGCGACAATTAATCCCGTTCGCAAACGTGACTTTTCCCTGCCTGGCCTGCGTCAAGGCTTAGGTTCGGGGCACCCTCGCGCCCGGACATAGCGATGCCAGCGTACCGTGCTGCGCATTTCTGGACCTCCACCGTCCTATACAACTGAGGTAAGAAGCAAGATGGCCAAGGCCGCCGATGTCGTTGTGCAATGCCTGGAAAACGAAGGTGTCGAGTATGTATTCGGCATTCCCGGCGAGGAGAACCTCGACCTGCTGGAATCCCTGCGCAAATCGAAGATCAAGCTGGTACTGACCCGCCACGAGCAGTCCGCAGGCTTCATGGCCGCCACCTACGGTCGCCTGACCGGCAAGACCGGCGTCAGCCTGTCGACCCTCGGCCCTGGCGCCACCAACCTGGTGACCGCCAGTGCATACGCCTACCTCGGCGGCATGCCGATGATGATGATCACCGGCCAGAAGCCGATCAAGAAGTCCAAGCAGGGCCGCTTCCAGATCATCGATGTGTGCGGCATGATGGACCCCATCACCAAGTACACCCACCAGTTCGCCTCCGCCGACAACATCCCGTCGCGCATGCGTGAAGCATTCCGCCTGGCCGAGGAAGAGAAGCCGGGCGCGGTGCACCTGGAGCTGCCGGAAGACATCGCCGCCGAGCAGACCGACGCCATGCCCATCCCGCCGAGCCTGCACCGCCGCCCGCTGGCCGAGCACGTGGCCATCGACGCTGCCATCCAGAAGCTGCGCAACGCCCGCAGCCCGATCCTGGTGATCGGCGCCGGCGCCAACCGCAAGATGACCGCCAAGGTCCTCAAGCAGCTGATCGACCAGACCGGCATCCCGTTCGTCACCACCCAGCTCGGCAAGGGCGTGGTCGATGAACGCAGCCCGCGCTTCCTGGGCAACGCTGCGCTGTCCTCCGGTGACTTCGTGCACCGCGCCGTCGAAGCGGCCGACCTGATCGTCAACATCGGCCACGACGTGATCGAGAAGCCGCCATTCTTCATGGTCCGTGGCGGTACCGAAGTCATCCACATCAACTTCCGCTCCGCCGAAGTCGATGCCGTGTACTTCCCGCAGGTCGAAGTGATCGGCGACATCGCCAACGCCGTCTGGCAGATCGGCGAAGGCCTGGGCGACACCTCGCACTGGGACTTCACCCGCCTGATGGCCATCCGCGAGGCCAACGAAGCACAGATCGCCGAAGGCAAGGACGACAACCGCTTCCCGGTCTACCCGCAGCGCCTGGTCGCCGACGTGCGCCGTGCCCTGCCATCGGAAGGCATCGTCGCCCTCGACAACGGCATCTACAAGATCTGGTTCGCCCGCAACTACAAGGCCCACAAGCCCAACACCGTACTGCTGGACAACGCCTTGGCGACCATGGGCGCCGGCCTGCCATCGGCCATGGCCGCGCACCTGGTGTACCCGGACCGCCCGGTAATCTCGGTATGTGGCGACGGCGGTTTCATGATGAACAGCCAGGAGCTGGAAACCGCAGTACGCCTGGGCATGCACATCACCGTGGTGATCCTGCGTGACGACGGCTACGGCATGATCCGCTGGAAACAGGCCAACATGGGCTTCACCGATTTCGGCCTGGACTACGGCAACCCGGACTTCGTCAAATACGCCGAAGCCTATGGTGCCAATGGCCACCGCGTGGAAAGCGCCGAAGGCTTGCTGCCGCTGCTCGAGCACTGCATCAAGACCCCAGGCGTGCACGTGATCGACTGCCCGGTCGACTACAGCGAGAACGACCGCATCCTCAACAGCGAGCTGCGTGAGCGCGCGCTGGCGGTGTAACCGCTGAAGGGCCGATCGCCGGCAAGCCGGCTCCCACAAGTACACCCTGGTGTGGGAGCCGGCTTGCCGGCGATTGCTTTTGTGCGCAAGACCGCTGCCCCCCCTTGTGCTAGGGTGCACGCAAAACGCCACCCCAGGACGCCCGCACATGCTCCCTCCGCTCAGCGAAAAAGAACTCGACCGCCTCGAAGACCTGCTGATTACCTACGGCAACGACTATTCGGTGCTCAACCTGGCCGAACTCAATGGCTTCTTCACGGCCCTGGCCAGTTCCCCGACCCACATCATCCCCGAGCAATGGCTGCCAGCAGTAGCAGGTGGCAAGGTCCCCAAATTCAAGAAACCCGCCCACGAAGAGGCCTACACGGCACTGATGCTGCGCTACGCCCATCAGGTGGCGGAGCAGCTGGCCGATGACCTCGAAGGCTTCGAGCCGGTATTCGAAGAAAGCGAAGCCGAAGAAGGCCCGGCGATCATCATGGAAGAGTGGTGCTTCGGCTACATGCGCGGCACCCAGGTCGCCGGTTGGGTAGAACTGCCGCCAGAGCAGGATGCACTGCTCAAGGCCATCTCCCTGCATGGCCTGGAAGACAACTTCGAAGTGCTCGATGCCATGAGCTTCAGCGAGCTGCAGGCCTGTGTACCGCAGGTGATCGCAGCGGCAAAGGGCCTGTACCGCTACCAGCGCCAACTGCGCCATTGAGCTGAACAGCCGGTGCCGTAGCTGGGTTGCCATGATTGTTTCGGCAAGCGAAATTATGGTTTCCCCACGGCACTGATTCTGTTGTAAGACGATTCAGCGCAGCATGTGCTCCAGCCGCACCACACCGGTGCCGACCCTGGAGCTCCCACCGTGATCAAACTCTACAACTTCCCCAAGTCCGGCCACGCCCACCGCATCGAACTGATGCTCTCTCTGCTCGGCCTGCCTGCCGAACTGGTCTTTGTCGACCTGGCCAAGGGCGAGCACAAACAGCCGCAGTTTCTCGCGCTCAACCCATTCGGCCAGGTGCCGGTGATTGACGACAACGGCACCGTGATCGCCGACTCCAACGCCATCCTGGTCTACCTGGCCAGTACCTATGACAAGCAAGGCCGTTGGCTGCCCCAAGACCCGCTTGGCGCCGCCCGCGTGCAACGCTGGCTGTCGGTCGCCGCCGGGCCGGTCGCCTTCGGCCCTGCCGCCGCGCGCCTGGTCACGGTATTCGGTGCGTCGTTCAACACCGACGAGGTGATTGGCCGCGCCCACACCCTGCTCAAGGTCATGGATGCCGAACTGACCAAGGCACCTTTCCTGGTCGGCAATGAAGCGACCATCGCCGACGTCGCCAACTACTCGTACATCGCCCACGCCCCAGAGGGCAATGTGTCGCTGGAACCCTACCCGCAGGTACGTGCCTGGCTGGCCCGGGTCGAGGCACTGCCCGGTTTTGTCGCCATGCCGCGCACGGTCGTGGGCTTGCAAGCCACCGCGTGAGCCGCGGGTAAAGCGAGGAATGCCGCCATGTCGCAACGTCCCGAGCAACACCGCTCGCCCTGGCACGCCGGGGAAAAGCGCCTGCAGGAGCAGGTGGGGGTAGCGCAGCGCATGGAGGCGTTCGGGCAGAAGGTCATTCGTGACCACATGCCCGACCAGCACCGCACGTTCTACCAGCAACTGCCGTTCATCGTCGCCGGGGCCGTGGACGCGAGCGGCAAGCCGTGGGCAACCTTGCTCGAAGGCCCGCAAGGCTTCATCCACTCACCCGACCCGCGGCAGTTGCTGATTGAAACCCTGCTCGCCAGTGACGACCCGGCAACCCCGGGCATGGCAGCCGGGCAGGCCATCGGCCTGCTCGGTATCGAGCTGCACACCCGCCGGCGCAACCGCATGAATGGCCTGATTCACAGCACTGCCAGCGGCCAGTTGGCGGTCACGGTGGAGCAGTCGTTCGGCAACTGCCCGCAATACATCCAGCTGCGCGCCTATCATCGCGTCGATGAGCCGGCGCAGGGGCGTGAGGATTCCATTGCACTGGATGCCGAGGCTGTAGCCATGATCGAGCACGCCGACACTTTCTTCGTTGCCAGCTACATCGATCACCCGGACGGCCACCGCGCCGTGGACGTGTCCCATCGCGGCGGCCGTGCGGGGTTCGTCAAGGTCCAAGGCAATCGCCTGACCATCCCCGACTATGCCGGCAACCTGCATTTCAACACCTTGGGCAACCTGCTGGAGAACCCGCGAGCGGGGCTGTTGTTCGTCGACTTCAGCAACGGCAACGTGCTGCAACTGACCGGGCGCACCGAAGTGATCCTCGACAGCCCTGCGATCAAGGCATTCGAAGGCGCCGAGCGGCTGTGGACGCTGGCTGTCGAACAGGTAGTGCTGCGCCGCGCGGCTATCTCCCTGCGCTGGGCGTTCCAGGAATACGCGCCGACCAGCCTGATGACCGGCACCTGGACCGAAGCCGAACAACGCCTGCAGCAGCAGGCGCGGCAAGGCCAGTGGCTGACGTGGCGGGTGCAGCGGGTGGAGCAGGAAAGTCGCGATATCCGTTCGTTCTACTTGGCTGGCGATGGGCCGGTGGCCTTCGCTGCGGGGCAGCATATCCCCGTGCGCATTCCCCTGGCCGGCGATGGCCCGCTGATCCGCACCTACAGCCTGTCCAGCGCACCCTCCGATGGCCACTTGCGCATCAGCGTCAAGGCCCAGGGCCCGGCATCGCGCTACTTGCACGAACGACTCGCCGTTGGCGACTTGCTGCAGGTGCGCCTGCCCATGGGCGGCTTCACCCTGGACAGTGACAGCGCCCGGCCGCTGGTGCTGATAGGCGCAGGCGTGGGCATTACCCCGCTGATGGCCATGCTGCGTGAACAGTTGGCCCTGCAAAAGGGGCGGCGGATTCACCTGTTCCAGGGCGCCCGCCACCTCGCCGAACTGCCATTCCAGCAAGAGTTGGCTGCACTGCGCCAGCAGGCCGGCGGCCTGTTGAGCGTGTATCGTGCGCTCAGCCAGCCGGAGGCCGACGCAGTGGCCGGTCGCGACTTCGAGCACGCCGGCCGCCTCGGCATCGAGCAGGTCAAGGCAAGGCTGGCGTTGGACGATTACGACTTCTACCTGTGCGGCCCGGCCAGTTTCACCCAGGACTTGTACGAAGGGTTGCGCGCCATACACGTGCCGGATGCCCGCATCCATGCCGAAGCCTTCGGCCCTTCGACACTCAGGCGCCATGGCGATGACAACCAGCCCGTCTTGCACCAGCCCCCCGCCGCCAGCGAGCCGGTACCGGTGTACTTCGCCAGCTCGGCCAAGGAGGCGCGCTGGGCGCCCTCTAGTGGCAGCTTGCTGGAACTGGCCGAGGCGCGCGGGCTGGCACCGGATTTCAGTTGCCGGGGTGGGTCATGCGGCACCTGCAAGACCCGGCTGGTGAGTGGCCAGGTGCATTATCCGAACCCGCCTGCCGAGTTGCCGGAGAAGGGGACAGTGCTGATTTGCTGCGCCGTGCCTGCTCAGGTGGAGGAGGGCGCGCAGGCGTTGGTGCTGGAGCTTTAAGGGTGTCAGTAGCGGCCCAATCGCCGGCAAGCCGGCTCCCACAGTTACAGCCGCGGCCTGTTGTGGGAGCCGGCTTGCCGGCGATAGCGTGAGTCGAGCCAGCACAAAACCCACAGATCACCGATAATTCCCGCCACCCACGATCCCCAGGAGCCGGCATGGACCAGATCCACCTGATGAAGGTATTCGTCGCCGTCGGCGAGCTCGAAAGCTTCGCCGCCGCCGCCCGCCGCCTGGACATCTCGCCCGCCGCCGTCACCCGCGCCATCAGCGCCCTGGAAGACCAGCTCGGGGTCAAGCTGCTGCTGCGCACCACCCGCAGCGTGCGCGTGACCGAAGCCGGCGGCCGCTACCTGGAAGACACCCGGCACATCCTCGCCAGCATCAACGAGGCCAACGAAGCCGCCGCCGGCATCAACGCCACGCCCAAGGGCGAGCTGGCAGTCACCGCGCCCATCCTGTTCGGCAAGAAGTTCGTCATGCCCTGCATCGTGCGCTACCTGCAGCAGTACCCGGAAGTGGACGTGTCGGCGTACTTCCTCGACCGTATCGTCAACATGGTGGAGGAGGGCATGGACGTGGCCGTGCGCATCGGCCCGCTGCCCGATTCCGGCCTCAAGGCGCTGCGCGTGGGCAAGGTGCGGCGCATGCTGTGCGCCTCCCCGCAGTACCTGGCCCGCCACGGCGTGCCACAGCATCCCTCGGACTTGCCCGAGCATGCCGTGATTGCCACCACCAACCTCTCGCCCCGCGCCGGCTGGCGCTTCGGCGTGACCGACCAGCCGACGACGGTGCGCATGCAGCCCAGGCTCACCGTGACCAGCAACGACGGCGCCATCGCTGCGGCGGTGGGCGGTTTGGGCATCGCGCGATTGCTGTCGTACCAGGTGGTCGACGAAATCGCCAGCGGGCAACTTGAGGTGATCCTCGCCGAGTATGAGGAAGCGCCCTGGCCAATCCATGTGCTGCACCGCGAGAGCAAGTACGGCTCGGCCAAGGTGCGCGCGTTCGTCGACATGCTGGCCGAGCATTTGCGCGGGCAGGCGCACTTGGCCTGATTACCGGCAGCGCTGTGCCAGCTGTGCACACTCGGCCAGCACCTTCAGCCCCCGCATCACCTCAGGCGTGATCAGCCGTCCCAGGCACACACGCAAGCCTGTGCCACATTGGCCATCGGCAAAGAACATCGCACTGGCGCCCACGTTGCAGCCACGCTCACTCGCAAGCTGCTGCAGCGCCGCCATGTCCGTCCCCTCGGGCAACACCAGCCAGTGAATGAAGCCTCCCTGGGGCGGCATATACCGCGTGCCTGTTGGAAACGCCGAGCGCACCAGGGCATCCATCATTTCGGTCTGCGCCGCCAGCCGCCCGCGCAGTTTCGCGCAATGCTCCTCCATGTACCCCCGGCCGATGAACTCATCCAGTACCCGTTGCGCCAGGCTCGACACCGCCAGGTTGCGTGAAAACATCTGCGCCAGGATCGCGTCCCGATAACGGCCGGCCAAGCACCAGCCCACCCGGTACCCCGGCGCCACGGTCTTGGAAAACGACGAGCAGTAGAGGGTCTGCCCGCTCGTGTCGTAATGCTTGATCGCCTTGGGGCGCTGCGCTTCGTCCAGCAGGTCGAAGAAGATGTCGTCCTCGATGATCGGCACATCCGCCGCCTGCGCCAGGTGCACCAGCCGAGCCCGCGCCGCGTCGGGCATGATGAAGCCCTGCGGGTTCTGCAATGTCGGGTTGAGGAAGATCACATCGACCTTTTTCTGCTTGAGCGCCCATTCCAGGTGCTCGAGGTCGATGCCGCTGCCCGCCTGGGTGCGGATGGGCAGGGCGCGCATCCTCAAGCGCTCGATGGTTTGCAGGATGCCGTAGTAGGTGGGCGTCTCGATGGCCACCGTGGCACCTGGCTTGGCCACGGCTTCGAGGGCCAGCTCCAGGGCCACGGTGTCGCCCGAGGTCACCAGGATGTCGTCCGGGCTGCACGCCACCCCGCGTTGCAGCATCAGCCCGGCGATACGCCGGCGCAACGAGGCCAGGCCGGGCGGGGCAATCAGCCCGGCCAGCGGCTGATCGGCCTTGCTGGCCAGTGCCGCCAGGCACTTGCTCAGCAGTACCTGGGGCGCGAACTCGTCATGCAGCACCGCCGAACTCAGCGAGAGCTGGGTGTTGCTGGCCGCCTGGGCGAGCATGGCGACCACCGCGTGGTCGACGTTGACACTCACGCAGGCCAAGTCCAACCCCTGCACCTGGGCCGCGCCGTTGGCCACGAAATAGCCCACACGCGGCGTGGCCTGGACATAGGCATTGGCCTCGAGCTCGGCCAGGCCCCGTTGCACGGTGGCGATGCTGCTGTCGAACAAGCGGGCCAGCTCGCGTACCGAGGGCAGTTGCGTGCCCTTGGGCCATTCGCCGCTGTCGATCTGGCGCAGCAGCCAGGCGTAGACGGTTTGCCAGCGTTTGTCGGGCTTGGGGGTGTGGTCCATGGGGGCCTTGTGTCGAGTCAGGCGGAGGCTCCCGAAAGGTAGAGCAAAATCACACCCGTTGCAGCCACCATGACGATGTTCAGCAGCACCAGGGCAAAGCCGAAGCGGATCAGCCCGTGTTCTTCCTCACGGTTGGCCCCGGCCAGCCCGGTGACCAGCGACAGGATCGACAGCGAGCCCAGCGCCCCATGCCCCGCGGCGCTGTTGGCGATGGCGGCCAGCCAAGGGCCATGGCTGCCGGACAATGCCGCGATGGAGGGCATGACCAGCGTGGTGCCGCCCACATTGGAGCTGGTGACGTAACCGGCCAGCCCTGCCAGCAGCGATACCGTGGCCGCCAGCGATACGCCCGACAGCGCCTGCAATGCCCGCTGCGCCTCGACCAGAAAGCCCGCCTTGACCATCACCTGGGACAGCAGCAGAAACAGCAATACCGTGGCCAAGGGAAACCGCGCACGCATGACCAGCGCTCGCCATGGAAAGCTTTCGCCCTGGCGCCCGACCATCAGCAGCACCACCAGCAGCAATGCCAGCCCCGGCGACGCCAGGGGCTTCCACGACACACTCACGCCTTGCACCGCCCACAGCCCCTCCCAGCCAGTCAGCAGAAACAGCCCCCGCGACGCAATGATCACCACCAGCAGCGCCAGGTACGGCCACGCCGCCTGCGGCCAACGCACCAGCGTCCCGCGCCGCGCCCAGGTAATCCCAAGGCCCACGCAGGCCACCGCCAGCCCGGCCAGCACGCCTGAGGCCTCCGGCCCGATCCAGCGGTTGACCGCATACAGCACCGTGCTGAACAGCAGTGAAGTCAGCCCCAGCCCAAGCCACGCCGGCACGCTGCGCCCCCCCGCCACCGCCAGCGCCACGCAGGCCAGGCAGAGAAACACCGGTGCACTGACGAGCGCCGAATGGCTGCCCAGTTCCTGCGCAGGCACATGGGCCAGCAGCGCGCCGATCACCGTGGCCAGCCCCAGGGTGCCCCATGGCATCACCACCATGCCTGCCAACGCCATCTTCATGCCCTGCTGGCGCGAAAACAGCCCCATCAGCAACGGCACGGTCGCGATCAGCGACACCCCGAACCCGGTCATCGCCTCCAGCATCGGCGCCAGCCCGAGCACGATGAAGATCACCTGCATCGGCGGCGTCCAACCCAGCTCCCGCACCCACGCCCCGATCGCCTGCGGCGCACCCGCGCGCTCGACCAGGATGGCAAAGGCCAGGCCCGGGGCGATCACACTGCCCGTGTTGAGGAACAGGATCAGCGTGTCCTGCATGATCGCCGCCGACACCGCAGCCGACAGCGGCTGCGCGGCGCCAAGGCCCCACAGCAGCAACACCCCGGCCACCCCGGCCAGGGCCGCTTGCACGGGTGGACGGCGCAGCAGGAGGATCAGCGTGATCACCAGGCCCAGAGGGGAAATTTGCAGGAGCAGGGCAGCCATGATGCGGGATCCTTCAACCATTCGAGGGTGAGGTGAAGGGTGAGGGCTGGGTATCTGCTGGAACAGATACAGCACCTGGGGGATTTTCAATACAGCGCACGAATACTCAGCTGCCCCTGCGTGCGGAGCTGAACCTGTAGGAGCGGATTTATCCGCGAAGCGCCGGTACAGGAAGCCGCAGCAGCCACCTCTGCAGAAGCTTCAAAAAAAAAGGCTGCCAATCGGCAGCCTTCTCGATGTCAGCCCGGACAATCAGTCCCAGCTCAACGCCCCACCCGTCTGATACTCGATCACTCGCGTCTCGAAGAAGTTCTTCTCCTTCTTCAAGTCCATGATTTCGCTCATCCAAGGGAACGGGTTGGTAGTCCCCGGGTACTCTTCCTTCAGGCCAATCTGGGTCAGGCGACGGTTGGCGATGAACTTGAGGTAGTCCTCCATCATCGCCGCGTTCATGCCCAGCACGCCGCGAGGCATGGTGTCGCGGGCGTATTCGATCTCCAGCTGGGTCCCTTGCAGGATCATCTGGGTCGCTTCTTCCTTCATCGCCGCGTCCCACAGGTGCGGGTTCTCGATCTTGATCTGGTTGATCACGTCGATACCGAAGTTCAGGTGCATCGACTCGTCACGCAGGATGTACTGGAACTGCTCGGCAACGCCGGTCATCTTGTTGCGGCGGCCCATGGACAGGATCTGGGTGAAGCCGCAGTAGAAGAAGATGCCTTCCAGTACGCAGTAGTAGGCGATCAGGTTGCGCAGCAGCTCTTTGTCGGTTTCGACGGTGCCGGTGTTGAATTCCGGGTCGGAGATGGCGCGGGTGTACTTCAGGCCCCAGGCGGCTTTCTTCGCCACCGACGGGATCTCGTGGTACATGTTGAAGATCTCGCCTTCATCCATGCCCAGCGACTCGATGCAGTACTGGTAGGCGTGGGTGTGGATCGCCTCTTCGAAGGCCTGGCGCAGGATGTACTGGCGGCACTCCGGGTTGGTGATCAGGCGGTACACGGCCAGGGCCAGGTTGTTGGCAACCAGCGAGTCGGCGGTGGAGAAGAAGCCGAGGTTGCGCATCACGATGCGGCGCTCGTCTTCGGTGAGGCCGTCCTGGCTCTTCCACAGGGCGATGTCGGCGGTCATGTTGACCTCTTGCGGCATCCAGTGGTTGGCGCAGCCGTCGAGGTACTTCTGCCAGGCCCAGTCGTACTTGAACGGTACCAGCTGGTTGAGGTCGGCGCGGCAGTTGATCATGCGCTTTTCGTCAACGGCGACGCGGGCCGAGGAGCCTTCCAGCTCGGCCAGGCCTTCGGCGATGTCCAGGGCGTCCAGGGCAGCCTTGGCGCGCTTCACCGCATCGGAGTCGGCAGCGGTGGCGGCACGCGCTTCCAGGGCGGCGGCACCGCCGGCGCTGTCGAGCTTGTCGAGGGTGGCGGCGGCGTTGGCCTGCGCAGGGGTGGCGCCTTTGGCGGCGACTTCGCCGTCTTCCTTATCGAATTCGTCCCAGCTCAGCATGGTCATTGGCTCCTGCTTGAGGGTTGCCCTGGGGCAACCGGTTGGATTTTAAGAATGTGATGCCTGACGCAAGGCCGTTACGGCGAATGGACAGCTCGAGAGGCTGACTCTCGTTACATCTGGGTTCGTACCTGGCCAGGCCTCGGGGAGGGGCCAGGGACTTGAAGGGTGCCCTTTTCAGAGGGGGCGAAGTATACCGGAATTCGCTTTCGATCGGGGGAGGCTGCCCTACGGTCGAGGGTAATTTTTCGACCGGTCTGGCGCTTTTCCGTTCAGCAGGCGAGTGCCGTTTTCTACAGGAGGGGAGTGTAGCGCTAAGCTATATGTTGTGCCAGTTTAAATTCAAAGGCACATCATATGGTGTTTTTAGGCGGGAGTGAGCAGCGAACAGCAGTGCCGCCTGTGCGGGCCAACTCGCCGGTAAACCGGTGAGCAGGCCCGTTCAGGCAGCCGCTAATTGCAGCGCTGGCGCAGTGTCTCGACCACATGGGTCTTGGGATGCTTGCGGGCTTCTTCCACTGATGTGAAGCGGCCCGTTTCCGCGTTGCGGCCTATCTTGCGAGTGATCACTTTTTTCCGTGCCATGGGGGCGTTCCCGGTTGAGAGGTCCTGCCTTTGTAACCAGCCGCGCGAACGGTGGGCAAAGGGAAGGGCTTCTCCATGACGCGGATACAAAAATGCCGCGACAAGGGGCACCCGAGGGCACCCCTTGTTGCGGCATCAGGCCTTACTGGCAGGCTTCGCAGTCTGGCTCGTCGATCGCGCAAGCCTTCGGTACCGGCGCCGGGCCGGCAGCCTGGGCCGGGGCGCTGTCGCCACCGCTGGACACGGCGTTGAGCTTGCCGGTGTTGATGGTCGACTTCTCGGTGCTGGTCGCGGCCAGGGCACGGAGGTAGTAGGTGGTCTTCAGACCACGGTACCAGGCCATGCGGTAGGTCACGTCCAGCTTCTTGCCCGAAGCGCCGGCAATGTACAGGTTCAGCGACTGGGCCTGGTCGATCCACTTCTGGCGACGCGAGGCCGCATCGACGATCCACTTGGTCTCGACTTCGAACGCGGTGGCGTACAGGTCCTTGAGCTCTTGCGGAATGCGCTCGATCTGCTGCACCGAACCGTCGTAGTACTTCAGGTCGTTGATCATGACCGAGTCCCACAGGCCGCGAGCCTTCAGGTCGCGAACCAGGTACGGGTTGATCACGGTGAATTCGCCCGACAGGTTCGATTTCACGTACAGGTTCTGGTAGGTCGGCTCGATCGACTGCGACACGCCGGTGATGTTGGCGATGGTCGCGGTCGGCGCGATGGCCATGATGTTCGAGTTACGAATACCTTTCTGTACGCGGGCACGTACCGGCGCCCAGTCCAGGGTTTCTTCCAGGTTGACGTCGATGTACTTCTGGCCACGGGCCTCGATCAGGATCTGTTGCGAATCCAGCGGCAGGATGCCTTTGGACCACAGCGAACCCTGGAAGGTCTCGTAGGCGCCGCGCTCGTCGGCCAGGTCGCAGGAAGCCTGGATCGCGTAGTAGCTGACCGCTTCCATCGACTTGTCGGCGAACTCCACGGCAGCATCGGAGCCGTAAGGAATGTGCTGCAGGTACAGCGCGTCCTGGAAGCCCATGATGCCCAGGCCCACTGGGCGGTGCTTGAAGTTCGAGTTACGCGCTTGCGGCACCGAGTAGTAGTTGATGTCGATCACGTTGTCGAGCATGCGCACGGCGGTGTTCACGGTGCGTTGCAGCTTGGCGGTGTCCAGCTTGCCGTCGACAATGTGGTTCGGCAGGTTGATCGAGCCCAGGTTGCAGACGGCGATCTCGTCCTTGTTGGTGTTCAAGGTGATCTCGGTGCACAGGTTCGAGCTGTGCACCACGCCCACGTGCTGCTGCGGCGAGCGCAGGTTGCACGGGTCCTTGAAGGTCAGCCATGGGTGGCCGGTCTCGAACAGCATCGACAGCATCTTGCGCCACAGGTCTTTGGCCTGGATGGTCTTGAACACCTTGATCTTGTTGTACTCGGTCAGGGCTTCGTAGTACTCGTAGCGCTCTTCGAAGGCCTTGCCGGTCAGGTCGTGCAGGTCTGGCACTTCCGATGGCGAGAACAGGGTCCACTTGCCGTCATCGAAGACGCGCTTCATGAACAGGTCAGGATCCAGTTGGCGGTGTTCATGTCGTGGGTACGACGGCGGTCGTCACCGGTGTTCTTGCGCAGCTCGATGAACTCTTCGATGTCCAGGTGCCAGGTTTCCAGGTAGGCACACACGGCGCCTTTGCGCTTGCCACCCTGGTTCACGGCAACGGCGGTGTCGTTGACCACCTTGAGGAACGGCACGACGCCCTGGGACTTGCCGTTGGTGCCCTTGATGTAGGAGCCCAGTGCACGCACAGGGGTCCAGTCGTTGCCCAGGCCACCGGCGAATTTCGACAGCATGGCGTTGTCGTGGATCGCGTGGTAGATGCCCGACAGGTCGTCCGGCACGGTGGTCAGGTAGCAGCTCGACAGCTGCGGGCGCAGGGTGCCGGCGTTGAACAGGGTCGGGGTCGAGGCCATGTAGTCGAAGGACGACAACAGGTTGTAGAACTCGATCGCGCGGGCTTCCTTGTCCTTCTCTTCCAGCGCCAGGCCCATGGCCACACGCATGAAGAACACCTGCGGCAGCTCGAAGCGCACGCCATCCTTGTGGATGAAGTAGCGGTCGTACAGGGTCTGCAGGCCCAGGTAGGTGAATTGCTGGTCGCGCTCGTGGTCGATCGCCTTGCCCAGCTTGTCCAGGTCGAAGTCGGCCAGGGCAGGGTTGAGCAGTTCGAACTCGATACCTTTGGCGACATAGGCCGGCAGGGCCTTGGCGTACAGGTCGGCCATCTCGTGGTGGGTGGCGCTGTCGGCGACGTTGAGGAAGCCCAGGCCTTCAGCGCGCAGGGTGTCCATCAGCAGGCGGGCGGTGACGAACGAGTAGTTCGGCTCACGCTCGACCAGGGTACGGGCGGTCATCACCAGGGCGGTGTTGACGTCCTTGATGGCCACGCCGTCGTACAGGTTCTTCAGGGTTTCGCGCTGGATCAGGTCGCCATCGACTTCGGCCAGGCCTTCGCAGGCTTCGCTGATGATGGTGTTCAGGCGCGCCATGTCCAGCGGCGCCAGGCTGCCGTCGGCCAGGGTGATGCGGATGCTTGGGTGCGGCTCGACCACAGCGTCGGTGTTGGCGCGGGTGGCACGCTCCTTGGCACGCTGGTCGCGGTAGATCACGTAGTCGCGGGCAACTTTCTGCTCGCCGGCACGCATCAGGGCCAGTTCGACCTGGTCCTGGATTTCTTCGATGTGGATGGTGCCACCCGATGGCATGCGACGCTTGAACGTGGCGGTGACCTGCTCGGTCAGGCGCGCGACGGTGTCGTGGATGCGCGACGAGGCAGCGGCGGTGCCGCCTTCAACTGCGAGGAACGCCTTGGTGATGGCCACGGTGATCTTGTCGTCGGTGTAGGGGACGACAGTGCCGTTGCGCTTGATCACGCGCAGTTGGCCCGGAGCAGTGGCGGCCAGATCCTGGTTGGAATCGGCGGCCTGCGGGGCTTTTACCTGCGGGTTCTCGCGAGTTGTGTCGGTTTGCATGGGTGGGTGTCTCCACAGTTTCTATATTGTTCAGGCGCCTTTTGGGCGCCCACCGTTCCGTCCACTTGCTCGATGACCCGGGTGGGGATGCGGCATGCGCGCGCATCCGACCGCTCGGGCGTACCGACTTCGGGACAGACTCAGGAAATTGGGGCAATAAGCTTGCCGCTCCCTGGCCGAAGTCAAAGGCTAAGGGCGCTGCTGGCGAGCAGGCCCGAAAGCTGTTGTTCTCCAATCTTCCGCTGGAGCGGTTTGGCTGGTGAAACCACCGTTAGTTCAGTAGGAAAAAGCGCTTGAATTTCCGTGCTGAGTTGTGTTTGAGATTTTCGCTCAAACCCAATATCTAGTGGTTTGCTGCATTGGGGATACAAGATAATGCGGTCTTGGGGTCTTTGCAAGGCGAGCGCCTGTGGATAACGTGTGCGTACTTTGTGGGTGAAGAGTGGGTATTCGCTGTAGGCCTTGTGCCAAGAGGTTTGCACTATTTTTCTGCGCCACGCAGCCCCCAGGCAGAAATTTTCAGGGGCTGGCCCTGGCACAAGAAACGGTTCAGTCGAGGGCCGTTCCGGCTGAGGTTGGCAGTGCCCGGTACGGAACGTAGTATCCGTTGCAAGTGTGTCAATTGTGCCGCCCCACAGGCTGAAAAAGAACAACAAACGAAGGCAAAGCCATGGATCATCCCGCCCCGCGCATCCTGATCGTCGAGGACGACCAGCGCCTCGCCGAGCTCACCGCCGAATACCTGCAGGCCAATGGCTTCGAAGTCGCGGTGGAAGGCGACGGCGCCCGCGCCGCGCGGCGCATCGTCGACAGCCAGCCGGATTTGGTGATCCTCGACCTGATGCTGCCCGGCGAGGACGGCCTGAGCATCTGCCGCCGGGTGCGCAGCCAGTACCCCGGGCCGATCCTCATGCTCACTGCGCGCAGCGACGAGCTCGACCAGGTGCAGGGCCTGGACCTGGGCGCCGACGACTACGTCTGCAAGCCCGTGCGCCCGCGCCTGCTGCTGGCGCGCATCCAGGCGCTGCTGCGGCGCAGCGAGCCGCCCCAGGGCAGGAGCCAGGCGCTGGCCTTCGGCGAGCTGCGCATCGACCAGCGGCTGCGCGAAGCCCGCCTTGGCGAGCACCTGATCGAGCTGACCGGCGCCGAGTTCGACCTGCTCTGGCTGCTGGCCAGCAATGCCGGGCGGGTGCTGACCCGCGAGCAGATCTTCACGGCGCTGCGCGGTGTGGGTTATGACGGCCAGGACCGCTCCATCGATGTGCGGATTTCCAAGATCCGCCCCAAGATCGGCGACGACCCGATCCAGCCGCGGCTGATCAAGACCCTGCGTAGCAAGGGCTACCTGTTCGTCGGCGACGCGCCATGAACAATTCGATCTTCCTGCGCATCTACGGCGGCATGCTTGCCGTGCTGGTGCTGGTGGCCTTGCTCGGCGTGCTCAGCCTGCACCTGCTCAATGAAGTGCGCGCCGCCCAGCACCGCGAGCGCCTGGCCCAGGGCACGTTCAGCCTGATGGCCGACAACCTGGCGCAGCAGAACGAAACCGAACGCAAGCGCTCGCTGCTGATATGGGAGCGCCTGCTGGGCGTGCCACTGGACCTGCAGCCGATGGCGGCGCGCACGCTCGATGGCAGCCAGCGCGCACGCCTGTACCGCGGCCTGGTGGTGGTGGAAAAGACTGGCCCACATGCCGCCTGGGTGCTGCGCAAGGTTGGCCGCGAAGACCTGCTGCTGGTGGCCGAGATCAAGCAGGTCAGCGAGCAGTTGGCGCGCGCCACCCTGTACCTGCTGGCCGACGAGCTGGTGCGCTTCCCGGTGACCGAGCAGCAGCAGCGCCTGGAGGACCTCAAGCACAGCAAGGGCTTCGGTTTCGGCGTTGCCCTGCAACGCCTGGAGCGGGTTGGCCTGGACGATGACCAGCGGCGGCGGGTGGAGGAGGGCGATACGGTCATGGCGCTGGGCAAGGATGGCGATTCGGTCCGCGTGTTCGCCGGCCTGCCCGGCTCGCCCTGGGTGCTGGAAATCGGCCCGCTGTACCAGCTCAACCCTTATCCGCCGCAGTTGCTGGTGCTGATTACCTTTCTCGGCCTGTGCCTGATCGGCCTGGTGGTCTATTTGCTGGTGCGCCAGCTGGAGCGGCGGGTGTCGGGCCTGGAAATGGCCGCCACGCGCATCGCCCAGGGCAGCCTGGAAACCCGGGTACCTGCGGGCGATGCCGACTCGGTGGGGCGCCTGGCGGCGGCCTTCAATGGCATGGCCGAACACCTGCAGCGCTCGTTGAACATGCAGCGCGAGCTGGTGCGCGCAGTGTCCCATGAGCTGCGCACGCCGGTCGCCCGCCTGCGCTTCGGCCTGGAAATGATCGAGAGCGCGCCCACCGAGCAGGCGCGGGCCAAGCACCTGGCCGGCATGGATGGCGACATCCAGGACCTCGACAAGCTGGTCGACGAGATGCTGACCTACGCGCGCCTGGAGCAGGGCGCGCCAGCGCTGAAGTTCCAGCGGGTCGACCTGGATGCCCTGCTCGACCGGGTGATCGAGGAGCTGGCGCCACTCAACGCCCAGGTGCGGCTGGTGCGTGGCCAGTGCCAGGTGCATGACAGCGAAGGCGCCTGGGTCGAGGCCGAGCCGCGCTACCTGCATCGGGCCTTGCAGAACCTGGTCGGCAATGCCCTGCGCCATGCCGGTAGCGAGGTGCGCCTGAGCTACCAGCTGGGCCAGCAGCGCTGTCGCATCGATGTCGAAGACGATGGGCCGGGTATCCCCGAAGGCTTCTGGGACCGCATCTTCACCCCCTTCACCCGCCTCGACGACAGCCGCACCCGTGCCTCGGGCGGGCATGGCCTGGGCCTGTCGATCGTACGGAGGATCATCTACTGGCACGCCGGCCGGGCTACCGTGGGGCGCAGTGAGGCGCTGGGTGGCGCCTGCTTCAGCCTGAGCTGGCCACGCGAGCAGGCGCCTGGCTGAGGGTCAGACGCTGACCAGGCTCAGCAACTGGCCGCCCTCGAGGCAGAACTGGCCTTCGAGCTCGACGCCGTGCTGCCATTGGGCTGAAAGGTCGGTGAGCAGGCGCAGGCGCGCCAGGCCGTCGGCGGACCACTCCAGCACTTCGGCGTGCTCGAAATAGAAGCGTTGCCGGGTCAGCGGATACAGGGTCTTGAACAGGCTCTCCTTGAGCGAGAAGGTCAAGGTGACTGCCAGGCCCAGTTGGCTGCGGTCCAGGCGTTCGAGCTCCGCCGGGGTGAGGATTTCGCCCATCAAGCGCTCTGCGCGGTCGTCGTCGAGCAGCGTTTCCTGATCCAGGCCGATGCCTTGGCAAGCGCCATCGGCAGCGACCACGGCAGCGGCCCAGCCCTTGCCGTGGGTGATCGAGCCATGGATGCCTGGCGGCCAGATCGGCGAGCGGTCTTCGTGGCTGGCGGGCACATAATCGCGGCCATCCAGGCGCTGCAGTGCGGCGCGCGCGCAAACGCGGCCGGCCAGGTACTCGGCCTGGCGCTTGGCTACCGAGCGTTGCAGGCTGGCGCTGGGCGTGATGCCGGCGCGCTCGAAGTCATCGCAGGCCAAAAGGGCCGGGTCGAAGGCGCAGCTGACCAGCACCGCGCCGGGGAGCGGGCGGGGCAGGGGCCAGTGGTGCCGGAGCGGGGCGCAACAGGAGGGCAATCTGTTCATGGCGGGTATTGTGCCAGCCGCTGCGGCGGTGTGGGAGAGGGGGCTGCTGTGCAGCTCTCCCATAACTACTGATCCGCTTCAAGGGCTACTGGGTGCCAGCGGGCGCCGCTTTGTCGGTGTTTGACTTCTTCGGCTCGAACACTTTAGCGAAGAACGCCTGCATATCCGCCCACGAGCTTTCATCCGCTGCCTTGTTGTAGCCGATGTCCGGGCCGCCGTGTTCGCCGTGGCTCAAGCGATCGGCATCGGGGTTGGTGAAGCCGTGCTTGGCCCCCGCAATGCTGACGAACTGGTAGTTGGCCTTGGCGGCATCCATCTCCGCCTTGAACGCACTGACCTGTTCTGGCGTGACCATGCTGTCTGCGGCGCCATGTTCGACCAGTATGTAGGCCCTGACCTTGCCGGGTTGAGCCGGTGTCTGCGTTGCCAGTGCGCCATGGAAGCTCACCACGGCGTCGAGCTTTCTCTCCCCGCGCCGTGCCGCATCGAGCACCACCTTGCCGCCGAAGCAGTAGCCGACGGCGCCCAGGCTGCTCTTGTCGGTGTAGGGTTGTTCTTGCAGCAAGTCGAAGCCTGCCTCAAAACGCTTGGCCGCTGTATCCGGGTCTTTCATGGCTTGGGCCATGAACGCCTGGGCATCCTGCGGATGTTCGGTGTGCTTGCCATCGCCATACATGTCGATGGCCAGCGCGCTGTAGCCAAGGGCGGCGAGATCACGCGCGCGGCGCTTGGCATAGTCGTTCAGCCCCCACCACTCGTGGACCACGACGATGCCCGGGCGTTTGCCATCGATGGCATCGTCATAGGCGTAATAGCCGATCAGGCGCTTGCCGTCGGCATCCTGGTAGGGGATTTCACGGGTCACTACTGCCGCTTGGGCAAGCGCGGCACTGCACATCAGTGTCAAGGCCAGCAGGGCACGCATGTTCACTACTCCTTGTTTTGCAAACGGTTCGTTCAGCCGGGGTTCAGCCAGGGTTCAGCCGCGGTTCAGGGCACCCTGCTTACTCTAGCTTCCAGACCGAAACAGCGCATTCAACTGGAGCTAGAAGCGATGAAAACCTTCAACACCCTGCTCGCCGCCATGGCCGTCTGCGCCGCTGGCATGACCTCCGCCCAGGCCGCCGACGAGAACTTCGCCAGCCTGACCTACGGCCAGACCAGCGACAAAGTACGCAAGTCCGGCCTGCTGCAGAGCAACACCGACAACCTCAACGCCGACGGCATCATCGGCAAGGACGGCACCTGGGGCGCGCGCCTGGGGCGGATCAACGACCAGGGCCGCTACTACGTGACCTACGACAACGTCTCGGGCGACCACAGCGGCCTCAAGCTGCGCCAGGAGAACCTGCTGGGCAGCTATGATCTGTTCCTGCCCGTGGGCGATACCACCAAGCTGTTCGGCGGCGGCAGCCTGGGCATGACCAAGCTGACCCAGGATTCGCCAGGAGCCCGGCGTGACACCGACTACGGCTACGCGGTGGGCCTGCAGGCTGGGGTGATCCAGGAGCTGACCGACAAGGCTTCGGTGGAGCTGGGCTACCGTTACCTGCAGAGCAATGCGTCGACCGAAGTGGCACCCAGCGGCGGGCCGAAGGCCGGTACCCTGCGCCTGACCAGCAGTGCACAGACTTACCTGTCGGCGAACTACAAGTTCTGATGAGCGAGTAGCGTTATCCTTCGCTGGCCTCATCGCCGGCAAGCCGGCTCCCACAGGTATTCCACTGCTTTGAAGACTGTGGAATTCCCCTGTGGGAGCCGGCTTGCCGGCGATGAGGTTGGTATTGGCAACACAAAAAAGGAGAACCGAATGAAATTGCTGGTGGTCGAGGACGAAGCCCTGTTAAGGCACCACCTCCATACCCGCCTGGGCGAAAGCGGCCATGTGGTCGAAGCCGTGGCCGATGCCGAAGAAGCGCTGTACCAGGCCGAACAGTTCCACTTCGACCTGGCCATCATCGACCTGGGCCTGCCGGGCATGAGCGGCCTTGAGCTGATCGCCCGCCTGCGCAGCCAGGCCAAGGCCTTCCCCATTCTCATCCTCACCGCCCGGGGCAACTGGCAGGACAAGGTCGAAGGCCTGGCCGCCGGCGCTGACGACTACCTGGTCAAACCCTTCCAGTTCGAAGAGCTCGAAGCCCGGCTCAACGCCCTGCTGCGCCGCTCCAGCGGCTTCACCCAGTCGACCATCGCCGCCGGCCCGCTGGTGCTCGACCTCAACCGCAAGCAGGCGACCCTGGACGAGCAGCCGCTGGCATTGACCGCCTACGAATACCGCATCCTCGAATACCTGATGCGCCATCACCAGCAGGTGGTGGCCAAGGAGCGGCTGATGGAGCAGCTCTACCCCGGTGACGAGGAGCGCGACCCCAACGTGATAGAAGTGCTGGTCGGGCGGCTGCGGCGCAAGCTTGAAGGCGAAAACGGCTTCAAGCCGATCGACACCGTGCGCGGCCTGGGCTACCTGTTCACCGAGCGCTGCCGATGATTCGCTCGCTGCGGGTGCGCCTGATGCTCGCCGCGGCAGTGCTGGCGCTGCTGTTCATGCTGGCGCTGCTGCCCGCCTTGCAGAAGGCCTTCAGCCTGGCCCTGCAGGAGTCGATCGAGCAGCGCCTGGCCTCCGATGTCACCACACTGATCTCGGCGGCCCGTATCGAGCATGGCCAGTTGCAGATGCCGGACCTGCTGCCAGACGAGCGCTTCAACCTGCCGTATACCGGGCTGATCGGCTACATCTTCGACCGCGAAGGCCGGCTGGTCTGGCGCTCGCGGGCCACCGCCGACCAGCACATCAACTACCAGCCGCGCTACGACGGGCGCGGCAACGAATTTGCCCGTATTCACCAGGACGATGGCGAAGAGTTCTTCGTCTATGACGTCGAGATCAAGCTGCTCGGTGGCCAGAGCGCGGCCTACAGCATCGTTGCCCTGCAGCCGGTGCGCGAGTACAAGCAAACCCTCTCGGGCCTGCGCGAAAAGCTCTACCTCGGCTTTGGCGCGGCCCTGCTGGCCTTGCTGGTGCTGCTCTGGGCCGGCCTGACCTGGGGCCTGCGCTCGCTGCGCCGGCTGAGCCGCGAGCTGGACGACGTGGAGTCGGGGGCGCGCGATGGCCTGAGCGGTGAGCACCCCCGTGAACTGCTGCGCCTGACCGGCTCGCTGAACCGCCTGCTGCGCAGCGAGCGCGAACAGCGCCAGCGCTACCGCGATTCGCTGGACGACCTGGCGCACAGCCTGAAAACCCCGCTGGCGGTGCTGCAGGGGGTGGGCGAAAGCCTGCAGCAGCGCCCGGGCGAGCGCGAGCAGGCGCGGGTGCTGCAGAGCCAGATCGAGCGCATGAGCCAGCAGATCGACTACCAGCTGCAGCGTGCCAGCCTGCGCAAGAGCGGCCTGGTGCGCCATCGCGTGCAACTGCGCCCGGTGCTGGAAAGCCTGTGCAGCACCCTGGCCAAGGTCTACCGCGACAAGCGCGTCGAAGCCACCCTGGATATCCCGGTACAGGCCCAGGTGCCGATGGAGCAGGGCGCCTTGCTGGAGCTGCTGGGCAACCTTTTGGAGAACGCCTACCGGCTGAGCCTGGGCCAGGTGCGGGTAAGCCTGCAGCAAGCGCCGGGGCAGCTCACGCTGTGTGTCGAGGACGATGGCCCTGGGGTGCCGGCCGACCAGCGAGAACGCATTCTCGAGCGTGGCGAGCGGCTGGACCGCCAGCACCCGGGGCAGGGCATCGGCCTGGCGGTGGTCAAGGACATCGTCGACAGCTATGACGCCCAGCTCAGCCTCGGCGACTCGCCGCTGGGTGGCGCGGCGTTCTGCATCACCTTCGCGCTCAACTGAGGGTGACGGGCGGATTCCCGCCATCACCCCTGTTCAAATTCCGCCACCGGGCGGAAATCCGCCATCAACTCCCGCGCATTCGCCCCCTCATTGGGCATTTTCCTCTAGCAAATACGGCCTCTGCACCCTTCATGGGCATTTTGGCATCGCCCTTGCTATCTCCGTTGGCAGAGGCCTGCCCAGGCAGCTCGAACACAACGACAAATCCCTCCAGGTGCAGGAGGGTTAGCGATTCAGGTGCCCAACCACCCTGGGAAGGGTGAACCGGCACACTCGAGGAAAAATGAGCCATGACGACACGTCAGCCGCTGTACAAATCCCTGTATGTCCAGGTGATCGTCGCGATCACCATCGGTATCCTGCTCGGCCACTTCTACCCGGAAACCGGCGTTGCCCTCAAACCTTTGGGTGATGGCTTCGTCAAACTGATCAAGATGGTCATCGCCCCGATCATCTTCTGTACCGTGGTCAGCGGCATCGCTGGCATGCAGAGCATGAAGTCGGTCGGCAAGACCGGCGGCTACGCGCTGTTGTACTTCGAAATCGTCTCCACCGTGGCCCTGATCATCGGCCTGGTGGTGGTCAACGTGGTCAAGCCGGGTGCCGGCATGCACGTCGACGTCAGCACCCTGAACGCCAGCAGCGTGGCTGCCTACGCCGCCGCCGGCGCGCAGCAGACCACCGTCGGCTTCCTGCTCAACATCATCCCCAACACCATCGTCGGCGCCTTCGCCAACGGCGACATCCTGCAAGTGCTGATGTTCTCGGTGCTGTTCGGTTTCGCCCTGCACCGCCTGGGCAGCTACGGCAAGCCGGTGCTGGACCTGATCGACCGCTTCGCCCATGTCATGTTCAACATCATCAACATGATCATGAAGCTCGCGCCGATCGGTGCCTTCGGTGCCATGGCCTTCACCATCGGCCAATACGGCGTGGGTTCGCTGGTGCAGCTGGGCTACCTGATGGCCTGCTTCTACATCACCTGCCTGCTGTTCGTCCTGGTGGTGCTGGGCGGCATCTGCCGCGCCCACGGCTTCAGCGTGATCAAGCTGATCCGCTACATCCGTGAAGAGCTGCTGATCGTGCTGGGTACTTCGTCCTCGGAGTCGGCCCTGCCACGCATGCTGGCCAAGATGGAGCGCCTGGGCGCGAAGAAATCGGTGGTGGGCCTGGTGATCCCGACCGGCTACTCGTTCAACCTGGACGGCACCTCGATCTACCTGACCATGGCTGCGGTGTTCATCGCCCAGGCCACCGACACCACCATGGACATCACCCACCAGATCACCCTGCTGCTGGTGCTGCTGGTAGCTTCCAAAGGTGCTGCGGGCGTGACCGGTTCGGGCTTCATCGTGCTCGCCGCCACCCTCTCCGCCGTCGGCCACCTGCCGGTTGCCGGCCTGGCGCTGATCCTGGGTATCGACCGCTTCATGTCCGAAGCCCGCGCCCTGACCAACCTGATCGGCAACGCCGTTGCCACCGTGGTAGTGGCCAAGTGGGTCAAGGAAATGGACAACGACAAGCTCGCCTCGGAGCTGGCTTCCGGTGGTGCGCCGCTGATCGACACCCGCCCGACCGACGACCTGGGCGTTGCCGAAGGCCCGGCTCGCTGAGTGTGATGCAGTGATGAGAAAGGCGACCCTAGGGTCGCCTTTTTTTGTGCCTGCTGCGGCCTAGGGCAGCGTTGAACCTAGTGGGAGCCGGCTCGCCGGCGATAGGGCCGGTTCATTCAACCCGCGTCTCGCCGCTGTACACCAATATCGCCCGGCACCGCCGGCACAGGTAGCGCCGCCCCTGGTGCACCAGCTTGTGCCGCTGCGGGGTGAACGCAAAGTCACTTTCCGGGCACGGGCAGCGGTAGATGTAGCGGGTCGTCACGCGGCGCTGCACTTCGTAGTTGTGGCAGCGATTGGGCGGCAGTTCGTACACCCCGCGCATGATCAGCTGCCACTCCTCGCCATGGGCCTGGATGCGCTCGCCAAACACTTGGTGGGCCACCAGGTGCGCCACCTCGTGGGCAACGGTCTGGCGCAAAAAATCGTCGTGGTTTTCGCGGTACAGCTGCAGGTTGAAGCGCAGCAGGTTCTCGTGCAGGTGGGCGACGCCGGCTTTCTGGCCGCGCAGCTTGAAGCTCACCTGCGGGCGCGGGAAGGGGCGTTTGAAAAAGGCTTCGGCTTGCTGGTAACAGGTTTCGACGCGTTGTTTGAGCAGCTCGGGCATGGCGGGGCAATTCTCCTGACCAGGCATTATGCCGCAACCTCGGCGGCGCTGCCGAGGCCACTGGTCAGCAGGCAGTCAAAGGCCGCCTTGCGGCGGCCCCTGGCTTGATGCCCCAGTGTTGGTTGGATCTAGTTGGTATACACAGGCCCCACGCCCAAGCCCCAGATGATCACGGTCGCCGCCATGATCGCCACCAGTACCACAAGGCCCACCGCCAGCACCGAGCTGGAGAACAGGAAGCCTTCATCCGATGGGATGTTCATGAAGGTCGGCAGGCCGACATACAGCAGGTAAACGGTGTAGCAGATGGCGGCAGTGCCCACCAGCATGCCCAGCCACAAGTGCGGGTAGAGCGCCACCAGGCCGCCGAGGAACAGTGGGGTGGCGGTGTAGGTGGCGAAGGCGATGCACTGGGCCAGGGATGGGTTGGCGTCGTAGGTGCGGGCCATCCAGTGGATGAATGCGCCCATTACCGCCACCCCGGCGAGCATCGCCAGGTAGGACATGACGCTCATCCACAAGGCGCTTTCCAGGGTCAGCATGACCGCCGGCCGGCCACCGATCACCCAGCCCACCTGGGTGGTGCCGATGAATGCCGAAATGGCGGGGATCGCCGCCAGGATCAGCGTGTGTGTCAGGTACATGTGGCTGATGCTTTCTTCTTCCCCGCGAATTTCCCGCCATTCCTGGTCAGGATGAGTAAAAAGCCCCACAACGTGATGAATCATGCCTGTCACTCCTCTCTGTGTTGCCAGTCGCCCCCCAGATGGAGCGCAAGCGGCCCGAGGCCAGGGCACCGAAGCGAGCGGTAATGTGGCCTTATGTCGCAGTATAGGAAGCCGTTCCCAGCATAAAACCGGCTTTTTAGAGCAAATTGCGCTGTCAGTGGCACTGCTGATTACATTGAAGTCTTTATCGGTTAGCCCTACAGCCGCGCCTGGTTTGTGCGTAAAATAGCCGCCTTTTGTCACACCTCGCGGATTCAAGCGCTATGGGCACCCTCTCGGTCAACCAGAACAAACTGCAAAAACGCCTGCGTCGCCTCGCTGGCGAAGCCATCACCGACTACAACATGATCGAGGATGGCGACAAGGTCATGGTCTGCCTGTCCGGCGGCAAGGACAGCTACACCATGCTCGACGTTCTGTTGCACCTGCAGAAGGTGGCACCGATCAAGTTCGAGATCGTCGCGGTGAACATGGACCAGAAGCAGCCGGGCTTCCCCGAGCATGTGCTGCCGGCCTACCTCAAGGAACTGGGCGTCGAGTACCACATCGTCGAGAAGGACACCTACTCGGTGGTCAAGGAGCTGGTGCCGGAGGGCAAGACCACCTGCTCGCTGTGCTCGCGCCTGCGCCGTGGCACCCTGTACACCTTCGCCGACGAAATCGGCGCGACCAAGATGGCCCTGGGGCACCACCGCGACGACATCGTCGAAACCTTCTTCCTCAACATGTTCTTCAACGGCGCGCTCAAGGGCATGCCGCCGAAGCTGCGGGCCGATGACGGGCGCAACGTGGTAATCCGCCCGCTGGCCTACTGCAGCGAGAAGGACATCCAGGCCTACTCGGACATGAAGGAATTCCCGATCATCCCGTGCAACCTGTGCGGTTCGCAGGAAAACCTGCAGCGCCAGGTGGTCAAGGACATGCTGGTGGAGTGGGAGCGCAAGCACCCGGGCCGTACCGAGAGCATCTTCCGCGCCATGCAGAACGTGGCCCCGTCGCAGTTGGCCGACCGCAACCTGTTCGACTTCACCAGCCTGAAGATCGACGAGAACGCCACCCCGCGCTTTCTCGACGTGGTGAACCTCTGAGCCCATGCGCGATTACCAGTGGCTGCATGAGTACTGCCTGAACCGCTTCGGCTCGGCCCAGGCGCTGGAAGCCTTCCTGCCGCAGCCGCGCACGCCGGCGCAGTTGCGCGACATCGCCGACGACCGCTACCTGTCGACCCTGGCCCTGCGCGTGTTCCGCGCAGGCCTCAAGCACAGCCTGGTGGATGCCAAGTGGCCGGCGTTCGAGCAGGTGTTCTTCGGTTTCGACCCGCAAAAGGTGGTGCTGATGGGCGCCGAGCACCTGGAGCGGTTGATGCACGACGAGCGCATCATCCGCCACCTGGGCAAGCTCAAGAGCGTGCCGCGCAATGCGCAGATGATTCTCGACGTGGCGAAGGAGAAGGGCAGTTTCGGCGCGTTCATCGCCGACTGGCCGGTGAACGATATCGTCGGGCTGTGGAAGTACCTGGCCAAGCAGGGCAACCAGATGGGTGGGTTGTCGGCGCCGCGCTTCCTGCGCATGGTCGGCAAGGACACCTTCATCCCCACCGACGACATGGCGGCTGCGTTGATTGCGCAGAAGGTCATCGACAAGCCGCCGACCAGCCGGCGCGACCTGGCACTGGTGCAGCAGGCGTTCAACCAGTGGCACGAACAGAGCGGGCGGCCGCTGTGCCAGTTGTCGGTGATGCTGGCGCATACCGTCAATCATTGAGGCCGTCGGGGGCCGCTTTGCGGCCCTTTCGCGACACAAGGCCGCTCCTACAGGGATACGCATTCCTCTGTAGGAGCGGCCTTGTGTCGCGAAAGGGCTGCAAAGCAGCCCCAGACTTCAGCTCCCTTCGCCCGCCATCCGCCGCTCCTGCTGAAACTTCCAGCGCACGAACAGCAGCCCACTGACGAACAACCCCAGGCTGACCAGCACCTCTACCCAGCCAAACACCGCCCGGGCCGGGTCGAACGCCGCCAGCACGCCCTTGATGAAATAGATGTTCACCACGAAGCAGGTCCAGGCATGCGCCCGGGCGCTGCCCATCAGCATGCCCGGCAGCAGCAACAGCAAAGGCACCAGCTCGATCGCCAGAATCACCTCGACCCGCGCCCCGTGCAGGTTGGCGAACCACAGGTTGTTCACCACCAGCAACGCGATCAGGCCGAAGAAGCAGGCCAGGCTCAGCGCCCGCGTCAGGCGCACGCGCGGCTCCAGCCAGGCCAGCGCCGGCAACACCTTGGGCTTTCTCGCCACCTCAGGCCTCCAGAGCCTTGGCCGTGGTCGCCAGGCGTTGGCCAAGGGCGCGGCACAGGGCAATTTCGTGTTGATCCAGTTCACGCTTGCCATCGGCACCGGCGTGATGGCTGGCGCCATAAGGCGTGCCGCCACCGCGGGTCTCGAGCAGCGCCGACTCGCTGTAGGGCAGGCCCATCACCAGCATGCCGTGGTGCATCAGCGGCAGCATCATCGACAGCAGGGTGGTTTCCTGGCCGCCGTGCAGGCTGGCGGTGGAGGTGAACACCGCGGCGGGCTTGCCCACCAGTTCGCCGCCCAGCCACAGGCTGCTGGTGCCGTCGAGGAAGTACTTCAACGGCGCGGCCATGTTGCCGAAGCGGGTCGGGCTGCCCAGCACCAGGCCCGCGCAGTGGCGCAGGTCGTCGAGGGTGGCGTACAGCGCGCCGCTGGCCGGGATGTCCGGGGCCACGGCTTCGCATTCGGTGGAAATCGCCGGCACCGTGCGCAGGCGCGCTTCCATGCCCGCGAGCTCGATGCCACGGGCAATGTGCCGGGCCATCTCGCTGGTCGAGCCATGACGGCTGTAGTACAGCACCAGGATGTAGGGCGCGCTCACGGCAGGATCTCCAGCACCTTCTCTGGCGGGCGGCCGATCACCGCCTTGTCACCGGCGACAAGGATCGGCCGTTCGATCAGTTTCGGGTGCGCGGCCATGGCGTCGATGAGTTGCGCATCGTTGAGCGCCGGGTTGGCCAGGTCCAGTGCCTTGTATTCGTCTTCGCCGGTGCGCAGCAGCTGGCGTGGGGCGATGCCCAGCTTGCCGAGCAGCGCCTTGAGGGTGGCGGCGTCGGGCGGGGTTTCCAGGTAACGCACGATGGTTGGTGCCAGGCCCCGCTGTTCGAGCAGTTCCAGCGCGCCGCGGGATTTCGAGCAGCGCGGGTTATGATAGAGCGTCAGGTCAGTCATGTCGGGTCGCATCCAGCTGGGTGTGGCGGCTATTCTAACCGCAGCGACTGAACCATTTGCTTGAAAACTTGAGAAGGATTGACCCATGGCAAGGCGTTTGGCAGCAGTACTGGCCATCACCGCGAGCCTGTTGCTCGGTGGTTGCGGTGCCGACTACGGCGTGGACCAACACGGTAATACGGTGAAAGCCGAGCAGCTCGACGGGCACTGGCTGGTGCTCAACTACTGGGCCGAATGGTGTGGCCCGTGCCGTACCGAAATACCGGAATTGAACACCGCGGCCAAGCAATGGGCGGCCGAGGGCATCAAGGTGGTCGGGGTGAACTTCGACGGCTTGCAGGGGCAGGACCTGAAGCAGGCGACCGAGACGCTGGGCATCGGCTTCACCGTGCTGGCGCAGGATCCGGCTGAACGCTACGACCTGCCGCGCAGCGAGGCGCTGCCGGTGACCTACATCATCGATGATAAGGGCAAGGTGCGCGAGCAACTGCTGGGCGAGCAGACCCTGGAAGGGCTGAACGCCAAGATCAAGGCCCTGAAAGGCGCTTGATGCTTTGGGGGCTGCCTTGCAGCCCATTCGCGACACAAGGCCGCTCCTACCCGAGATTGCATGCCCGCTGTAGGAGCGGCCTTGTGTCGCGAAAGGGCCGCAAAGCGGCCCCAAATTTCCTCAGCCTTCCTCAGGCCAGAAGCGCAAAGGCTTGCCTTCAGCCGGCCAGAAGCGCATCTGCTCGATGGGCGACACATCCCAGCGCTGCACGGTCTCCAGCGCCTGCAGGAAGTGCTTCTCCTGCTCCATCAGCGCCGGCGCGCACAGCTTGCGGGTCTTGCCGACCTTGCCGAAGCTCAGGTGCTCGCCATCGAGCGTATATGGCGCAAACCAATGGTTGCAGCCCGCATTGCCGTAGGCGCGGCCGTCGCTGGCCAAGGTCAGGGTCAGGTGGCTGTAGTCGATCAGCGGGCGTTCGCCGATCCACTCCAGCACATAGCTGCGTTCCTGCTGCAGCTTGGAAGGTTCGGCGGCGCAACCCAGCAGGGCGCTGGCGATCAGCACCCCGGACAACACATTCTTCACGCGGCGCTCTCCTGGCATTGCGGGCACAGGTGCTTGTCGCCACGGCTGGCCCAGCCCAGCTCGGTGATGCGTGCGGTGGCGGCCGGCTGGCGGGCTTTCTTGCCCAGCTTGGCGTCCACGGCGAACTCGAAGTCCAGCACGGCGTCGCAGCTGTCGCATTCGACCTGCCAGGTGAGGATTTCCAGCTCGTTGAATACCGGGCCGCTGGCCACGGCTACCCACTGGCCACGCGGGTTGATCAGGTGGCGCACGCTTTCCACGGTCAGGCGCATGGCCAGGTCCTTGCTGCCCTTGAGGGTCACCAGCAGGGTGTCGCCCTTGTGCATCGATCCGCCGTTGCCGGTCACCTGGTAACGGCCCGGCAGCAGCGCGCGGCACTCGATCAGGGTGTGTTGCGGGTTGAAAAGGGTGTAGCGGAAATCGTGCTCGACCATGGGTCCTCCAGAAATGCCGCGTATCCTAGCATTAACCCGAGACCTGATTCTGCGGTTTGCCCGCCGCCCAGCGGATGATGTTGTCCAGGGTGGTGGCGGCGATGGCGTCCAGCGCTTCGCGGGTGAGGAACGCCTGGTGCGCGGTGATGATCACGTTGGGGAAGGTCAGCAGGCGCGCCAGCACATCGTCCTGCAGCGGCAGGTCGGAGCGGTCCTCGAAGAACAGCTGCGCTTCCTCTTCATAGACGTCCAGGCCCAGGTAACCCAGCTGCCCGCTTTTCAGCGCATCGATCAGCGCCGGGGTGTCCACCAGCGCGCCGCGGCCGGTGTTGATCAGCATGGCGCCGGGTTGCAGCTCGGCCAGGCTGCGGGCGTTGATCAGGTGCTTGGTGTGCTCGGTCAGCGGGCAGTGCAGGCTGATGATGCGCGCCTCGCGCAGCAGTTCGGGCAGCTCCAGGTAGCGCGCGCCCAGCGCCAGCAGCTCCGGGTTGGGGTAGGGGTCGTAGGCCAGCAGCTGGCAGCCGAAACCGGCCATGATGCGGGCGAAGGCAGCGCCAATCTGCCCGGTGCCGACCACGCCCACCGTCTTGCCGTGCAGGTCGAAGCCGGTCAGGCCATGCAGGGTGAAATCGCCTTCGCGGGTGCGGTTGTAGGCGCGGTGCAGGCGGCGGTTCAGGGCCAGGATCAGCGCCACGGCATGTTCGGCCACGGCATGCGGCGAATAGGCCGGCACCCGCACCACCGCCAGGCCCAGGCGCTGCGCGGCGGCCAGGTCGACGTGGTTGTAGCCGGCCGAACGCAGGGCGATCAGGCGCGTGCCGCCGGCCGCCAGGCGCTGCAGCACCTGGGCGTCGAGCTCGTCGTTGATGAACGGGCACACCACCTCGAAGCCCTGGGCCAGGGCGGCCGTGTCGAGGGTCAGCCGGGCGGGCTGGAAGTGCAGCTCCACGGCCAGGTCGCGGCCGGCCTGGGTGAAACTTTCCTGGTCGTAGTGCTGGCTGCTGAACAACAGGGCGCGCATGGTGGGGCTTCCTATTTCGAGAGTGGGGAGTGTAGCCGGCTGCCAGGGATGGATGTTGACCTGTGCCGGCCCTATCGCCGGCAAGCCGGCTCCCACATGAAGAACCGTGAGGTACCTGTGGGAGCCGGCTTGCCGGCGACAGGGCCCTTGAACTCAGGCGCTGAGCCGCGCCTGGGCCGCCAGCCGGCAGATCGCCCCGTCCAGGTCATCCAGGGCCTGCTGCGCCTGCGGATGGTCCTGCTTGAGCAAGGTTTCGCTGCGCTGGCAGGCTGCGCGCAGCTGCGGCACGCCGCAATAGCGAGAGGCGCCGTTGAGCCGGTGCACCTGCTCGATCAGCGCCGTGCGGTCCTCGGCTTCGCGCGCCGCACGGATCGCCTCGCGGTCGCTGTCCAGCGAGGCCAGCAGCATGGCCAGCATGTCGGCCGCAAGGTCCGGCTTGCCGGCGGCCAGGCGCAGCCCTTCGTCAGGGTCGAGCACCTGCAGTTCGTGGCCTTCGGCCTGCTGCTCGTCGGCACGCTCCAGGGGCGCGGCGCCCAGGCTCAGGCCGGTCCACTTCATCACCACCTGGGCCAGCTGGCGCTCGCTGATCGGTTTGGTCAGGTAGTCGTCCATGCCGCTGTGCAGCAAGGCGCGTTTCTCGTTGGCCATGGCGTGGGCGGTGAGGGCGACGATCGGCAGCGGGTTGCCGCTCTGGGTGTTTTCCCACAGGCGGATCTGCTCGGTGCAGGCGCGGCCATCCATGCCCGGCATCTGCACGTCCATCAGCACCAGGTCGAAGCTTTCGCTCTGCACCGCCTGCAGCGCGGCATGGCCGTTGTCGACCGCCAGCACGTCGGCGCCCAGGTCCTCGAGCAAGGTCTGCACCAGCAGCAGGTTGGCGGCATTGTCGTCGACGCAGAGGATCTTCGCCTGGCGCTCGCCCTTGTGCCCGGGGCCTGCTTCGCCCAGCGGGCGGCGCGGCTGCACCAGCTCCAGCAACAGGCGGCGCAGCTTGCGCGTGCAGGTCGGCTTGGACAGCAGCTGGCCGTGGCCATTGGGCAGGTAGGGGTGGTACAGCGCCTGCTCGGTGGTCGGGCACAGCACCACGCACTGGCAGTGATAGCGCTCCAGCTGCTGGTGATAGTCACCCAGCTGCTCCGGCGTGAGGTTGCCAAGGCTTGCGCCAAACACCGCGAACTCGAACGGCATGCCGCCCTGGAAGCCCGCCTGCACGCCTTGCAGCAGCTGCTCGTAGGAGGCGAACAGGCTCACGCTCAGGCCGCAATCCTCCAGCTGGTGCTCCAGGGCCTGGCGCGCCAGCTCGTGGCCATCGACCACCGCGGCGCGTCGGCCCAGCAGCGGTTGCAGCGGGTGCTCCTCGATATCGTCGTGTGCCTTGGGCAGGCTCAGGCTGATCCAGAACTGCGAGCCTTCGCCCGGCGTGCTGTCGACCCCGATCTCGCCGCCCATCTGCTCGATCAGGCGTTTGGAAATCACCAGCCCCAGGCCGGTGCCGCCGGGTTGCCGGGCCAGCGAGTTGTCGGCCTGGCTGAAGGCCTGGAACAGCGTGCGCACATCCTGCGGCGACAGGCCGATGCCGGTGTCCTGCACGCTGATGCGCAGTTGCGCGCTGTCTTCCTGTTCGTCCTCGAGCATGGCGCGCACGACGATGGTGCCTTCGCGGGTGAACTTGATGGCGTTGCTCACCAGGTTGGTGAGGATCTGCTTGAGCCGCAGCGGGTCACCGATCAGCGAGGTCGGCGTGTCGCGGTAGATCAGGCTGAGCAGCTCGAGCTGCTTGGCGTGGGCGGCGGGGGCGAGGATGGTGAGGGTGTCCTGGACCAGGTCGCGCAGGTTGAACGGGATGCTGTCGAGCACCAGCTTGCCGGCCTCGATCTTGGAGAAGTCGAGGATCTCGTTGATGATCCCCAAGAGGTTGTCGGCGGACTTTTCGATGGTGTTCAGGTAGTCGAGCTGGCGCGGCGTGAGCTCGCTTTTCTGCAGCAGATGGGTGAAGCCGAGGATGCCGTTGAGCGGCGTGCGGATCTCGTGGCTCATGTTGGCCAGGAACTCGGACTTGATGCGGCTGGCCTCCAGGGCCTCCTTGCGCGCCATGTCCAGCTCGATGTTCTGGATCTCGATGGTTTCCAGGTTCTGACGCACGTCCTCGGTGGCCTGGTCGATGCTGTGCTGCAGCTCTTCGTGGGCACTGTGCAGGGTTTCGGCCATGCGGTTGATGCCCCGCGCCAGTTCGTCCAGCTCGTGGCTGCTCATTGCCGGGAGGCGTTCTTCGAGGTGGCCGTCCTTGAGCTGGTTGACCGCGTGCTTGATGCGCGCGATCGGGTCGTTGATGGTGCGGCTCATGCGTATCGCCAGCAGGGCGCTGAGGCCCAGGCAGACGAGGATCAGCAGCACGCTGGTGAACAGGTTGCGGTAGCCGCGCAGCAGGGTGCCGTCGTGGGACAGCTCGATTTCGACCCAGCCCAGCAGGCGCTCGGCTTCCGCTGGCACGGCATCGGTGGCCAGGTCGCGGTGATGGCCGAACACCGGCATCAGGTAGCGGGTGGCATCGTTGCCGCTGCGCTGCAGCAACTGGGTGCCGGTGCCGCCGCTGGGCGGCTGGTTGATCATGCTCGGGCCGGCATGGGCCAGGCGGCTGCGGTCCGGGGCCAGGAACGCTACGGCGCGCACATCGGCCTGCTCCAGGGTTTGCGCGGCAATCCGCTCGAGCTGCGCAGGCGCCTGCCTGGCCAGGGCCGGGGCGGCCAGCGGGGCCAGCTGCTCGGCAATCATCTTGCCGCGCTGGAGCAACTGGGTGCGCAATTCATTTTGCTGCAACCAGGTGAAATAGCAGCCCAGCACCAGGGCCATCAGGATGGCGGGCAGCAATGCCAGCAGCAGAACCCGGCTGCGGATTCCCAAACGATCGAGCACACCAGCCTCCTGTCATGTGCCTGTACGCCGTGGCCTGCGCCACGAACCAAAGCGGAAAGTTACTCCGCCTGCGGCATGAATGCACCCTTTTGCCGGTGATTTTGCCAAGGCGCCGCGGCGCCGGTCGCGGGGCGGTTGCCTAGATCGGAAGCATGCCCAATAATCCCACGTAATTGAGAATGCATGGCAGTTGCCAATGAATCCCGTAGCGAATCACACTTCCAGTATCCTGGCCATCGAGGACGACCCGGTGCTGGGCGCCTATCTGCACGAAGAATTGCAGCGTGGCGGCTTCCAGGTGACCTGGTGCCGCAACGGCCTCGAAGGCCTGGAAACGGCCGGCCGGCAGATGTTCGACGTGGTGCTGATGGACATCCTCCTGCCTGGTCTCAACGGCCTGGACGCCCTGGCCCAGCTGCGCAGGCGCAGTGCCACGCCGGTGATCCTGATGTCGGCGCTGGGGGCTGAGGCCGACCGCATCTGCGGCTTCCAGCGCGGCGCCGACGACTACCTGCCCAAGCCCTTCAGCATGGCCGAATTGCAGGTGCGCATCGAAGCCATCCTGCGCCGCGTCGCCCTCGAGCGCCGCCACCAGCCTGCGCAGGACCTGGCCAGTGGCGAACTGCGCTTCGACGAGAACCTCTGCGATGTCAGCCTGGGCGGCCAGCACGCCGGGCTGACGCCAAGCGAATACCGCCTGTTCGACATCCTCAACCGCAACTTCGACGAAGTGATGAGCAAACCCTTCCTTTATCAGCAGGTGCTGCAGCGCGGCTATTCGCGGCATGACCGCAGCCTGGACATGCACGTCAGCCAGATCCGCCGCAAGCTCAAGGCCATCGGCTACCACGAGCGGCAGATCCGTACCGTCTGGGGCAAAGGCTACGTGCTCAGCGTCGGCGAGGCGGAGTGAGCGATGCTCGACCGCCATTCGCTGTTCTGGAAACTGGCCATCCTGCTGGTCGGCTTCTGCTTGTTGATGATCGGCCTCAGCTACACCTGGGGCCGCCACATGGATACCCAGAACGCCTTTCTCGATGAGCCCGCCCGCCAAGTGCTGCGTGGCTATGCCAGCGAGGCCGAGCAGGCCTGGCGCCGCGGCGGGCAAGCCGGGCTGGACCGCTGGCTGGAAGGCATGCACGGGCGCGAGCAGGGCTGGGTGGGGGTGCTCGACAGCAACCTGCGGCCCTTGAACAGTGCCACCCTGAGCCCGCAGATCATGCAGCGCCTGACCCGCCTGCGCGGCGTCGACTGGCCCATGAGCCGGCGCAGCGTCGACCAGCCCTGGCTGCGCATTCCGTTTCCCGGGGCGCCGGAGCAGGGCATGCTGGTGATCGAGCTGCCGACCCGCTTCACCCCAGGCCAGTACCTGCTGGCCTGGCGCATCGTCACCAACGGCATCATCCCTGGCCTGTTCACCTTGCTGCTGTGCATCGGCCTGTACCGCATGCTGATCGTGCCGCTCAACCAGCTGCGCGAACAGGCCAACGCCTGGCGCGCCGACCAGCTTTCGGCACGCCTGGACTCGCGCACCATCGCCCGGCATGACGAGCTGGGCGAGCTGGCCCGCGCCTTCGACCAGATGGCCGAGCGCCTGCAGGGCACGGTGGCCATGCAGCAGCAACTGCTGCGCGACCTGTCCCACGAAATGCGCACGCCCTTGAGCCGCCTGCGCGTGGCCTGTGACGGTGAAACCGACCTGGCCCGCCTGCGCGAACGGCTGGGCCGCGAAGTGGACTGCATGCAGCAACTGGTCGAAGACACCTTGCAACTGGCCTGGCAGGATGCCGAGCGGGCGCCGATGAACCTTGAGCCGATCCAGCTGCAGGCCTTGTGGGAACTGCTGGTCGAAGATGCCTGCTATGAAAGCGGCTGGTCGCCCGAACGCCTGCGCTGCGAGCTGCCGGCCCACTGCTGGGTGCACGGCAACCTCAACCACTTGGCCCAGGCCCTGGAGAACATGCTGCGCAATGCCATCCGCCATTCGCCGGAAAACGCCCTGGTGCGCCTGGGCGGCCAGCGAGAGGGCGGCTACTGGCGGTTGTGGTTGGAGGACGAGGGCGGCGGCGTGGCCGAGGCTGATCTTGAGCGCATCTTCGCGCCGTTTTCCCGCCTCGACGGCTCGCGCCCCGGGGACGGCGGTTTCGGCCTGGGGTTGAGCATCGCCCGCAGTGCAATCCAGCGCCAGGGCGGCACCTTGTGGGCCGAGAATGGCAAGCGCGGGCTGCGCCTGTGCATGCGCTTGCCGGTGCATGTGCAACCCGTCGCGGCCCCATCTCCTGCTGCATATAGCTTGTAGCTATAGCGACTACAGATTGCGTGATATGGCGGCGAGGGGTTTGCCGGTATGATAGTCGCCCCTGCCGTCCGGATTGTGAAATACACCATGACCTTGCAGTACCCAACCATCGCCGATTGCGTCGGCAATACGCCCCTGGTTCGCCTGCAGCGCATCGCTGGAGAAACCAGCAATACCCTCCTGCTCAAGCTCGAAGGTAACAATCCCGCCGGCTCGGTGAAGGACCGCCCGGCCCTGTCGATGATCACCCGCGCCGAACTGCGTGGCCAGATCAAGCCCGGCGACACCCTGATCGAAGCCACCTCCGGCAACACCGGCATCGCCCTGGCCATGGCGGCGGCGATCAAGGGCTACAAGATGATCCTGATCATGCCCGACAACTCCACCGCCGAGCGCAAGGCCGCCATGACCGCTTATGGCGCCGAGCTGATCCTGGTGACCAAGGAGGAGGGCATGGAAGGCGCCCGCGACCTGGCCGAGAAGCTGCAGGCCGAAGGCCGTGGCCTGGTCCTCGACCAGTTCGCCAATGGCGACAACCCGATCGCCCACTACAACAGCACCGGCCCCGAGATCTGGCAGCAGACCCAGGGCAGCATCACCCATTTCGTCAGCTCCATGGGCACCACCGGTACCATCATGGGCTGCTCGCAGTACCTCAAGGAGCAGAACCCGGCGGTGCAGATCATCGGCCTGCAGCCGATGGAAGGCTCGGCGATCCCGGGCATTCGCCGCTGGCCCGAGGAGTACCTGCCGAAAATCTTCGACGCCACCCGTGTCGACCGCGTGGTCGACATGTCCCAGCAGGAAGCCGAAGACACCACCCGCCGTCTTGCCCGCGAAGAGGGCATTTTCTGCGGCGTGTCTTCCGGTGGTGCGGTGGCAGCCATGCTGCGCCTGTCCCGCGAAGTGGAAAACGCGGTGATGGTCGCGATCATCTGTGACCGCGGCGACCGTTACCTGTCCACCGGCCTGTTCGACCCGAGCTAAATGTCCAGAAAGAAAAGCAACAGCGGCCTGCGCTTCCAGCCGGCCGGCGGTAACCGCACCCCACAGGTCCCCGTGGGCAAGAAACAGCGCCTGGAAATCGAGCGCCTGGCCGGTGACGGCCGCGGCATCGCCTTCCTCGAAGGGCGCACCTGGTTCGTCAGTGGCGCACTGGCCGGCGAGGCGGTCGAGGCGCGGGTGCTCAATGCCCGCGGCAAGGTGGTCGAGGCGCGCCTGGAGCGGGTGCTGCAGGCCAGCCCCGAGCGCCGCGAGGCGCCGTGCCGTCACTATGACCGCTGCGGTGGCTGCAACTTGCAGCACCTGCCCCACGAGGCTCAGCTGGCGCTCAAGCAGCGCACCCTGGCCGAGCAACTGCAGCGGGTTGCCGGCGTGCAGCCCGAGGAGTGGGCCGCGCCGTTGAGCGGACCTGAGTTCGGCTACCGGCGCCGGGCGAGGGTTGCGGTGCGCTGGGATGTGAAGGCACGCCAGTTGGAAGTGGGCTTTCGTGCCGAGGCCAGCCAGGACATTGTTTCCATCGATGACTGCGCGGTGCTGGTACAGCCTTTGCAATCTATTCTTCGCCACTTGCCGACCGTGCTGCGCTCGCTCGGCAAGCCGCAGGCGATCGGCCATGTGGAGCTGTTCAGCGGCACCGCCGAGGCGGTGCTGGTGCGCCACGTGATGCCGTTGCCGGCAGAAGACCTGGCGCGCCTCGAGGCGTTCTGCCATGAAGCCAAGGCGCAGCTCTGGCTGCAAGGCGAGGGCGAGCCTGCGCCGGTGGAGGCCGAGGCGAAACTCGGCTTTGCCCTGGCGCCCTGGCAACTGGAGCTGGCCTGGCGCCCGGGCGATTTCGTCCAGGTCAACGCCCAGGTCAACACGGCAATGATCGAGCAGGCCCTGGCCTGGCTCGCACCGCAAGCCGACGAGCGCGTGCTGGACATGTTCTGCGGCCTGGGCAACTTCGCCCTGCCGCTGGCCCGCCAGGCGCGCGAAGTGGTGGCGGTGGAAGGTGTGCAGGCCATGGTCGATCGGGCCGCGGCCAATGCCCGAAACAACGATGTGCATAACGCAGCGTTTTTTCAGGCCGATTTATCGCAGCCTTTGGCGGGCGCCGGATGGGCCGCCGAGGGCTTTTCTGCGGTACTCTTGGATCCACCGCGCGACGGTGCGTTCGAGGTGGTGCAAGGCATCGCCCGCCTCAAGGCCAAACGTCTGGTCTACGTATCGTGCAACCCGGCCACGCTGGCGCGAGACGCCCAGGTGCTGGTCGGCCAGGGGTACCGGTTAAAAAGGGCCGGGATTCTCGACATGTTTCCTCAGACGGCACATGTCGAGGCCATGGCGTTATTCGAAGCGGGCTAGCCAATTGGGCGCCCCTTGGTGCGGTTTCCACGGACTGGAAGCCACACGGTGATAGCCAGCGCACCCGTGTAGTGCGCTGTATGGAAAGGTAAAACAAAGATGGTACAGGTGAGAGTGCACCAGCCGGTCAACACCGACGGCAGTATCAATCTCGAAGCATGGCTGGATCATGTGGTGAGCGTCGATTCGGCATTGGATCGCGTGGCACTCAAGGAGGCCTGCGAGTTCGCCCAGGAAATCGAGAAGAAGGGCAACCCAGCCAAGCATTCATGGGCCGACGGTACTTCCAGCTTCCAGGCGGGCCTGGAAATCGCCGAAATCCTCGCCGACCTCAAGCTCGACCAGGACTCCCTGGTGGCGGCGGTCATCTATCGTTCGGTGCGCGAAGGCAAGGTGACCCTGGCCGAAGTCGGCCAGCGTTTTGGCCCGGTGGTGTCCAAGCTGATCGACGGCGTGCTGCGCATGGCCGCCATCAGCGCCAGCCTCAGCCCGCGCCAGTCGCTGGTGCTCGGCTCCCAGGCGCAGGTCGAGAACCTGCGCAAGATGCTCGTGGCCATGGTCGACGACGTGCGCGTGGCCTTGATCAAGCTGGCCGAGCGTACCTGCGCGATCCGTGCGGTGAAGTCCGCCGATGACGAAAAGCGCCTGCGCGTGGCCCGCGAGGTGTTCGACATCTACGCACCACTGGCGCACCGCCTGGGCATCGGCCATATCAAGTGGGAGCTGGAAGACCTGTCCTTCCGCTACCTCGAACCCGATCAGTACAAGCAGATCGCCAAGCTCCTGCACGAGCGCCGGCTGGATCGCGAGCGCTTCATCAGCGACGTGATGAACCAGCTGCAGAACGAGCTGCTGGCCACCGGCGTCAACGCCGACATCAGTGGCCGGGCCAAACACATCTATTCGATCTGGCGCAAGATGCAGCGCAAAGGCCTGGAATTCAGCCAGATCTACGATGTGCGCGCGGTGCGCGTGCTGGTGCCGGAGGTGCGCGACTGCTACACCGCGCTGGGCATCGTCCACACCCTCTGGCGGCACATCCCCAAGGAATTCGACGACTACATCGCCAACCCCAAGGAGAACGGCTACCGCTCGCTGCACACCGCGGTGATCGGCCCCGAGGGCAAGGTGCTGGAAGTGCAGATCCGTACCCACGGCATGCACGAAGAGGCCGAGCTCGGTGTCTGCGCCCACTGGCGCTACAAGGGCACCGACGTCAAGCCCAGCTCCAACCACTACGAAGAGAAGATCTCCTGGCTGCGCCAGGTCCTCGAATGGCACGAAGAGCTGGGCGACATCGGTGGCCTGGCCGAGCAGCTGCGCGTCGATATCGAGCCGGACCGGGTCTATGTGTTCACCCCCGACGGCCATGCCATCGACTTGCCCAAGGGCGCCACGCCGCTGGACTTCGCCTACCGCGTGCACACCGAGATCGGCCACAACTGCCGTGGCGCCAAGATCAACGGGCGCATCGTGCCGCTCAACTACAGCCTGCAGACCGGCGAGCAGGTGGAGATCATCACCAGCAAGCACGGCAACCCGAGCCGCGACTGGCTGAACTCCAACCTCGGCTACGTCACCACCTCGCGGGCGCGGGCGAAGATCGTCCACTGGTTCAAGCTGCAGGCACGCGACCAGAACGTCGCCGCCGGCAAGACCTTGCTTGAGCGCGAACTGAGCCGCCTGGGCCTGCCCCAGGTGGACTTCGAGCGCCTGGCCGAGAAGACCAACGTCAAGACCGCCGAGGACATGTTCGCCTCGCTCGGTGCTGGCGACCTGCGCCTGGCGCACCTGGTCAATGCCGCCCAGCAGCTGCTCGAGCCCGAGCGCATCGAGCAGATCGAACTGGTGCCGCGCAAGCCTACCGGCCCGCGCACCGGCAAGCGTGGCGATATCCAGATCCAGGGCGTGGGCAACCTGCTGACGCAGATGGCCGGCTGCTGCCAGCCACTGCCGGGCGACGCCATCGTCGGCTACATCACCCAGGGCCGCGGCGTGAGCATTCACCGCCAGGACTGCGCCTCGGTGCTGCAGCTGGCCGGGCGCGAGCCGGAGCGGATGATCCAGGTGAGCTGGGGCCCGATCCCGGTGCAGACCTACCCGGTCGATATCGTCATCCGTGCCTACGACCGCCCGGGCCTGCTGCGCGACGTGTCGCAGGTGCTGCTCAACGAGAAGATCAACGTGCTGGCGGTGAACACCCGCTCGAACAAGGAAGACAACACCGCGCTGATGTCGCTGACCATCGAGATTCCCGGCCTGGATGCGCTGGGGCGCCTGCTGGGCAGGATCTCGCAGTTGCCGAACATCATCGAGACGCGGCGTAATCGAACCCCTTGAGACTGCGGTGCCTTCTTCGCGGATGAATCCGCTCCTACCCGGTAGGAGCGGATTCATCCGCGATACAGGCACCACCGAAGGACCTGCCTAAATGACCTACACCCTCGAAGACCTGCTGCACCTCATGGCCCGCCTGCGCGACCCGCAATATGGCTGCCCATGGGACCTCAAGCAGAACTACGCGAGCATCGTCCCGCACACCATCGAGGAAGCCTACGAAGTCGCCGACACCATCGAGCGCGGCGACTTCGAGCACCTGCAGGGCGAACTCGGCGATCTGCTGTTCCAGGTGGTCTACTACAGCCAGCTGGCCAGGGAGGAGGGGCGTTTCGAGTTCGACGGCGTGGTCGACGGCATCACCCGCAAGCTCATCCGCCGCCACCCCCACGTATTCCCCACGGGCGAGCTGTATGCGCCGCTGGACACCCCCAGCCTGAGCGAGGCCCAGGTCAAGTCGCGCTGGGAAGAGATCAAGGCCGAAGAGCGTGCCGAAAACAGCGACCCGCAGCAGCTTTCGCTGCTCGATGACGTGCCTGCAACCTTGCCGGCCCTGTCGCGGGCAGCCAAACTGCAAAAGCGCGCGGCCACCGTCGGTTTCGACTGGCCCGAGGCCCTGCCGGTGCTCGACAAGGTCCGCGAGGAACTCGACGAAGTGCTGCAGGCCATGGCCGACGGCGATGCCGACGCGCTGGAAGATGAAGTCGGCGACCTGCTGTTCGCCGCGGTCAACCTGGCCCGCCACCTTAAGCAAGACCCGGAAAACGCCCTGCGCCGCGCCAACCGCAAGTTCGAGCGGCGTTTCCGCTTCATCGAACAGGCATTGCGCGACAGTGGTCGGGCGATTGAAGCATGTAACCTTGACGAACTGGACGCCCTCTGGGGGGAAGCCAAACGTCAGGAAAAGAACCTGCCCAGCTGCGGCTGAGTAGCTGCATAAGTGAGTGAACATCCATGAGTCTTTCCCTTCGCGATCAATTGCTCAAGGCCGGTCTGGTCAACCAGAAACAGGTCTCCCAGGCCAACAAGGCCGAGAAGAAACAAAAACGCCTGGAGCACAAAGGCCAGGTCGAAGTCGACGACAGCCAGCAGCGCCTGGCCAAGGAAGCCATGGCCGAGAAGGCCAAGCGCGACCAGGAGCTGAACCGCCAGCAGCAGGAAAAGGCCGAGCAAAAGGCCCGCGCCGCACAGGTCAAGCAGCTGATCGAGGCGACCCGCCTGCCCAAGCTGAACACCGAGGATTACTACAACTTCGTCGATGACAAGAAGGTCAAGCGCATCGCCGTCAACGCCCTGATGCGCAGCAAGCTGAGCAATGGCGCACTGGCAATCGTTGCCCATGGCGGTGGCTACGAAGTGATTCCGCGTGAGGCGGCGGTGAAGATCCAGGAGCGCGACCCTAACCGCATCCTGCTGCTCAACACCCATGTCGAGGAAGCGGACGAGGATGACCCCTACGCGGCCTACAAGATCCCTGACGATCTGATGTGGTAAATGCAAAAAGCCCCGCCTAGGCGGGGCTTTTTCATGGAAGACGGGGTCATTGCGTGGTGCGCTGGTTTTCCAGGTCTTCGAGCTCTACGCGGTACTGGTGAGCTTCGTGTTCATTGTGGAACATGCCCACCAGCTGGCCTTGCTGGTGCACATCCCAGATCCGCACGCCAGCGGCCAGGCCTTCGTGGGACATTCTCGATTCGTCGCGTTCGGTTACTTGGACAGTCATCGGTAAACTCCACTTCTTGGGTTGGTTGCGACACTGTGTCGCACACCCCTTTTATAGAGTTTGTTAGCAGGCTAAGTAAATAAAACGGCGATGAAACAAGTTTCATGTTGGCGCGCCGACAAAAAGAAACCCCGCACCAGGCGGGGTTTCAGGCAAGCAGGCTGCAGCGCTTCAGTTACCCTTCACCGTGCGGCCATCGACCGTGCCATCCTGCAGCACGATCACGTACTCCTTGCCGTCGGTCTCGACCTGGCGCAGTTGCACCAGCAGGTAGTCCCAATCCTTGGCAAACCACAGCTCGGTGATGCGCTTGCTCTGGCTAGGGTCACGCACGCGCTCGACCTTCACCGCATCGACCTGGCCGGTCTTGGTGGTGACTTTCTCGGTGCCCAGCACGCGGAAGTCGTAGGTGTCGATTTCGTCACCGTCGACCACCTGGTAGGTCATGCTTTTCTTGCCGGCGGCCACATCGTGCTGCAGGGCCAGCTGGTAGGACGACTTGTCCAGCACGCCACGGTTGAGCGGCAGGCTGACTGCGTCGCCGCGGTCGCTGCCGGTCACTTTCTTGGCGTTCCAGTCGAAGGTCAGGTCGACCTTCTTGGCCTTGCCCAGGCCACCGCGTTCGAAGTGGTACTTCTGCGGCTGCAGGGTGTCGTTGTCCAGGCGCAGGGTGCTTTGCTCGGTCAGGCTGGCGATCATCATGGACGCCTTGAAGTTAAGGTCCCATGTACCGTTGGCGTTTTTCACCAGGCTGCGTTCGGCAGTGCCACTCATGGGCAGTTGTTTCCAGTCGGCGGTGTAGCTGGCCGAGAAAGGCTTCAGGTCAGCTGCCTGGAGCGGCAGGGCAAGCACGGCAAGAGCCAAGAGCAGGGCGCGACGCATAAATTCTCCTAGGGTCGGATCAAATGACCACTGGCCGGCAACGGCTGGCCATCCAGTAACGCACCCTGTTCGCCCAGGCGCAAGCGCCCCTCGGCAAACCAGTGCATCGCCAGCGGGTAGATCTGGTGTTCCTGGTGGTGTACCCGCTGCGCGAGGCTTTCAGCGCTATCGCCTGGCACTACCGGTACCACAGCCTGTACGACCAGAGGCCCGCCATCGAGTTCCTCGGTGACGAAGTGTACGCTGCAGCCGTGCTCGGCGTCGCCTGCTTCCAGGGCCCGGCGGTGGGTATGCAGGCCCTTGTACTTGGGCAGCAGCGACGGGTGGATGTTGAGCAGGCGGCCCTGGTAGTGGCGCACGAAGCCGCCGCTGAGGATACGCATGAAACCGGCCAGCACCACCAGGTCGGGGTTGAAACCGTCGATGCGCGCCATCAGCGCCGCATCGAAGGCCTCGCGCCCGTCAAAGCCGGTGTGATCCAGCACCGCGGTGGCGATGCCCGCCGCCGCGGCCCGTTGCAGGCCATAGGCATCGGCGCGGTTGGAAATCACCGCGACGATGCGTACTGCGCTGGCTTCACCGCGGCAGCTGTCGATCAGGGCTTGCAGGTTGCTGCCGGAACCCGACAGCAGTACCACGACATTGCAGGGCGAACTCGGCATCAGTGTGCCTTGAGGTTCTGCAGCTCGACCTGGGCTGCGCCTTCGGCGGCCTGTTCGATGCGGCCGATGACCCATGGCTGCTCGCCGGCGGCGCGCAGTTCGTTCAGGGCCGCTTCGACCTGGTCCTGGGCCACGCAGATGACCATGCCCACGCCGCAGTTCAGCACGCGGTGCATTTCGTGCTCATCGACGTTGCCTTTTTCCTGCAGGAAGTCGAACACCACCGGGCGCTGCCAGCTGGCCACGTCGATCACGGCCTGGGCGTTGGCCGGCAGGACGCGCGGGATGTTGTCCAGCAGGCCGCCACCGGTGATGTGGGCCATGGCCTTGACGGCACCGGTGTTCTTGATCAGTTGCAGCAGCGGCTTGACGTAGATGCGGGTCGGCGCCATCAGCAGGTCGGTCAGCGGCTTGCCGTCGAGCTGGGTGTTCTCGATGTCGGTGGCCGACACTTCGAGGATCTTGCGGATCAGCGAGTAGCCGTTGGAGTGCGGGCCGGAGGACGGCAGGGCGATCAGCGCGTCACCGGTAGCGACCTTGGAGCCGTCGATGATTTCGGCCTTTTCCACCACGCCGACGCAGAAGCCGGCCAGGTCGTAGTCTTCGCCTTCGTACATGCCCGGCATCTCGGCAGTTTCGCCGCCAACCAGGGAGCAGCCAGCCAGTTCACAGCCGGCGCCGATGCCGGTGACCACGGTGGCGGCCACGTCGACGTTGAGCTTGCCGGTGGCGTAGTAGTCGAGGAAGAACAGCGGCTCGGCGCCACAGACCACCAGGTCGTTGACGCACATGGCGACCAGGTCCTGGCCGATGCTGTCGTGCTTGTTCAGGTTCAGCGCCAGGCGCAGCTTGGTGCCGACGCCGTCGGTGCCGGAGACCAGCACAGGCTGCTTGTAGCCGGCCGGGATCTCGCAGAGGGCGCCGAAGCCACCCAGGCCACCCATGACTTCAGGGCGTGCGGTGCGTTTTGCCACGCCCTTGATGCGTTCGACCAGTGCTTCGCCGGCGTCGATGTCTACACCGGCGTCCTTGTAGCTCAGGGAGGGTTGCTTGCTCATTGATCCAGGCCTTTAAGAGGGAGGGATTCGTAAAAACGACCGTGACGGCCAAGGCCGGCTGGGAGGCGGCGGCTGCCTGAAACGTCAGAGGTCTGTGAAGGCGCGCGATTTTATCAGGGTTGCCGGGCAGCGGCCATCCTCAGGCCGACGGGCAGGGCAGGAAATGCTGAAAATCATGGCCAATCGAGCGGCAATGCAAACCTTTGGGAGCCAGCCTGGCGGCGATGGCGGCGCCACAGGCTGGGTGACAGCCATTTCACCCACGCTCACTGGTTGCCACGGCCAACCCTCTATAAGGTAGTGGGAGCACTTTGCCCTCAGCAACGGTCCCACCCTGCGCTACGCTCACGTTGTTCCGTGTTATCTGGACAGGAATCCTGCATGCGACTTCTCAATTACCTGGCAGCGGGTTGTCTCGCCCTTGCCAGCCTCGCCGCCCAGGCGGAAAACGTCTCCGGCCTCTACCAGGTGCGCGAGGCCGTCGAAGGGCAGGGCGCCGAAGCCCGTACCGCCGCCACCGCCAAGGCCCTGGATACCCTGGTGCTGCGCCTGACCGGCGACCCCAAGGCGGCGCAGAGCCCGGCGCTGGCCGAGCTGCGCAAGGACCCGCAACAAATCATCAACCAGGTCGGCACCGACGCGGGCCCGCCCGAATCGGTGATGGTCGAGTTCGACCCCGGCAGCACCGAGCGCGCCTTGCGCAAGGCCGGGCTGGCCCTGTGGGGCAGCAACCGGCCCTCGATCCTCGGCTGGTGGCTCAACGACAACGCCGAAGGCAGCAACCTGGTTGGCGATGGCCAGGCCAGCGCCCAACCCCTGCGCCGCGCCGCCCAGCACCGTGGCCTGCCACTGCGCCTGCCGCTGGCCGACCTGCAGGAGCAGCTGGTGGCCAATGCCAAGCAACTGGAAGGCAGCGACCCCGCGCCGCTGCGCCAGGCCGCCGAGCGTTACGGCGCCGATGCGCTGCTGGCGGTGCACGCCCAGGAGGCCGACGGCAAGTGGCAAGGCAAGTGGCAGCTGTGGCTGGGCAAGCAGCACGAACAAGGCAATGCCGAAGGGGCCGACCAGGCCGCGCTGGCCGACGCGGTCATGCTCGCCGTGAGCAACCGCCTGGCGCCACGCTACGTGACCCGGCCGGGCGCCAGCAGCCAGTTGCAGCTACAGGTGCAGGGCATGAACCTGCAGCGTTATGCCGAACTGGGCCGTGTGCTCGAACCCTACGGGCCGCGCCTGCAGCTCGCCGACGGCAATACCCTGACCTACGCCGTGACCGCCGACCGCGAGCAATTGCGCGCCCAGCTTGGCCTGGCCAAGTTGCAGGAAGTGCCGGCCGAACAGGCCCCCGCCCTGGCTGCACCGCCCGCAACGGGCACCCCGCCGGCGCCGGGCCAGCCCGCCGCCGCCCAGCCTGCAGCCAAGCCGTTCGACGGCTTGCGCTTTCGCTGGTAAGGAGTGATGCACATGCTCGATACCCGTCGCTGGATCTGGCTGGGCGCAGCCCTGCTGATTGCCGTGCTTCTTTATAGCTTGCACAACATTCTTTCACCGTTTCTGATCGGCATCCTGCTCGCCTACCTGGCCGATCCGCTGGTCGATCGCCTCGAGCGCCTGGGGCTTTCACGTACCTGGGGCGTGGTCGTGGTGTTCGGCCTGTTCACCCTCATCCTGCTGGCCTTGCTGCTGGTGCTGGTGCCGATGCTGGCCAAGCAGTTGCTGCGCCTGTACGAACTGGCGCCGCAGATGCTCGACTGGCTGCAGCATGTGGCGCTGCCCTGGGTACAGCACCGCCTGGGCCTGGCCGATGGCTTCTGGAAGTTCGACAAGATCAAGGCCGCGATTGGCGAGCACATGGGCCAGACCACCGACATCGTCGGCATCGTGCTGTCCCAGGCCACTGCCTCGAGCCTGGCGCTGATGGCCTGGCTGGCCAACCTGGTGCTGATCCCGGTGGTGGGCTTCTACCTGCTGCGCGACTGGGACGTGATGATGGCCAAGCTGCGCAGCCTGCTGCCGCGCCAGCGAGAGGCGCAGGTGGTGGGCCTGGCCGGTGAGTGCCATGAAGTGCTGGGGGCGTTCGTGCGTGGCCAGTTGATGGTGATGCTGGCATTGGGCGTCATCTACTCCGCCGGCCTGATGCTGGTGGGGCTGGAGCTGGGCCTGCTGATCGGCATGCTGGCGGGCCTTGCGGCCATCGTGCCGTACATGGGCTTCATCATCGGCATCGGCGCGGCGCTGGTGGCCGGGCTGTTCCAGTTTGGCGGGGATCTCTACCCGATGCTGGGCATCGTTGCCGTGTTCATGGTCGGGCAGGCGCTGGAAGGCATGGTGCTGACGCCGCTGCTGGTCGGCGACCGGATCGGCCTGCATCCGGTGGCGGTGATCTTCGCCATCCTTGCCGGTGGCGAGCTGTTCGGCTTTACCGGCGTGTTGCTGGCGCTGCCGGTGGCGGCGGTGATCATGGTGCTGCTGCGCCATGTGCATGACCTGTACAAGGAGTCGGACATGTATGCCGGGGATATCGACCCTGAGTTGTGACAGCGGGGCCGCGTTGCGGCTCTTTCGCCGGCACGACGGTGCTCCCACTGTGGGAGCCGGCTTGCCGGCGAAAGGGCTGCAGCGCCGCCCCGTCCACTGCAACTCGTTGATTTTGCTTGTGCTATGTGCCTGCGCGATTGTGCCCACCCGCGTTGCGGGTATAGACTTTGCACACCGTTCATTTAAGGCCCCCTGTGGTCCTCCCGACCGCCCGCCAGCATGAAACCACCGATCCAGTTGCCCTTGGGTGTGCGTCTGCGCGACGACGCCACCTTCATCAACTACTACCCGGGCGCCAATGCCGCGGCATTGGGCTATGTCGAGCGGCTTTGCGAAGCCGACGCCGGCTGGACCGAGAGCCTCATCTACCTGTGGGGCAAGCAGGGTGTCGGCCGCAGTCACCTGCTGCAGGCTGCCACCCACCGCTTCCAGCAGCGCGGCGAGCCTGCCGTGTACCTGCCGCTGGCGCAGTTGCTCGAGCGTGGCGTGGAGCTGCTCGACTACCTGGCGCAGTACGAGCTGGTGTGCATCGATGACCTGCACGTGATCGCCGGCAAGGCGGACTGGGAAGAGGCCATGTTCCACCTGTTCAACCGCCTGCGCGACAGCGGCCGGCGCCTGCTGCTGGCGGCCTCGGCTTCGCCGCGCGAGCTGCCGATCAAGCTGCCCGACCTCAAGTCGCGCCTGACCCTGGCGCTGGTGTTCCAGATGCGTGGCCTGTCCGATGAAGACAAGCTGCGCGCACTGCAGCTGCGTGCCTCGCGCCGTGGCCTGCACCTGACCGACGAAGTCGGCCATTTCATCCTCACCCGCGGTACCCGCAGCATGAGCGCACTGTTCGACCTGCTCGAGCGCCTCGATCAGGCGTCCTTGCAGGCACAACGCAAGCTCACGATCCCGTTCCTGAAGGAAACGCTCGGCTGGTAAACCCCGTGATTACAGGGCTTTGAGCGGCAAAACGAAAAAGTCACATCTTTTTCGATAAAATTTGCAAATGGTCCCGATAGAAGGCATAGTTTCCCCCTTCTAAAGGATTACAGACACGGTCGTGCCCATGCTCAAGCGCTTCGCACCCCTCGTGCCACTCGCACTCGTGACCCTGCTGATCGGCTGCGCGGCCCAAGGCCCGGTTTCCCAGCCCCAGGATCACACCCCGGTCGCCAGCCAGGCGGCCATCAAAGCCAAGGCTTCTGCTTCGTCGGTATTCGGTGAAGAAGAGCAGGCAACCGAAGATGACCTGGAGGCCTTCTCCAGCAGCAAGCCGTACCAACTGCCGGTTCTGGCCGACAGTATCCTCGAGCGCGGCATGTCGTTGATCGGCACCCGCTACCGCTTTGGCGGTACCACCGAGGCGGGCTTCGACTGCAGCGGTTTCATCGGCTACCTGTTCCGCGAGGAAGCTGGCATGAACCTGCCGCGCTCGACCCGCGAAATGATCAACGTCGACGCGCCCAAGGTAGCCCGCAACAAGCTCAAGCCAGGCGACCTGCTGTTCTTCAGCACCAACGGCCGTGGCCGCGTCAGCCATGCCGGCATCTACCTGGGTGACAACCAGTTCATCCATTCCAGCAGCCGCCGCAGCGGTGGCGTGCGCATCGACAACCTCGGTGACCGCTACTGGAGCAAGACCTTCATCGAAGCCAAGCGTGCCTTGGCCATGGCGCCGACCAGCGATATCGCGCGCAACTGATAGCAAAATGCTATATTCTCCCACGGCGGCGAGCTTAAAAAGCTCGCCGCCGTGCGCATTTACAGAAAGCGTCTAATCTAAATTCTCAACTCTTTTCGGCTGCGGCCGTGCGGTCTCAGACAGGATGTTCTGGCCATGGCGATAATGGCGCGTTTCGCATTCTTTTCCTTGGTGGCATTGCTGGCTGCCTGTTCCAGCCGTGCGCCTGCACCCGCTCCAGTGGTGCAGCCCAAGGTCACCTACAGCCAACCCGATGGCTCGCCCATTGCCGACGACGTGCTGATCCGCGCGATCGGCCTGGTGGGCACGCCTTACCGATGGGGCGGCAACACGCCGGATTCCGGGTTCGATTGCAGCGGCCTGATCGGCTACGTCTACCGCGATGCGGCGGGTATCAGCCTGCCACGCTCCACGCGCGAGATGATCGTCATGCGCGCGCCGACCGTGGACGCGAAATCGCTGCAATCGGGTGACCTGGTATTCTTCGCCACCGGCGGTGGTTCGCAGGTCAGCCACGCCGGTATCTACGTGGGCGAGGGCCGCTTCGTGCATGCACCTTCGACCGGCGGTACGGTCCGCCTGGACTACCTGTCCAACAGCTATTGGGCCAAGGCCTACCTGCAGGCAAAGCGGGTCATCCCCCAGGGCCATCTGGCCCAGAACCCCTGATCACGCCAGGCGCTACGGCGCCTTGCTGACCCGCCACACCACGTTGCCGACATCGTCTGCCACCAGCACGCCACCGCGCCTGTCATTGGCAACCCCAACGGGCCGCCCCATGGCCTTGGCATCACTGTCGAGAAAGCCGGTGAGCAGGTCCACCGGCTGCCCGCTGGGTTTGCCGCTGCTGTCGAACGGCACGAAAATAACCTTGTAGCCACTGTGCGGCTTGCGGTTCCACGAACCGTGCTGGCCGACGAATGCCCCGTGGTCGAAGGGCGCCGGCAGTGCACCCGGTTCGGCGAACGCCAGGCCCAATGAGGCGGTATGCGGGCCGACGGCGTAGTCCGGCACCAGGGCTTGGGCGACCTTCTGCGGGTTTTGCGGCTGCACGCGTTGATCGACATGCTGCCCGTAGTAGCTGTAGGGCCAGCCATAGAAACCGCCATCCTTGACCGAGGTGATGTAGTCCGGCACCAGGTCGCTGCCAATCTCGTCACGCTCGTTGACCGCAGTCCACAACGCGCCGCTGCGTGGTTCCCAGGCCAGGCCATTGGGGTTGCGCAAGCCTGAAGCGAAAACCCGATGGGCGCCGCTGGCCGCATCCACTTCCCAGATCGCCGCGCGGCCTTGCTCCTGGTCCAGCCCGTTCTCGCCGACATTGCTGTTCGAGCCCACCGTCACGTACAGCTTCTTGCCATCGGCGCTGGCGATCACGTTCTTGGTCCAGTGGTGGTTGAGCGGGCCGCCGGGCAAGTCGGTGACCTGGGTGCCGGCCTCGCGGATCTGCGTGGCCCCTGGCACGTAGCGAAAACGCAGCAGTTTGTCGGTGTCGGCGACATAGAAGTCGTTGCCCACCAACGCCATGCCAAACGGTGAGTGGAGCCCTTCGATGAAAGTGCTGCGGGTTTCGGCCACGCCGTCATGATCGGCGTCGCGCAGCAGGGTGATGCGGTTGGCACTGGGCACGCCGGCCCCTGCACGCTGCATCACCTTGCCCATTACCCAGCCCCGTATGCCTTTGCCCTCGTCGGGCCTAGCCGGGGCATTGGTTTCGGCCACCAGCACATCGCCATTGGGCAGCACGTACAGCCAGCGGGGGTGGTCCAGGCCGCTGGCGAACGCCGTCACTTGCGTGCCAGGCGCGGCCTTGGGCTTGGCGCCTTGGGGCCAGCCCACCGCCGGCGCGATGTTCACGGTCGGTATTAGGGTGTTGTTCGGTGCTGGCAGGCGAGGTGTCGGGCCACTGCCGTCGGCGACCTGCAGCTGCGCGGTTTCAGCGCAGCCTGCGAGGCTGGCGACCAGCAACAACACCTTCGTGATTGCGGATCCGTTCATGTGTGCCACCCTCGCGAGCAGGTCTGTATTGATTGTGAGGGGCGCCAGCGCTGCCAGGTTCAATCGACACCGCGTTGCATGGGCGCCCTACACATCTACTGCCAGCCGTTCGTTGCCCTGTCCAGCATGGCCATCCCTATGCAGATGGCTTTGGAGTGGGTGATGAACACCGTCAATGAAACAATCGAACGCCAGCTCGATGCCTCGCAGGCCCTGCGGCCTCTCACCGACCTGATCGAGGAAATCGTCCGTGAATACCCAGACCCCAGCGTGCTGGCAACCGAGCAGGCGAGGCGCATCCTGCTTACCCATACCGGCAAGCGGATAGACCCGCGGTTCGTCTGGTGGCACCAGTTCGAAGGCACCAGTGCCAGCAGTTCGACCAGCTTCACGGGCTGGCAACACAGAGGGCCGCCCAGCAAGTCCATGCATCTCACCGAGCTGGTGGTGCATCGTTTCGACGCGGCCTTTCAGCAGGCGCCGGACCAGTTGGCGGTCTATGGCGGCTTCTACCGGCAGGGGCCGCAGGCCCTGCAGTTCGATACCCACAACGAAGTGGGCATGCTGGGCAGCGATGTGCAAAGTGACCTGTGGGCACTGGATTTCGCCGTGGCCTATCGCGCCAAGGTCGAGCACTTTCTGACCACCCAGCGCCAGCATTTTCGCGTCCTGGCCAAGATCTGCCTGCTTGGCCATATCGCCGAGGCTCTGGCTGCCGCGCGCATTACCCGCGATGACGGCGAGCGCCTGCGAGCGTTGATCGCCGATGGCTTGCCGGCCGATCAACTACCCACCTTGGCCACGCTTGAGCGCGACAGCACCACCAGTACCTTGACGCTCAGTCGCTATGTGCTCGACCCCGCGGATGGCGGCTGCATGTACAGCCTGGAAGCCGCCGATGGGCGGGTGGTGCTGTATCTGCCCTGGGCCGGGGAAGCGCTCAGGGCGTTCGGCTCGGCCCTGGCCATGGCCTGCTGGTTGCGTGAACACCTGCAGGACAGCCAAAAGCTCGACGCCTTCAAGGCGGCAGCCTATGGCGATGCACGTGACCCTGCGCGCACCCACGCGGTGGCAACGCATCTGCAGGGCATTGCCAGCAGCGCCTCGGAGCAGGCCGCTTTGGCGTTGCTCAATTACCTGAAGCGCCCGATCACGCAAGACATGTTCACCTACCTGATTGGCCTGGTTGCCCGCGAGCTGCGCGAAACCGCCAGCTTGATGACCAACAATGCGGATTTGCGCAACGCGATCTGGCGTGGCTACCTCGCCGCCTTTCTCAAGGTGTTCGGTGGTTTCGCGCCGCTGGGCTGGCCGATGTCGCTGGCCTTGCTCGGTGCCAGCGTGGCCAAGGTCGGCCTGGATGTGCAGGCCGCCGCACGTGCCGGCGACGATCAAAGCCGCAGGGAAGCGCTGCGCACGGCCATCCTCGACAGCGTGCTCGCGGCCTTCAACATGGTCGACTTCGGCTTTCAATCGAGCTTCGCCTCCCTGGCGCGGCCCGCTGCGCCACACGAGTCCGGCGTTTCGCTGGAGCACTGGCAGGTAGCGCAGCCGGCGCAACTGCCGCTCGAGGGGCAGGAGAGCAACGTGCTGCTGACCGGCGAGGTGGGGCAGGCGGGCCGGCTCAGAGGCGTCGGTGTCAGCGATGACGGCATTTGCTGGATCACCCTGAACGGGTTGTCCTTTCATGTGCGCTACAGCCACGAACTGTCCTGCTGGCTGATCGTGCCCAACAACAACCCCTATGCCTTCGGGCCACTGTTGCCGGTGCGCCTGAATGCCAATGGGCAATGGGAGCTACTGGTTGCACCGGGCCTGCGGGGCGGCGGCTCATCGCCGATCGCTGACGTGGCTGACATCGGCTCGCCGTTCTGGGATGTCTACGCCACGGCTGACGGCACCCAGAGCAGCAGGCTGTCCGCCGGCGCCTTGCGGCGGCAGAAAAAACTGCTCGAAACCTGGATGATTCCGACGCTTGCGGCCGACAAGCGCCCGGACCTGGATGGCAACGGCCTGGATTGCGTCATGGTCCACGGCTTGCCCGAATACTCCTATCGCTATCAGCGCGAGTACTACAACTCGCTGATCGAGTACTACACCAGCGATGAATCGAGGGTTAACGAGGTGTTGCGCCATGGTGTCTATCACTACGGTGACGAAGACAGCTACCTGGGCAACCTGGCCGACTCGCTCGACCGCCTGCCCAAGAGCAACGCCGTCAATCTGTACCGCGGCGGGCATGTGTCGCGCGGCACGGGCGGCCGGTTATACCGCAGCGGTCATTTGAAGGTCGGCGATGTGCTGGTCAATAGCGACCTGACTTCGTTTACCGAAAACCCGTACAAAGCCACCGACTTCGCGTCGCAAGTCACGGGCCAGGGCAGCGCGACGGCGCGCACCTTCGACGACAGTTCGGTGATTTTCGGGCTGCCGGCCGGCCACTACCATGACGGCACGCCGGTCAGTGCCTTCTCGCTGTACTGGGACGAAGCCGAGACGCTGTTCCTGCCTGGGCATTACTTTCGCATCGACAAGATCGAGCAGGTGCACGGCGTCGACTACCGTTTCATCCTGGTGACGCTCGGCCAGGTGAGCAAGCCTGCCGAAGGCGCCGTGTACGACCTGCGCACCGGTCTGGCGTTCGACTTGGCCGCCTACCGTGCACGTATTCGCACGCCGGCGCTGGCGCAACGTTTCTTCCCGCAGTAACGGTGCAGGCGTCCAAGGCACCGCGCCGCTGAAGCGCACAGCCCATCGTCGGCCAGCCGGCGCTGGGCTGGGTGAAATCGCCCCGGTTCGATTGACGCTCCCCATTCAACCCTCTAACCTTCGCGCGTGTTTCAGGTGCCCCGCCAGCCCCGTCTGGGCAGGGTGAAACTGGGAAGCCGGTGGGCGCCGCAAAGGTGCGATTCCGGCGCTGCCCCCGCAACGGTAGGTGAGTACAAAGGCCGCGCAGGGCCACTGGATGCCAGCATCCGGGAAGGCGCGCAGGCTGGGGCCAAGGCCCGCTCACGAGCCCGGAGACCGGCCTGATACTGCCAACGGCATCACGGAGGGTGATGCGCGGTGCACCGTGGCCAGCCGCCGCGGCCCTGCGCGTTCTCCGTCTGCCCGCCTATCGACCTGTCGCCGCCGCTTGCGTGGCGCCAGCCTGCGGAGAACCCCATGAGCGAAACCACCGACCGCGACGAACGCCACCTGGCGCGCATGCAGCGCAAGAAGGCGATCATCGACGAGCGCATCGCCAATTCCCCTAACGAATGCGGCCTGCTGCTGGTGCTGACCGGCAATGGCAAGGGCAAGAGCAGCTCGGCCTTCGGCATGCTCACCCGCGCCCTGGGCCATGGCATGCAGTGTGGCGTGGTGCAGTTCATCAAAGGCCGCAACAGCACCGGCGAAGAGCTATTCTTCCGCCGCTTCCCCGAACAGGTGCGCTACCACGTGATGGGCGAGGGCTTCACCTGGGAAACCCAGGACCGCCAGCGCGACATCGCCGCCGCCGAAGCCGCCTGGGCCGTCTCGCGCCAGCTGCTGCAGGACCCCTCGGTGCAGTTCGTGGTGCTCGATGAGCTGAACATCGCCCTCAAGCACGGCTACCTCGACCTCGACCAGGTACTCGGCGACATCCAGGCCCGGCCGCCGATGCAGCATGTGATCGTCACCGGCCGCGCGGCCAAGCCCGAGATGATCGAGCTGGCCGATACCGTCACCGAGATGGGCATGCTCAAGCACGCTTTCCAGGCCGGTATCCGCGCACAGAAGGGCGTGGAACTGTGAGCCAACCCCGCCATTGCCCGGCCGTATTGATTGCCGCACCCGCCTCCGGCCAGGGCAAGACCACCGTCACCGCCGCCCTGGCACGCCTGCACCGCAACCTCGGGCGCAAGGTACGGGTCTTCAAGTGCGGGCCGGACTTTCTCGACCCGATGATCCTCGAGCGCGCCAGTGGTGCGCCGGTGTACCAGCTCGACCTGTGGATGATCGGCGCCCAGGAAAGCCGCCGCCTGTTGTGGGAAGCAGCCGGCGAGGCCGACCTGATCCTCATCGAAGGGGTGATGGGCCTGTTCGACGGCACGCCGTCCAGCGCCGACCTGGCTCGCCACTTCGGCGTGCCGGTGCTGGCGGTGATCGATGGCACCGCCATGGCCCAGACCTTCGGCGCCCTGGCCTTGGGCCTGGCGCGTTACCAGGCCGACCTGCCGTTCGCCGGCGTGCTGGCCAACCGGGTTGGCACGCTGCGCCATGCGCAACTGCTCGAAGGCAGCCTGACCGAGGGCTTGCGCTGGTATGGCGGCCTCTCGCGCGAACGCGGCATCGAGCTGCCCAGCCGCCACCTGGGCTTGGTGCAGGCCAGCGAACTGAATGACCTGGATGCCCGCCTGGACGCTGCCGCCGAGGCCCTGGGCGCCAGTTGCGATGCGGCCTTGCCGCCGCCGGTGAGCTTCGCCGAAGCCGAGCCGCAGGCCTGGCGCGCATCGCTTGCCGGGGTGCGCATCGGCGTGGCGCGGGACGAAGCCTTTGCCTTCATCTATGGCGCCAACCTCGACCTGTTGCGCCAGCTCGGCGCCCAGCTCGAGTTCTTCTCGCCACTGCACGACCGCGAACTGCCGGTGGTGGACAGCCTGTACCTGCCCGGTGGCTACCCCGAGCTGCACCACCACGCGCTGGCCGCCAACACGCCGATGTGCCAGGCGATCCGCGCCCACCATGAGGCCGGCAAGCCGCTGCTGGCCGAATGCGGCGGCATGCTCTACCTGCTCGATGCCTTGACCGATGTGGCTGGCGAGCGCGCCGAACTGCTCGGCCTGCTGGCGGGCGAAGCGACCATGCAGAAGCGCCTGGCCGCCCTGGCCCTGCAGGCGGTGGAACTGCCGGAAGGCACCCTGCGCGGGCACACCTACCATCATTCGCTGACCAGCACCGAACTTGCGCCGATCGCCCGCGGCCTGAGCCCCAATGGCGGGCGCGGCAACGAGGCGGTCTACCGCCTGGGGCGCTTGACCGCCTCCTACGTGCACTTCTACTTCCCCTCCAACCCCGATGCGACGGCGGCGCTGCTGCAACCATGAGCGAACACGCTTTCAGCGCTGCCGAGCGCGCCGCGATCTACCGGGCGATCGGCGAGCGCCGCGACATGCGCCACTTCGCCGGCGGCACGGTCGCCCCCGAACTGCTCGGCCGCCTGCTGGCCGCCGCGCACCAGGCGCCCAGCGTCGGCCTGATGCAGCCCTGGCGCTTCATCCGCATCAGCCAGCGTGACCTGCGCCAGCGCATCCAGGCGCTGGTCGAGCAGGAGCGCACACGCACTGCCGAGGCCCTTGGCGAGCGCTCGGACGATTTCATGAAGCTCAAGGTCGAAGGCATCAACGACTGCGCCGAAGTGCTGGTGGCGGCCTTGATGGACAACCGCGAACCGCATATTTTCGGCCGCCGCACCTTGCCTGAAATGGACCTGGCCTCGCTGGCCTGCGCCATCCAGAACCTGTGGCTGGCAGCCCGGGCCGAAGGGTTGGGTATGGGCTGGGTATCGCTGTTCGACCCGCTGGCGCTGGCCGAGCTGCTCGGCATGCCGGCGGGCGCCAAGCCGGTGGCGGTGCTGTGCCTGGGGCCGGTGGCGGCGTTCTACCCGGCGCCGATGCTGGCGCTGGAACACTGGGCCGAAGAACGGCCCTTGGGTGACATGCTGTTCGAAAACCAATGGGGAGAGCGCCCATGAGCGTGGCCTTGCTGACCGTGGCCGGCGTGGCCCTGGATGCCTTGCTGGGCGAGCCGCAGCGGCGCCACCCGCTGGTGGCCTTTGGTAACTTTGCCGCGAGCCTGGAGCGGCGCCTGAACGCCGGTGGCCGTGGCTGGCGCAGCCATGGCGTGAGCGCCTGGTTTTTGGCCGTGGTGCCCTTGACCCTGGTGGCCTTGATCCTGTCCTGGCTGCCTTACATCGGCTGGCTGGTGGACGTGCTGGCGCTGTATTGCGCGCTGGGCCTGCGCAGCCTTGGCGAGCACGTGCTGCCGGTGGCCAATGCCTTGCGCCAGGGCGACCTGGAAGAGGCACGGCGGCGGGTGGGCTACCTGGTCAGCCGCGAAACCCGCGAGCTGGATGAGCCCGCCGTGGCCAGGGCGGCCACCGAATCGGTGCTGGAGAACGGCAGCGATGCGGTATTTGCCGCGCTGTTCTGGTTCATCGTCGCCGGCGCGCCCGGGGTGGTGCTGTACCGCCTGAGCAATACGCTGGATGCCATGTGGGGCTACCGCAACGAGCGCTTCGAGCGCTTTGGCTGGTGCGCGGCACGCATCGACGACGTGCTCAACTATATTCCCGCCAGGCTGGTGGCGCTGACCTACGCAGTGCTCGGCAAGACCCGCCTGGCGCTGGCCTGCTGGCGCAAGCAGGCGCCGTTGTGGGACAGCCCCAATGCCGGGCCGGTGATGGCCGCAGGTGCGGGTGCGCTGGCCGTCGAGCTCGGCGGCCCGGCGGTGTACCACGGCGAGCTGCACGAGCGCCCGCGCCTGGGCGAGGGGCCGATGGCCGATGCCGACGCCATCGAGCGCGGCTGGAGCCTGGTGCAGCGCGGCGTGTGGCTGTGGCTGCTGCTGATTTGCCTGGGAGCGTACCTCGATGCTTGAACATGGCGGCCGCCTGCTGCGGGCGATACGGCACTACGCAATTGCCCGTGAAGACTGGCTGGACCTGTCCAGCGGCATCGCGCCCTGGCCTTACCCGATTCCGGCCATCCCCGTGGAGGCCTGGGCGCGCCTGCCGGAAACGGACGACGGCCTGGAAGCTGCGGCCTGCCGCTATTATCGGGCCCATCAGGTGTTGGCGGTGGCCGGTTCCCAGGCGGCGATCCAGGCATTGCCGCACCTGCGCCCGAGCGGCCGGGTCGGGGTGTTGTCGCCGTGCTATGCCGAGCACCCGCAGGCCTGGCAGCGCGCCGGGCATAGCCTGGTCGAGCTGCAGGAAGCCGAGGTCGAGGCGGCCCTCGACAGCCTCGACGTGCTGGTGCTGGTCAACCCCAACAACCCCACCGGCCTGCGCGTGCCCCGCGAGCGCCTGCTGCACTGGCATGCCCGCCTGGCCGCGCGCGGCGGCTGGCTGCTGGTCGACGAAGCGTTCATGGACAACACACCGCAATACAGCGTGGTGGATTGCGCCGAGCGCCCTGGCCTGATCGTGCTGCGTTCGTTCGGCAAGTTCTTCGGCCTGGCCGGGGTACGCCTGGGCTGCGTGATGGCTGAACAGCCTTTGCTGCAGCGCCTGGCCGACAGGCTTGGGCCGTGGACCGTCAGTGGCCCGGCGCGGGTCGTGGCCCAGGCCTGCTTCGCCGACCAAGCTACCCATCAGCTGCAGATCGCCCGCTGCTCCGAGGCCAGCCAGCGCCTGGCCACCTTGCTGCAGGCCCATGGCCTGGCACCCAGCGGCGGCTGCGACCTGTTCCAGTACGTGCGCAGCGAGCGGGCCGCGCACCTGCATGATTTTCTCGCCCGCCGCGGCATCCTCGTGCGCCTGTTCGAGCAGCCCGCTGCCGTGCGCCTGGGCCTGCCCGCCTGCGCCGCGGACGAACAGCGCCTGGCCCAGGCCCTGGCCGCCTATCAGAAGGAAACGGCATGACCACCCTCATGGTGCAAGGCACCACCTCCGATGCCGGCAAGAGCACGCTGGTCACCGCCCTGTGCCGCTGGCTGCTGCGCCAGGGCATCAACGTGGTGCCGTTCAAACCGCAGAACATGGCGCTCAACAGCGCGGTGACCGCCGACGGCGGCGAGATCGGCCGCGCCCAGGCGGTGCAGGCCCAGGCTTGCCGGCTGGCGCCGCACACCGACATGAACCCGGTGCTGCTCAAGCCCAACAGCGACACCGGCGCCCAGGTGATCATCCACGGCCGTGCGGTCACCAGCATGAATGCGGTGGCCTACCACGACTACAAGGCCATCGCCATGCAAGCCGTGCTGGCTTCGCACCAGCGCCTGAGCACGGCCTACCCGGTGGTGATGGTCGAAGGGGCCGGCTCGCCGGCGGAGATCAACCTGCGTGCGGGCGATATCGCCAACATGGGCTTTGCCGAAGCGGTCGACTGCCCGGTGATCCTGGTCGCCGACATCAACCGTGGCGGCGTGTTCGCCCACCTGGTCGGGACCCTGGAGCTGCTGTCGCCGAGCGAGCAGGCGCGGGTCAAGGGCTTCGTCATCAATCGCTTTCGCGGCGACATCGCCTTGCTGCAGCCCGGCCTGGATTGGCTGGAAGCGCGTACCGGCAAACCGGTGCTGGGCGTGCTGCCCTACGTCACCGACCTGCACCTGGAAGCCGAAGACGGCATCGACGTGCGCCAGGGCAGCAAGCACGAGCGCGTGCTCAAGGTCATCGTCCCGGTGCTGCCGCGCATCAGCAACCACACCGATTTCGACCCCCTGCGCCTGCACCCCCAGGTGGATTTGCAGTTCATCGGCCCTGGCCAGCCGATCCCGCCGGCCGACCTGATCATCCTGCCGGGCTCCAAGAGCGTGCGCGGCGACCTGGTGCAACTGCGCGCGCGCGGTTGGGACGCGGCCATCGCTCGGCACCTGCGCTATGGCGGCAAGCTCATCGGCATCTGCGGCGGCCTGCAGATGCTCGGCCAGCAAGTGCACGACCCGCTCGGCCTGGAAGGGCCGGCCGGCTCAAGCCCGGGGCTTGGGCTGCTCGACTACGCCACGGTGCTCGAAGCCGACAAGCAACTGCGCAATGTCGCCGGCACCTTGAGCCTGGAAGATTCGCCAGTGGCCGGCTACGAAATCCATGCCGGCGTGACCACGGGCACGGCGCTTGAGCAGCCCGCCGTGCAGCTTGCCAATGGCCGCGCAGATGGTGCGATCAGCGCCGATGGCCAGATCCTTGCCACTTACCTGCATGGCCTGTTCGAAGGCCGCCAGTCGTGCGCCGCACTGCTGCGCTGGGCGGGCCTGGCCGATGTGCAGCCCATCGATTACCAAGCCTTGCGCGAACGCGACATCGAACGCCTGGCCGACCTGGTCGAGCAGCACCTGGATACCGAATACCTGCGCCAACTGTGCGGAGCCGCCTGACATGCTCAACCTGATCCTCGGCGGCGCCCGCTCGGGCAAGAGCCGCCTGGCCGAACAGCTGGCCAGCGACAGCGGCCTGCCAGTGACCTACATCGCCACCAGCCAACCCCTGGACGGTGAAATGAACGAACGGGTGCGCCTGCACCGCCAGCGCCGGCCCGCCCACTGGGGGCTGGTCGAAGAACCCTTGGCGCTGGCCAGCGTGCTGCGCACCGAAGCCGCCGAAGGCCGCTGCCTGCTGGTGGATTGCCTGACCCTGTGGCTGACCAACCTGCTGATGCTCGAAGACCCGCAGCGCCTGGCCCAGGAGCGTGACGCGCTGCTGGCGTGCCTGGCGCAGTTGCCCGGCACCGTGATACTGGTCAGCAACGAAACCGGCCTGGGCGTGGTGCCCATGGGCGAACTGACCCGGCGTTACGTCGACCTGGCCGGCGAGCTGCACCAGGCCGTGGCCGAACGTTGCCAGCGCGTGGTACTGACCGTCGCTGGCCTGCCTCTGATGCTCAAAGGACCTGCACTATGAACCAACCCTGGTGGCGTGACGCCTGCCAACCCCTCGACAACGCCGCCATGGACCAGGCCCGTGCCCGTCAGCAGCAGCTGACCAAACCCGCAGGTTCGCTTGGCCAGCTAGAGGGCCTGGCGGTGACGCTGGCCGGGCTGCAGGGCTGTGAGCGGCCGAACCTGGATCAGGTCGCCATCACTATTTTTGCCGGCGACCACGGCGTGGTCGAGGAGGGCATCTCGGCGTACCCGCAGGCGGTGACCGGGCAGATGCTGCGCAATTTCGTCGGCGGTGGTGCGGCGATCAGCGTGCTGGCGCGCCAGCTGCAGGCCAGCCTCGAAGTGGTCGACCTCGGCACCATCGACCCGCAGCTGGAGCTGGCCGGGGTGCGCCACCTGCGCCTGGGCGCCGGCACCGCCAACTTCGCACGCCAGCCGGCGATGACCGATGCGCAGCTGCAGGCCGCGCTGCAAGCGGGCCGTGACAGCGCATTGCGCGCCGGGCAAAACGGCGCACAGCTGTTCATCGGCGGCGAGATGGGCATTGGCAACACCACGGCCGCCGCGGCGCTGGCCAGCACCTTGCTGGGTTGCCCGGCGCGCGACCTCAGCGGCCCCGGCACCGGCCTGGACACCGCTGGGGTGCGGCACAAGGCCGAAGTGATCGAGCGTGCCCTGGTGCTGCACGGCCTGCGCGCCGACCAGCCCGAGCAGGCCCTGGCCTGCGTCGGCGGCTTCGAGATCGCCGCGCTGGCCGGCGCCTACCTGGCGTGTGCGCAGCAGGGCATCGCAGTGCTGGTGGACGGCTTCATCTGCAGCGTCGCGGCACTGGTTGCCGTGCGCCTCAACCCGCAATGCCGGGCCTGGCTGCTGTTCGCCCACCAAGGCGCTGAGCCGGGCCACAAGGCCTTGCTCGCGGCGCTGGACGCCGAGCCGCTGCTGGCCCTGGGCCTGCGCCTGGGCGAGGGCAGCGGTGCGGCGCTGGCGGTGCCATTGCTGCGCCTGGCCTGTGCCCTGCACGGGCAGATGGCGACCTTCGCCGAAGCGGCGGTGGCGGACCGCCCGGCATGATCCTCGATTTGCTGCGCCACGGTGAAACCGAGCAGGGCGGCGGCCTGCGCGGCAGCCTCGACGACGCCCTGACCGACAAAGGCTGGGCGCAGATGCGCGAGGCCGTGGGCGAAGGCGGGCCTTGGCAGGTGCTGGTCAGCTCGCCCTTGCAGCGCTGTGCGCGGTTCGCCGATGAACTGGGCGTGCGCCTTGGGCTGCCGGTGCAGCGCGAAGCCGACCTGCAAGAGCTGCATTTCGGCGAGTGGGAGGGGCGCAGCGCGCTGCAGATCATGCAGACCCAGGCAGACGAGCTTGGGCGCTTCTGGGCCGACCCCTATGCCTATACGCCGCCTGGTGGCGAGCCGGTGAGCGCCTTCGAACAACGTGTGCTGGCGGGTATCGAGCGGCTGCGCTCGCTGCATGCGGGCAAGCGCGTGCTGCTGGTCACCCATGGCGGCGTCATGCGCCTGCTGCTGGCGCGTGCCCGAGGTTTGCCACGGGAGCAGCTGTTGCAGGTCGAGGTCGGCCATGGCGCCCTGGTGCAGCTGGAGCTAGTCGGCGAGCGCCTGCGAGAGGTGGTTTGAGATGCTGCCTTTGTGGATCGCCTTGCAGTTTCTCAGCAGCTTGCCGGTGCGTTTGCCAGGCATGCCCGAGCCCCGGCAGGTCGGCCGCTCGTTGCTGTTCTATCCCTTGGTCGGCCTGCTGTTTGGCCTGCTGCTGTGGCTTGCCAGCCATCTGCTGCAGGGCACGCCGGCACCACTGCACGCGGCCCTGCTGCTGACGCTGTGGGTGCTGCTCAGCGGCGCCTTGCACCTGGACGGCCTGGCGGACAGCGCCGATGCCTGGCTGGGCGGCTTCGGCGATCGCGAGCGCACGCTGCAGATCATGAAGGACCCACGCAGCGGACCGATTGCGGTGGTGACCCTGGTGCTGGTGCTGCTGCTGAAGTTCTGCGCGCTGTGGGTGCTGGTCGAGCGTGGCGCGGGCGCGCTGCTGGTACTGGCGCCGGTGGTGGGGCGGGCGGCGATGCTCGGCTTGTTCCTCGCCACCCCCTACGTGCGCAAGGGCGGCCTGGGCCAAGCGTTGGCCGAACACTTGCCGCGGCGTGCCGCCATTTGGGTGCTGCTGGCCAGCCTGTTGGTGTGCCTGGTGCTGGGCGGATGGAGCGTGGCCTGGGTGCTGCTTGGCGCGTTTGGGGTGTTCTGCTGGCTGCGGCGGCTGATGTGCCAGCGCCTGGGCGGGAGCACCGGGGATACGGCCGGGGCGTTGCTGGAGCTGCTTGAACTCACGGTGCTGCTGGGGCTGGCGCTGATGCCTTGAGCCCGCAGCGGCTGGTCATTTTCAGCAACGCATCAGTCCCCCTTGCCGCGGCCTTGCGCGGGTATCCTCGGCCTCCTTCCCAATCGGCCAAGGAGGCCATGCCATGCACCGCTTGATGCTTGTCGCCTTGTTGATGATGTCTTCGCCGCTGGCCAGCGCCGCAGACCTCATCGACTTCTGGAACACCCCCCGCCACGGTGGCAACAGCTTCAACCGCCTGCCGCCTGATCAGGCCTATTTCGAAGCCCTGCGTGGGTACGGCGCCACTTGGGTGCGGTTGTCCTACGATAAATGGCAGCCGGCGCAGCGCGATGTTCTGCTGGGCGATGCCGACCATTACCAGGGCCTGGCCAAGGCGGACCTGCAACGCCTGCGCGAGGCCCTCGACCGTGCCCATCAGGCAGGGCTCAAGGTGGTCATTGCGCCGCTGTCACTGCCGGGCATGCGCTGGTCGCAGAACAACCAGGGCCAGTTCGACGACCGTTTGTGGCAGGACAAACGCTACTGGTCACAGGCCGCCGCGTTCTGGCGCGACCTGGCCGGCGAGCTGAAGGATCATCCGGCCATCGCCGCCTACAACCTGATCAACGAACCGGCCCCGGAGAAGCACGGCGGCCTGGCCGAGCATGCGCCGGCGCAGCAGATGCGGGCGTGGTACGAGCAAGCCCGGGGCAGTGCGCGCGACTTGCCGGCGCTGTACCGCCAGCTGCTGGCAGCCATTCGCGAAGTGGACCCACACACCCCGGTCATGGTCGACGCCGGCTGGTACGCCGGCGCCGATGCGTTCAGCTACTGGCCCGAGGCGCTGGCGGACGAGCGCGTGCTCTACAGCGTGCACATGTACGAGCCCTATGCTGCCACCAGCGCGCCGAACATGACGCGCCAGCCGCCGCTTGCCTATCCTGGCCCGGTGCCCTTCGCCGGGCAGCGCCAGCACTGGGATGGCCAGCGCGTCGCCGAGTACCTTGCCAAGCCTGTGGCGTGGGTGGATGCGATGAAGGTGCCGCGTTCACGGCTGGTTGTCGGCGAATTCGGCTGCATGCGGCGTTTGGCGGGGTGTCGGCAGTACCTGGAGGACGTGCTCACGGTGCTGGAGCGCGAGCGGCTGCATTGGGCCTTCTACAGCTTTCGTGAAGACAGTTGGGATGGCATGGATTACGAACTCGGCTCGGCCAAGGTGCCATGGCGCTATTGGCAGGCCATCGAGCAAGGCACCCCGGACCCCTTGCCCCGTCGCGCAACGGCCGAGTTCGAGCCGATCCGGCAGCGGCTGGCACCCTGAAATTTCTTGCAACAGCCAAGTTGCGGGTATATACACGTATCCATGTTGACCAGTGAATGCATCTGCACCCATTTGCGTCGCGCCGCCCGTGGGGTGAGCCGGCATTACGACGAGGCCCTTGCCGGCTTCGGCATCAATGTCGCCCAGTTTTCCCTGCTGCGCCACCTGCAGCGGCTCGACCGCCCCAGTATCACCACCCTGGCCGAGGCCATGGGCCTGGAGCGCAGCACCCTGGGCCGCAACCTGCGGGTGCTGGAGGCCGAGGGCCTGGTGGCATTGGCCGACGGTGACGACCAGCGCAACCGCGTGGTGCTGCTGACCGAGGCGGGCGCTGCGCGCCTGCAGGTGGCGTACCCCGCTTGGGAGCTGGCGCAGCAGGCATTGGTCGAGCACCTGGGCGAAGGGCCGCGCGATGAACTGGTGCGGCTGCTGGAGCGGCTGGCCTGATCGACCACGATTAAACGCGGGTATATACCCGCATAAACCTTGCGATGTGCTGGAGATAACGATAATGACTTCGGTGTGGCGAACCAGCGGGTGGGTTCTGGTAGGGGCAGCATTGATCCTCGCCCTGTCACTGGGTGTCCGGCATGGCTTCGGCCTGTTCCTGGCGCCGATGAGCGCCGATTTCGGCTGGGGCCGCGAGGTGTTCGCCTTCGCCATTGCCCTGCAGAACCTGATCTGGGGCCTGGCCCAGCCCTTTGCCGGTGCGCTGGCTGACCGCCTTGGCGCGGCGCGGGTGGTGATCATCGGCGGCATTCTCTACGCCGCTGGCCTGTTGCTGATGAGTACCGCCGATTCGGCCTGGTCACTGTCGCTCAGTGCGGGCCTGCTGATTGGCATCGGCCTGTCCGGTACCTCGTTCTCGGTGATCCTGGGCGTGGTGGGCCGCGCCGTGCCGGCGGAAAAACGCAGCATGGGCATGGGCATCGCCAGTGCCGCGGGCTCCTTCGGCCAGTTCGCCATGCTCCCCGGCACCCTGGGCTTGATCGAATGGCTGGGGTGGTCGGCCGCCTTGCTGGTGCTGGGCTTGCTGGTCGCCTTGATCGTACCCTTGGTCAGCATGCTCAAGGATCGCCCGCTGCCCAGCCATGGCGTCGAGCAGACGCTGGGCCAGGCCCTGCGCGAGGCGTGCTCGCATTCCGGCTTCTGGCTGCTGGCCCTGGGCTTTTTCGTGTGTGGCTTCCAGGTGGTATTCATCGGTGTGCACCTGCCGGCCTACCTGGTCGACCAGCATCTGCCGGCAACTACCGGCACCACGGTGCTGGCGCTGGTGGGGCTGTTCAATATCGTTGGCACCTATACCGCTGGCTGGCTCGGTGGGCGGATGTCCAAGCCACGCCTGCTGACGGCGTTGTACCTGCTGCGGGCGGTGGTGATCGGCTTGTTCCTGTGGGTGCCGGTGAGTGCGGTCAGCGCCTATCTGTTCGGCATCGCCATGGGGCTGCTGTGGCTGTCTACCGTGCCGTTGACCAACGGCACCGTGGCCACGCTGTTCGGTGTGCGCAACCTGTCCATGCTCGGTGGCATCGTGTTCCTGTTCCACCAGTTGGGCGCCTTCCTGGGCGGCTGGTTGGGGGGTGTGGTGTATGACCAGACTGGCAACTATGACCTGGTCTGGCAGATCTCGATCCTGCTCAGCCTGCTGGCGGCTGCGCTCAACTGGCCGGTGCGCGAGCGCCCGGTGGCGCGCCTGCAGGCGCAAGCCGCATGAACCGGCACCTGGCCCGCGGGCTGCTGCTGGTGGCCGCGGCGCTGGTGGTGGCATTGGTGTGGTGGGGTTGGCACCGTGGCGGCTTGGCGTTGATGCAACTGGGCATGGCTGTTTGTTAAGCGCTACCCTGCAAGTTCAAGCAATTGTCTAGCGGGAGAACCTGACGATGCGTGCACATTGGTTGACGATGCCGTTGCTGGCGTTGCTGGCGGCCACTTCGAGCTGGGCGGCCGAGTGCCCGGCGCTGTTGCAGAGCAGCTTGCCCGAGCTGCGGGGCAAGGAGCAGGTCGACCTGTGCCAGCGCTTTGCGGGCAAGCCGCTGGTGGTGATCAATACGGCGAGCTATTGCGGGTTTGCGCCGCAGTTCGAGGGGCTTGAGGCGACCTACAAGGAGTACCACGGGCAGGGGCTGGAGATGCTGGGTGTGCCTTCGAATGACTTCAAGCAGGAAGATGCCGACGCGCAGAAGACGGCCAAGGTTTGCTATGCCAATTATGGTGTGACTTTCACCATGACCAAGGCGCAGGCGGTGCGGGGCAAGGATGCGATTCCATTGTTCGTGGAGCTGGCGCATCAGAGTAGTGCGCCGAAGTGGAATTTCTACAAGTACGTGGTCGATCGCAAGGGCAAGGTCATCGGCAACTTCTCAAGCCTGACCAAGCCGGATGATCCAGCGTTCCGCTCAGCTATCGAGAAGGCAATCGCCTCCCACCCTTGAGCATCCAAGTCGCTCTTGCTCTTGCTCTTGCTCTTGCTCTTGCTCTTGCTCTTGCTCTTGCTCTTGCTCTTGCTCTTGCCGTTGCTTTTGCTCTTCATGCGCGCAAGTTCAGGCGACACAGATTGCGACTTCAGGAGGCCGAACGGAGGTCATGCGGAGGGAGGCGACGGGCATGGATGCCCGTCGAGCGCTGAGGCCCCATGGATGGGGCCTGCAGCGCGTACTCCCGGGAGCATGACCGCAGAGAGGGAACCCCGGAGCGTAGCGGAGGGGCCGGATGATGGGAGCGGGCGGTTTTTGGTTACTTTTTGCCAAGACAAAAAGTAACCCGCCGTAAGGGCGGAAGGGTGATTATGCGCCGCCTTGGCAAATGGATATTCACTCGTTTCAAAAGCCAAAAGCCAAAAGCCAAAAGCCAAAAGCCAAAAGCCAAAAGCCAAAAGCTCAGGTGGTGGTGCTGAAGTGCTCATGCATATCCGAAATCAATAGCGACGCTTACTCACCTTTCCGCCCTTACGGCGGGTCACTTTTTGTCTTGGCAAAAAGTAACCAAAAACCGCCCGCTCCCATCATCCGGCCCCTGCGCTACGCTCCGGGGTTCCCTCGCTCCGGCCTTGCTCCCGGGAGTACGCGCTGCAGGCCCCATCCATGGGGCCTCAGCGCTCGACGGGCATCCATGCCCGTCGCCTCCCTCCGCAAGTCCTCCGCTCGGCCTCCTGAAGTCGCAATCTGTGGCGCCTGGACTTGCGCGCATGAAAAGCAAAAGCAAAGGCAAAAGCGAAAGCAACGGCAAGAGCAGGGGAGGGGGATGGGTTAGTGAGGATGGACTGTAAGTGCCACCAATCGAATCACCACCGGCCGGACCATCAGTACGCAGATGAATGCCACCGGCATAGCAAGTTGGTAAGCCTTGAGCACGTTGTTCAAATACTGCGCATCCACGCCCGCATTGGCAGCGGTAATCACGAAGCACATCAACAACGCCATGATCGACGACATATACAACGCAAACACGTAGGGCGTGGCGCTAGGGCGCAATTTGCGCCGGCTGCGCGGCTGGGACAGGTCGCTCATGCAAACTCCTGGAAAATGGCTGGAAGCGCAGGTTATCAAGCCAGCAGTCGACACCTGTAGACCGGTAACGGTGAGTTCTTTATAAAGAGATTCTTACGAATCCCAAGGCTCGCCATGGACCTGCTCAACACCATCCGCAGCTTCATCAAGGTCGTCGAAGCCGGCAGCATTGCCGCCGGCGCCCGCACTCTCGGCCTCAGCCCGGCCGCGGTCAGCCAGAACCTCGCACGGCTCGAAAGCCACCTCCAGGTGCGGCTGCTCAGCCGCACCACCCGCAGCATGGCCCTCACGCCGGCGGGCGCGCAGTATTACGAACGTGTCCGGCATATCGAACGCGACCTGCTGCAGGCCGAGCAAGCCATCACCACGCCCGACAGCGAACCCCAGGGGCGCCTGTGCATTGCCTCCACCTCCGCGTTCGGCCGCCATGTGCTCGCTCCGTTGATCCCAGCCTTCAGCGCCCGCTACCCCTTGCTTTCGATAGAGTTGGTAACGACTGACCGACGCGTCAACCACGCCCGCGAAGACGTCGACATCAGCCTGCGCATCACCCCACAGCTGGAAGACCATCTGCTCGCACGGCACATCGCCCGCGTCCCGTTCATCTGCTGTGCATCCCCAGGCTACCTGGCGCAGGCGGGCCTGCCAGCCACGCCGGAGGCGCTGCGTGAGCACCGCTGCCTGGTGTTCCGCTACCCGGTGGACGGCCGCTTCCTGCGCTGGGGCTTCGTGCGCGATGGCCTGCGCTTCGATGCGCAGTTCGGCACGGTGCTGATCAGCGACGACATCGACGCCCTGACCCAGATGGCGCTCAACGATGGTGGCATCACTCGGCTCGCCGAATTCGTGGTCCGGCCGCACTTGGCCACCGGCGCACTGGTGCCGCTGTTCGAGTACAGCGAGCAGGGGCAGGCCTACGCCCAGACCGAGCCGATGGATATCTACCTGTGCCTGGCAGACCGTTTTGCCCTGACGCCCAAGACGCGCGCCTTCATGGATTACCTGCACGAAGCGTTGGGTGAAACCTGGCAGGTGCAGGCATGAAAAAACCGCCACGAGGGCGGTTTTTCATACAGCAGGTACGAATCAGAAACGGTAGGTGAGGGAAGCACCGATACCGTGAGCGCTGTTCTCGTACTTGGCCTGGTAACGACCCTTGGTCGGGCTGGCCAGGTTGACCTTGGTGTCCTCTTCCCACAGGTAGGAGTAGGCCACGTCGATGGTCATGTCGTCGGTTGGGCTGTAGCCGGCACCGAAGCTGATTGCCTTGCGATCACCCGTAGGGATGCGCGGCGAACGGTCGTGGTTGTTGGTCGGCGACTGGTCGACGGAGAAGCCGGTACGCAGTACCCACTCCTTGTTGACCTTGTAGGACGCGCCAATGGCGTGTGCCCAGGTGTCATGCCAGTTCTGCTCTTCGGTGATGGTGCCGAACTGGCCCACCAGCGGAGCGGGTACATCGTTGTTGACGGTGATGTCCTTCAGGCGGCTCCAACGCGTCCAGGTGCTGCCTGCGTACAGGGTCCACTGGTCATCCAGCTCGTGGGTAACCGAGAAGTCCACCGACTCCGGGGTCTTGATCTTCAGCGTGGCGTCGAACTTGCTGCCGCTGAACGGCCCGATCAGGGCGTTGTTGACCTTGGTGTTGCCTTCGAGCTTGTAGTCGACCATCGAGTGGTAGGTCATGCCGACGCGGGTACGGTCGGTGGCCTGAACCAGGATGCCGATGTTGTAGCCCACGGCAGTGTCGTCGCCCTTGATCTTCACTTCGCCATCATTGAAGCCAGGAGAACGCGGGTTGATGGTGTTCGACCCCAGCTCGCCCTTGATCTTGTTGATGGTCGGGCCGAAACCGATCGACACCTTGTCGTTGAAGGCGTAGCTGACGGTTGGCTGGAAGGTGATGACCTCGACGTGGCTCTTCTTGCCCCAGTAGCGTGCGGCGTCGCCGCTGCCGTAGTCAGTGACCAGGCCGAAGGGCACGTAGACGCCGAAACCGACGCTCCAGTGCTCATCGATCGGCTTGACGTAGTAGCCCATCGGTACCCCCACCGTTGGCACCATGTCACCGTCGGTTTCACCCGGCAGTGGGCTGCTGCCCGGGCCCGAAATATCGGTCTTGGCGATAATGGCTGCGCCCCCCACGGTCACTTCCTGGCGCTTCAGGCGAGACATGCCGGCAGGGTTGCCATACACCGTGCTGGCATCATCGGCAGCGGAAGAACGACCCGCGAAACCTGTCCCCATGCCGCTGATGCTCTGTTCGTTGAGGGCAAAGCCGGCAGCGAACAGTTGGCTGGAAGCGAGAGCAACGGCAACGCCGAGGGAGGTTTTGAGCATTACTTTTTTCATTATTAGAAACTCCTTGGGATCTCCGGGGCGAAAAGCTACCAACAAATCACGCTCTGCGCTATAGCCTGTATCACAGGAGATAGAGCGGTTTTGTAGGACAATCCGACCAAAATTCCTTTTTTTCCGGTAATACTGTAGGACAGTTCTCAAGATACCTCTGGCAATTTCTGAGCAATGCACAGTTGCCAGGCTTGGGTGAAGTCGCGCAGGCGACCCTGAGGGTGAAAAATCTGACGCCAGATGCGCGCCTGGCCCAACAGGTCGTCGGCGTCAGGCAACGCGGTCGCCTGGGCTTCGATGAGCATCCAGGCAATGGCGGTGGCGTAGCGCAAATTGACCGCGAGTTCCAGGTGCGGGCCGCCCAGGAAGGCGTGCTGGCTCGCCAGGCCGCGGACCAGGCTGGCAAGTTCCGGGTCACGCGCGAGGAAGTCGTCCCACACCGCCTGATGCCGGCTTTCGCCAATGCGATAGAGGCCGTGCCCCCGGCGGTCGTGCAGCGCCGAGCCGAGCGCCGACTGGCTGGCCGCAATCCCCAATAGCAGGGCTTCGGCACTGGCGCAATGACGATTCAGGTAGACCAGGGTCGGTCGGATCACATACTGACACAATTCATTCGCCGCGATACCCATGATGCCCTCGAGCAGTAAGGGGCCGACGGGCGCTGGAGCTTGGCAGCTGGTGAATGATCAGGCCCGCCGGAAGCGGATCGGACCGCTCGAGTTGAAGTGTAGTGTGATAAGCGTGATGTAAAGAGCTGTTTTTAAATCGATTGCTGCCTGAGGTCGGAAGCCATATGCCTTGCGGCAATTAGGCCAAGAACCATCAGGCAGCTCGCCGAGGCCGGCATTCAAAGGCTGAATGCCCTGGCATTCACCGCTCACGCGGTGAGCGACTGGCGCGTCCGGGCGATCACCGCCTGCAGCGGTTCCGAGCGGGTGTACTGCTCGGGATACAGGCGTTCGGTGTGGCAGGCGACGCCGTGTTCGTCCACCAGGGTGAAGCTGAAGTTGCCCTTGCGTGGGGCAGTGATAAGGCACTTCAACGGCGAGAAGGCCTGGGAGAGGGTGCCAATGGCAGCCTGAATCTGATGATGGGTATGCATATTGTTGGAGGTTCCTGCTTTAAACACGGGGGTTATGATCCGTGCATGATAGAAACGTTCCAGTGACGCCTTTATTAAGGGACGAACGAACCTGACTGGAACAAAGCAGCCAGAGAGAGCGCAATCAAATGTGGGCGCTTGGGCTGACTGGTAGGTACTTCAGAGGGCAGGCAGCATTCCGGGGCCAAGGTTCTAGGCCGGTCGGTATGGAATCCTGATCAATCTGTCACGTGATTCGTGCTTGAACAGCGCGCTGGCTGGCGAGTGAATCATCGAAAGGGCCGGTCCTGGTTTCAGCAGTTGCTCTTGGGGGGAGCAGGTCTGCAAGGACGCTTCTGGCCAGAATTGACTTTCAGCTTGGTACTAACGAGGCGCACCTTACCGGAACGCGTGGGGCTTTGCAAGCCTTTGCACGTTTCTTCAGGCGAGCCGCGCAGTATGGCGTGTCTTTGCCCACGTGGGAAGAGGGGCAAGTGGCCTCCAAATGGCCCGATGTACCGATTTCGTGCATCCGAATGCAGGTTTTTGGTGCACTTGTGCACATTCGAGGCGCGACTTGTAACAGCCCGGCAACAGCGCCCGATACGCTCGCCAATGACTTGACTGGCACCTTAAGTCAATGAAAAAAAACACTAATTTTTACTGGTGAAAAAATCGTCAGTTTGACTGCAAGCCCCATTTCATAGGGGTTTGCAGGGTCCTTAGGGAGGTTGTCCACCGAGTTATCCACAGGAACTGTGGATTGTCCCGAGCGCTTGCTCTAGGACGGGCGTGCCAGCAAAGCGGAGAACTGTCCGACAATCGACAGGCACCTGCCGACTGCCCAGTCACCTGTTTGAAAACGTCAAGAAAAGATCAGTGAAATTTTTTTTCAATCCTCCAGAAATCGACAGGCCATGCCGTGCAAAAAAGGGTAGAGTGGCGCGCCTTTCGAGTTGCCCTGTCTGTTGCTCATGAAGTTTCGCGGTAAACACCTCGCCAGCCCCGCCGTTTCGACGTCTGCCCCCACGCCCAAACGCTTTTCATTGAAAGTGGCCTTGTGGCTGCTCGACAGCCCGCGCCTGGCCGACAAGCGCCAGGTCAAGCACCTGGCCGGGCGCCTGCTCAAGCAGCCGGCGCGCCAAGGCGTGGTCGAGGCCCAGAGCCGCCTGGGGCAGATGCTCTGCCGCGAGTGCGGCAATGCCCGTGACCGGCGCATCGGCCATGACCTGCTGCGCCAGGCGGCGCGGGCCGGGGACCGGCGGGCGCAGCTGGAATACGCTCGCCTGTGCCAGGCCAGCGAGCCGGAGCAGGCGTCGGACCAGGCAGGCTGATAAGCTGCAGGCAATTTGCAACAGACCGTCGGGGTAAGCATGGCAGTGGATCTGACCAGCATTCTGCTGGGCTTGGTGGCAGGCGCCTTGCCGTGCCTGGGGTGGCTCATGCACGTGCAGCGTCGCCAGGGCGCCCGGCAGGGCGAGCAGGCCCTGCTCCAAGAGCGTCTCAATGGCGCCCTGCTGGCCCAGGCGGGCCTGCAGGCGCAGCTGGAGGCCAGCCGTGACGAAGTCAGCGACCTGAGCGAGGCCAACACCGTCAAGCAGACCCAGCTCGCCGCCCAGGGCCGTGAGCTGGAGCTGCTGCAGGTCGACCGCGACAACGCCCGTGACGCCGCCCACGCCTGGCACCTGGAGCGCGCCAGCCGCGAAGCCGAATTGCGCCGCCTGGAGGCCCAATGCGCGCGCCTGGAAGCCGAACTGCGCGAGCAACAGGACAGCCACCAGCAGCGCCTGGAAGACCTGCAGGAAGCCCGCGACACCCTGCGTGCGCAATTCGCCGACCTGGCCACGAAAATCTTCGACGAGCGCGAGCAGCGCTTCGCCCAGACCAGCCAGCAGCACCTGGGCCAGTTGCTCGACCCGCTCAAGGAACGCATCCAGGCCTTCGAAAAGCGCGTCGAGGAGAGCTACCAGCAAGAGGCCCGCGAGCGTTTCTCCCTGGGCAAGGAGCTCGAACGCCTGCAGCAACTGAACCTGCGCCTGTCCGACGAAGCCACCAACCTTACCCAGGCGCTCAAGGGCCAGAAGACCCAAGGCAACTGGGGCGAGCTGATCCTTGAGCGGGTGCTGGAGCATGCCGGCCTCGAAAAGGGCCGCGAGTACCAGACCCAGGTCAGCCTCAAGAGCGCCGACGGCGAGCGCTTCCAGCCCGACGTGCTGATCATGCTGCCCGGCGACAGGCAGGTGGTGGTCGATGCCAAGGTCAGCCTCACCGCCTATCAGCAGTACGTCAGCGGCAACGATGAAAGCGCCCTGAAGCAGCACGTGCAGTCGCTGCGCAGCCACGTCAAAGGCCTGTCGAGCAAGGACTACAACCGCCTCGAAGGCCTGCACAGCCTGGACTTCGTGCTGTTGTTCGTGCCCATCGAAGCGGCCTTTTCAGCCGCCTTGCAGGCCGAGCCGAACCTGTTCCAGGAGGCCTTCGACCGGCAGATCGTGATCGTCAGCCCGACCACCTTGCTGGCCACCTTGCGGGTGATCGACAGCCTGTGGAAGCAGGAACGCCAGGGCCAGAACGCCCGCGAGATCGCCGAGCGCGCCGGTTGGCTGTACGACAAGTTCGTGCTGTTCATCCAGGATCTGGACGAGCTGGGCGCGCGCCTGCAGCAGGTCGACAAGGCCTATGCCGCGGCGCGCAACAAGCTGTGCGAAGGGCGCGGCAACCTGGTCAGCCGCAGCGAGCAGCTCAAGCTGCTTGGCGCCCGGGCCAGCAAGAGCCTGCCGGCCGACCTGCTGGAGCGGGCCTTGTCCGACGATGCCCCGGCCGATGCCGCCCTTACTGCACCAGGCTCAGATGGCGATTGAGCAGGGCGCGCAGGGCCGCCGGCTTGACCGGCTTGGCCAGGTAGTCCAGGCCCGCGGCATGCACCGTGGCCAGGGTTTCCTTGCTGCCATCGGCACTGATCACCACCCCCGGCACCGGCTCGCCCAGGCGCGTGCGTAGCCAGCCCATCAGCCCGGTGCCGGTCTCGCCGTCATCCAGGTGGTAGTCCACCAGCGCCAGGTGCGGGCGCATGCCCTTGGCCAGCAGCGCCTCGCATTCGGCGCGGTTGCGCGCGGTCCACACCTGGCAACCCCAGCGGCTGAGCAGGCTGTTCATGCCAATCAGGATGCTGTCTTCGTTGTCCACGCACAGCACCTGCAGGCCGGCCAGCGGCTGGCTGGCCTGCTCCACGGGCGCCGCAGGCGCAGCCGCGGCCTGGCGGGCGATCGGCACATTGACGCGGAACACCGTGCCCTTGCCCGGCCATGAACGCACTTCGAGGCGGTGGCCGAGCACCCGGCACAGGCCGTCGGCAATCGCCAGGCCCAGGCCCAGGCCTTTTTCGGCGCGGGTCTGGTGGCTGTCCAGGCGCTTGAACTCCTGGAAGATCACCTGCAGCTTGTCGTCGGCGATGCCCGGGCCACGGTCCCACACCTCCAGCCACAGGTGCTCGCCCTGGCGACGAACGCCCAGCAGGATCGGGCTCTTGCCGTAGCGCAGGGCGTTGGTGAGGAAGTTCTGCAGCACCCGGCGCAGCAGTTTCATGTCGCTGTCGATGCGCAGGTGGCTGCCGCGCAGGCGGAATTCCAGGCCCTTTTCCGCTGCCAGCACCTTGAATTCGGCGCCCAGGGTGTCGAACAGCTCATTGAGCGCGAACGGCTTGGCGTCCGGGGTGATCTTGCCGTTTTCCAGGCGCGAGATGTCCAGCAGGTCGCTGATCAGTTCTTCGGCCGAGCGCAGCGAGCTGTCCATGTGCTGGACCAGCTGCTGGGCCTCCTCGTTCATGCCTTCGGCCTGCTGCGACAGGGCGGCGGAGAACAGCCGTGCGGCATTGAGCGGTTGCATCAGGTCGTGGCTGACGGCGGCCAGGAAGCGGGTCTTGGACTTGCTGACCGCCTCGGCCTGGCTCTTGGCCTCCGACAGCGCCTGGTTCAGTTGCGACAGTTCGTGGGTACGCTCGGCCACGCGCTGCTCCAGCCCTTCGTTGGAGTCGCGCAGGGCCTGCTCCGCCTCGCGGAACGGGGTGATGTCGGTGAAGCTCATGACGAAGCCGCCGCCGGGCATCGGGTTGCCGATCAGCTCGATCACCCGGCCATTGGGGAACAGCCGCTCGGAGGAATGGGCGCGGCCCTGGCGCATCCAGTGCAGCCGGCGCGCCACGTGCACCTGGGCCTCGCCCGGGCCGCACAGGCCGCGTTCGGCGTTGTAGCGGATGATGTCGGCGATCGGCCGGCCGACGCTGATCAGCCCGTCGGGGTAGTTGAACAGCTCCAGGTAGCGGCGGTTCCAGGCCACCAGGTGCAGGTTCTGGTCGACCACGCTGATGCCCTGGTTGATGTTCTCGATGGCCCCTTGCAGCAGCGCGCGGTTGAACTGCAGCACCTCGCTGGCTTCATCGGCGATGCGCACCACGTCTTCGAGCTGCATGTCGCGGCCCTCGATGGCGGCCTTGACCACGGCGCGGGTCGAGGAGGTGCCGAGCACACCGGCCAGCAGCCGCTCGGTGTGCTCGATCCAGTCGCCGTCGGCGTTCTGGTTGGGGTTGAAGCCCTTGCCCTGGCGGTAGGCGAAGCGGATGAAGCTCTGCCGCGCACGTTCTTCGCCGACGAAGCGCGAAGCCAGGGTCAGCAGGTCGTCGATCTGCACCGCCAGCAGCGGCTTGCTGCTGAGGCGGGCGCTGGTCTGCTGGCCGATGAAGCGCCCGGCCTGCCAGTGCTCGGAGACGCGGGTGCGCGAGAGCATCGACACCCAGGCGAACAGGGTGAAGTTGCCGGCCAGCGACAGCACCACGCCTTGGGTCAGCGGGGTGATCGGCAGGTTCAGCGGGTTGCCGTGCAGCCACGAAAGGCCCGGGAACAGCTCCAGCGGCCAGCCCAGGCTGTGGGCGGTAATGGGCAACACCAGGGTGTAGAACCAGAGGAAGATGCCCGCCGCCAGGCCCGCGAACACGCCGCGGCGGTTGGCCTGCTTCCAGTACAGCGCGCCGAGCATGGCCGGGGTCAGCTGGGTGACCGCGGCGAAGGCGATCTGGCCGATGGTCGCAAGGCTTGCGGTGGAGCCGAGCAGGCGATAGCTGACATAGGCCAGCAGCAGGATGACCACGATGGTCACCCGGCGTACCGACAGCATCCAGTGGCGGAATGCCTCGAACGGCCGCTCGGCGTTGTTGCGGCGCAGCAGCCAGGGCAGCAGCATGTCGTTGGAGACCATGGTCGACAGCGCCACGGCCTCGACGATGACCATGCCGGTGGCGGCCGAGGCGCCGCCGATGAAGGCCAGCAGCGCCAGGCTCGGGTGCGCCTCGGCCAGTGGCAGGCTGATCACGAACGAGTCGGAAATCACCGTGCCCGGCAGCAGCATCTGCCCGGCCAGGGCAATCGGCACCACGAACAGCGCGGCCAGCGCCAGGTACATCGGGAACACCCAGCGCGCCAGGCGCATGTCCTGCGGCTCGATGTTCTCCACCACGGTCACGTGGAATTGGCGCGGCAGGCAGATGATCGCCATCATCGCCACGGCGGTCTGCACCACCATCGACGGCCAGTTGATGGTTTCCTGCCAGTAGCTCTCCAGGTGTATCGACTGGCGTGCCTGGGTGAACAGGTCGTCAAAGCCGTCGTACAGGTTGAACACCACGAACACGCCGACGGCGAGGAAGGCCAGCAGCTTGATCATCGATTCGAAGGCGATCGCCAGGACCATGCCGCGGTGGTGCTCGGTGACGTCCAGGCTGCGCGTGCCGAAGACGATGGCGAACAGTGCCAGCACCAGCGACACCACCAGCGCGGTGTCCTGCACGCGGGTGCCGGTGGCGTCGGCATTGGCGCCGATCAGCAGGTTGACGCCGAGCACGATGCCTTTGAGCTGCAAGGCGATGTAGGGCAGCACGCCAACCAGGCAGATCAGCGCCACCACCACCGCCAGGGTCTGCGACTTGCCGTAGCGCGCGGCAATGAAGTCGGCGATCGAGGTGATGTTCTGCTGCTTGCTGATCAGCACCATCTTCTGCAGCACCCAGGGCGCGAAGATCAGCAGCAGGATGGGCCCCAGGTAGATCGGCAAAAACGCCCACAGCTGTTCGGCGGCCTGGCCGACCGCGCCGAAGAAGGTCCAGCTGGTGCAGTACACCGCCAGCGACAGGCTGTACACCCACGCACGCAGGCGCGGCGGCAACGGCGTGCTGCGGCGGTCGCCGTAGAAGGCGATGGCGAACATGATGGCCATATAGGCCAGGGCGACCACGGCGATCAGCCCGCTGGACAACGACATGAAAACTCCGGAGCAAAAAAAGGTAACGCGGTCCCGATCAGTCAGTCTGGCACGCGGGCGCCGGTTCGTCAGCGCCGACGATGGTTGTAGGCGCGGCTTCAGCCAGCGCAGGCTACATCAATTGCGTCGCGTACCCAGCCAATAGAACACCCCCGCCAGCAGCACCGACATCACCAATAGATAGAAGATCACCCCCGGCCACCACAGCCCCAAGGCAAACCCGACCATCACCGGCCCCAGCGCCGCCCCCAGGTTGGACAAGTTCTGCGCCCCGTAATACACCCCGCGCAGATGCTCCGGGGCAATCAGGTCGATGAACATGTACTCGGCAGGAATCACGATGATCTCGCCCAGGGTGAACACCAGCATCGCCAGGCACCAGGCCAGCACCGACCCCGCCAGCGCAAAACCCAGCAGGCCGGCGATGAACAAGGCCATGCCGGCCATCAGCCAAGGCATCAGGCGCTGGCGGCTGATGCGCCTGCCGATCAGGTACTGCAGGGCGATCACCGTCACGGCATTGGTGGTTACCAGGTAACCCACCAGGCGCGCCGCCTCGCTGGCGCTGGTGGTCACCACCAGGTACTGCGACAGGTAGGCGGTGAACTGCCCGAACACCACCGCACTGAGCACGCCGCCGAGGGTGAAGCACACCAGCCGCCGATCGCCTGCCAGGCCCAGCGCCACCTGGGCGAAGCCGGCTCCGGCCTGTGCGGGCGGGGCCTGCAGCCCGCGATCACCCAGGCGCCAGTAGGCCAGGCACATGCCCAGGCCGATCAGCGCGGAGGCGATAAAAGGCAGGTGTTCGTCCATCTCCAGCATGGCAACCCCCAGCAGCGGGCCGACGGCATAGCCGACGTTGCTCAGGGTGTACTTGATGGCGAACACCTCGGCGCGCCGCTCCACCGGCAGCAACGCGCAGAAGCCAGCCTTGGCGGCGATGTCGACCACGGCCAGGGTCAGGTTGATCAGCACCAGGCAGAGGAAGAACAGCAGCGCCGAGCGGCTGGCGATGGCGGCGGCGAAGGCCAGGGCGAACAGCAGCGTGCTGGCGCTGATCAGGCTGTGGTTGTGCAGGGTGTCGACCAGGTGCCCGCCATACAGGCTCAGCAGCGAGGCAACGATCAGGGCGCCGCCGATCAGCAGGCCGATGTGGCCGACCGAGAGCTGGAAGGTGTCGGCCAGGTAGACCACCAGGTAGGGCAGGGTGAGCGCGCGGGCCAGGGTCAGGATGAAGGTGGTGGCCAACAGCAGGCGTACCGCTGCGGGGTAGTGCTTGAGGGCGGCGAGCATTGCCACATCCTTGTTGTGGGAGGTTGCCGATGCTGAGCATAAGACATGGGCGGCTGCTGCGCAGCCCATCGCCGGCAAGCCGGCTCCCACAGGTGCTCCAGCACTTCAAAGGCTGTGGCCTGGCTGTGGGAGCCGGCTTGCCGGCGATGGGCGCGCCACGAAATCGGCGACCAGCGGAGGATTGACACCCCGCCACCCACGGGGAATACTCTCGGAAAATTCATATATATGTTTAGATAACAAGACGAGAGCGAGACCCATGCACCCATTGTCCGGTGATGCTCGACTGCCCCGCTACCAACAACTGCGCGACCACCTAGTCGAGCAGATTGCCAACAACCGCTGGCGCCCAGGCGAGGCGATCCCGACCGAGGCCGCGCTGGCCAGCGAATTCGACATGTCGGTCGGCACCGTGCGCAAGGCGGTCGACGTGCTGGTCGCCGAAGGCGTGCTGGAGCGCCAGCAGGGCCGTGGCACCTTCATACGCCGCCCACAGTTCCAGTCTTCGCTGTTCCGTTTCTTCCGCTTCGAGTCCGCCAATGGCGAACGGGTGATGCCGCAAAGCCGCATCCTCTCCATCGACCCCGTACCGGCGCCCTCTGCGGTAGCCCAGGCCCTGGGGCTGGCCGCCGAGGCCGAAGTCATCCGCATCGTCCGTACCCGTCTGCTCGGCGCACAACCGGTGCTGGCCGAGGAGATCTGGCTGCCGCGCCAGACCTTCCAGCCGCTGCTGGAGGTAGAGCTGCAGAGCAAGGGCCCGCTGCTGTATCCGATCTACGAGGAGCTGTGCGGCCAGGTGGTCGCCTACGCCGAAGAGACCCTGACCGCCGAAGCGGTCGACGCGGTGCATGGCCGCCTGTTGCAACTGCCGGCCGACAGCCCGGTGGTGGTGATCGAGCGCCTGGCCCGCGACTACGCCGGCAAACCACTGGAATGGCGCCGCTCGCGCGGCCATGCGCAGCACTTCCGCTACCGCATCGACATTCGCTGAACCGCCGGCTTCGCCCTGTTTACCCATCTGCGCCGTCCTGCCACGGCGCGGTGGCTTCGCCTGCCCGGTCGCCAGCGTGCCCAGAGCTTCGGCGCGCCCGACCGTAATACCCACAATTAGAAGGATAACAATCATGTTCAGCTGGTATCGCCAGATCACTTCACGGGAACGCAAGACGTTCTGGGCCTGTTTCGGCGGCTGGTCGCTCGATGCGCTGGAAGTGCAGATGTTCGGCCTGGCCATCCCGGCGCTGATTGCCGCGTTCTCGCTGACCAAGGCCGATGCCGGCCTGATCAGCGGCCTGACCCTGGTCACGTCGGCCATCGGCGGCTGGCTCGGCGGCGCCCTGTCGGACCGATACGGGCGTGTGCGTACCTTGCAGTGGATGATCCTCTGGTTCTCCTTCTTCACCTTCCTCTCGGCGTTCGTCACCGGCTTCTACCCGCTGCTGTTCGTCAAGGCCATGCAAGGCTTCGGCATCGGTGGTGAATGGGCCGCCGGCGCGGTGCTGATGGCCGAGACCATCAACCCGAAATACCGCGGCAAGGTCATGGGCACGGTGCAGAGCGCCTGGGCCGTGGGTTGGGGCCTGGCGGTCGGGCTGTTCACGCTGATCTATTCGCTGGTGCCGGCGGACTACGCCTGGCGGGTGATGTTCTTCGTCGGCCTGCTGCCGTCGCTTTTGATCATCTGGGTGCGGCGCAACGTGCCGGAGCCCGACAGCTTCCAGCGGCGGCAGCAGGAAAAGGCCATCCCCGGCAGCTTCTTCAAGTCCATGGCCGGCATTTTCCGCCCCGAACTGTTGCGCGTGACCCTGCTCGGCGGCCTGCTGGGCCTGGGTGCCCACGGCGGCTACCACGCGGTGATGACCTGGCTGCCGACCTTCCTCAAGACCGAGCGCAACCTCTCGGTGCTGAACTCCGGTGGCTACCTTGCGGTGATCATCTTCGCCTTCTGGTGCGGCTGTGTGATCAGCGGCCTGCTGATCGACCGCATCGGCCGGCGCAAGAACATCCTGCTGTTCGCCCTGTGCTGCGTGCTGACCGTGCAGGCTTATGTGTTCTTCCCGCTGACCAACACGCAGATGCTGTTCCTCGGCTTCCCGCTGGGCTTTTTTGCCGCCGGCATCCCGGCCAGCCTCGGTTCGTTCTTCAACGAGCTGTACCCGGCCGACGTGCGCGGGGCAGGGGTCGGCTTCTGCTACAACTTCGGCCGCGTACTGTCGGCGGTGTTCCCGTTCCTGGTCGGGCACATGAGCGAATCCATGTCGCTGGGCAGCGCGATCGGCATCGACGCCGGCATCGCCTACGGCGTTGCCATGCTCGCCGCACTGTGCCTGCCGGAAACCCGCGGCCGCACCCTCGAAGCCACGCCGGCGCCGACCGTGGCCTGCGCTGCAGCCAAGTAACCTGGACCTTGTTTCGATTGAACATCATGCCCAACGCCACCGCTTCACCGATCACCGCCATCGACAGCCATGCCCACGTGTTCAGCCGCGGCTTGAACCTGGCCAGCGGGCGCCGCTACGCGCCGAACTACGACGCCCCGCTGGGCGACTACCTGGCCCAGCTGCAGGGCCACGGGTTCAGCCATGGCGTGCTGGTGCAGCCGAGTTTCCTGGGCACCGACAACCGCTACCTGCTCAGCGCCCTGCAGACCGCGCCGGGGCAGCTGCGCGGGGTGGTGATGCTCGAGCAGGGCGTCGGCCGTGAGGCCCTGGACGACATGGCCCGCCTGGGGGTCAAGGGTGTGCGCCTGAACCTCATGGGCCAGGCCCTGCCTGACCTCACCGCTGCCCAGTGGCGGCCGTTGCTGGAGCGCATTGGCGAGCAGGGCTGGCACCTGGAGCTGCACCGCCAGGTGGCGGACATTCCAACCCTGGTGCGGGCGTTGGAGCCCTATGGCCTGGACCTTGTGATCGACCATTTCGGCCGGCCCGATGCTCGCCTTGGCCTGGGGCAGCCAGGGTTTGCCGAGTTGCTCACCCTCGGCGGCAAGGGCAAGGTCTGGGTGAAGGTGTCCGGCATCTATCGGCTGGAGGGCACGGTGCTGCAGAACCTGGCTTTTGCCCGCCAGGCACTGGGTGCGCTGGAGGCGCATTACGGCGCCGAGCGGCTGATGTGGGGCAGCGACTGGCCGCATACCCAGCATGAGGCGGCGGTGAGCTTTGCTGCGGTGGTCGAGCAGTTCGAGGCGCTGGGCTGTTCGGCTGAACTGCGCCGGGCGTTGCTGGTGGACACGGCGCGGGGGTTGTTCGGCTTTGGTTGATGTGGTGCCCTTGCTGGACCAATCGCCGGCAAGCCGGCTCCCACAGGGGCGCTGTTGTACTTGTGGGAGCCGGCTTGCCGGCGATTGGTCCGACTGACACGGCAGGGCTTTGCGGCTTGCCAGGGTTGGCCTTTCCCGTGCAGATTTGTGGCTTGCGGCGGCCTGCGTGCCTCCAACTACAAAAGTCACTCAGGAACAAGGACGATGAGTCACCCCTCGCAATTCACCTTGCTCGGCAAGCGGCGCTTCTTGCCGTTCTTCATCACCCAGCTGCTGGGCGCGTTCAATGACAACCTGTTCAAGCAGTCGCTGATCCTGGCGATCCTGTTCAAGCTCAGCCTCGGTGACGGCGACCGCTCGATCTGGGTCAACCTCTGTGCGCTGCTGTTCATCCTGCCGTTCTTCCTGTTCTCGGCGTTGGGTGGGCAGTTTGGCGAGAAGTACGCCAAGGACGCACTGATCCGCGCGATCAAGCTGGCCGAAATCGCCATCATGGCCGTGGGCGCGCTGGGCTTCGTCAGCGACCACCTGGCGTTGATGCTGGTGGCGCTGTTCGGCATGGGCACCCACTCGGCGCTGTTCGGCCCGGTGAAGTACTCGATCCTGCCCCAGGCCTTGCGCGAAGAGGAGCTGGTCGGCGGCAACGGCCTGGTGGAAATGGGCACCTTCCTGGCCATCCTCGCCGGTACCATCGGTGCCGGGGTGATGATGGCCAGCAGCAGCTACGCCACGGTGGTGGCAGGCGGCGTGGTCGGCACGGCGGTGCTCGGTTACCTCGCCAGCCGCTGGATCCCCCGCGCGGCGGCGGCATCGCCGCAGATGCGGCTGGACTGGAACATCTTCAAGCAGTCGTGGGTGATCCTGCACATGGGCCTGGGGCAGACCCCGGCGGTGTCGCGTTCGATCGTCGGCAACTCGTGGTTCTGGTTCGTCGGCGCCATCTACCTGACCCAGATACCGGCCTACGCCAAGGACTGGCTGCACGGTGACAGCACGGTCGTGACCCTGGTGCTGACCCTGTTCTCGGTGGGCATCGCGCTGGGCTCGCTGCTGTGCGAGCGCTTGAGCGGGCGCAAGGTGGAGATCGGCCTGGTGCCGTTCGGCTCGTTCGGCCTGACCTTGTTCGGGCTGCTCTGGTGGTGGCATTCCGGCGATGTGCCGGCGGCTGCAACCCCGCACGACTGGCTGGCGCTGCTGGGCATGAGCCAGGCCTGGTGGATCCTGCTGTCGATCGTGGGCCTGGGCGTGTTCGGCGGCTTCTATATCGTGCCGCTGTACGCCCTGATCCAGGCACGCACCGCCGAAGACCAGCGTGCCCGGGTGATTGCCGCCAACAACATTCTCAATGCCTTGTTCATGGTGGTTTCGGCGATCCTGACCATGGTCCTGCTGGGGCTGGCCGACCTGAGCATCCCGCAGCTGTTCCTGGTGGTGTCGCTGCTCAACGTGCTGGTCAACGCCTACATCTTCAGGATCGTGCCCGAGTTCACCATGCGCTTCCTGATCTGGCTGCTCAGCCACTCGATGTACCGCGTGCAGCATCGCGACCTTGAGCGCATCCCCGACGAGGGCGCGGCGCTGCTGGTGTGCAACCATGTGTCGTTCGTCGATGCGTTGCTGCTTGGCGGGGCGATCCGCCGGCCTATCCGGTTCGTCATGTACTACAAGATCTACAACCTGCCAGTGCTCAACTTCGTGTTCCGCACGGCCGGCGCCATCCCGATTGCCGGGCGCAGTGAAGACCCGGCCACCTACGAGCGCGCCTTCGCCCGCATCGCCGAGTACCTGGCGGCGGGGGAGGTGGTGTGCATCTTCCCGGAAGGCAAGCTGACCGGTGATGGCGAGATCGATGTGTTCAAGGGGGGCGTCAGCCGCATTCTCGAAGAAACCCCGGTGCCAGTGATTCCGCTGGCGTTGCAGGGCTTGTGGGGCAGCTTCTTCAGTCGCGACCCCGGCAAGGGCTTTTTCAAGCGGCTGTGGTCGCGGGTGACCATCGTCGCGGGCGCCGCCATCCCGGTGGAGGCGGCGCAACCGGAGTTGTTGCGCGAGCAGGTCAGCCGCCTGCGCGGCGACCTGCGTTAGGCGGGAGCCGTCAGCTGGCGCTGACTTTCAGGCCGATCAGGCCGGTGACGATCAGCGCCACGCTGGCCAGCCGAATCAGGGCCATGGATTCACCGAACAGGATGATGCCGGCGATCACCGTGCCCACTGCACCGACACCGGTCCAGATGGCGTAGGCGGTGCCCAGCGGCAGCTCTTTCATGGCCAGGCCCAGCAGGCCCAGGCTGATGACCATGGCGCCCACGGTGAGGATGGTCGGCAGGGGGCGGGTGAAGCCGTCGGTGTACTTGAGGCCGACCGCCCAGCCAACCTCGAACAGGCCGGCGAAGAACAGGATGATCCAGGACATGTGTGAGTCTCCATCGTTTCAATGATGGGGCCGTCCCCGGAGTGGTCACGCGCTGCGTCGTGAGGCCGTCCTCACAGTGGGCACTATGGTGCACATTTGGCGATTGCCGGGCAAGCCTGAGCCGGCTTGCCGGCGATAGGGCCTGAACAGCCAGCATCAATCCCGAGCGGGTTCCCTGCCTTCCAACGCATCCTCAGGCGCGTCCATCCGCCGAAACCAGGTCGACAGCAGCGCCCCGGAAATATTGTGCCAGACGCTGAACAGCGCACTGGGCACCGCCGCCAGCGGCGAGAAATGCGCCGCCGCCAAGGCCGCCCCCAACCCCGAATTCTGCATGCCCACCTCCAGCGCCAGCGACTTGCGCTGGGCCAGTGGCAGCTTGCAGCACTTGCCGGTGAGGTAACCCAGCAGGTAGCCAAAGCTGTTGTGCAAGATCACCACCGCCATGATCAGCAGCCCCGATTCGGCGATTTTCGCCTGGCTGGCCGCCACCACCGCGCACACGATCATGACGATGCTCACCACCGACACCAGCGGCAGCACCTGCACCGCCAGCTGCACGCGCGCGCCCAGCACGCGTTGCGCCACTACGCCGAGCACGATCGGCAGCATCACCAACTGCAGGATCGACCAGAACATGTCCATGAACGATACCGGCAGCCAGGCCGAGGCCAGGAACCAGATCAGCGCCGGCGTCAGCAGCGGTGCCAGCAGGGTGGTCACCGCGGCGATCGCCACGGCCAGTGCCAGGTCGCCCTTGGACAGCCAGACCATCACGTTCGACGCCGTGCCGCTCGGGCAGCAGCCGACCAGGATCACGCCCACGGCAATTTCCGCTGGCAGCTGGAACAGCTGGCACAGCAGCCAGGCCATGCCCGGCATGATCACGAAATGCGCGACCACCCCGAGCGCCACGCGCCAGGGCTGGCGGGCGAGGGCGGCGAAGTCGTCGAGCTTGAGGGTCAGGCCCATGCCGAACATCACCAGCCCCAGCAGCGGCACGATCGCCACCTTGAGGGCGATGAACCATTGCGGTTGCACGAAGGCCAGGCAAGCGAACACCAGCACCCAAAGGGCAAAGGTGTTGCCGACGAAGCGGCTGAGGGCGGCGAGGGCGCGCATGGGCAAGTCCTTTTCTATTGTTCTTGGTGATTTTCAGGTGCCCAATCGCCGGCAAGCCGGCTCCCACAGGTACAGCACAGCCTGTGGGAGCCGGCTTGCCGGCGATTGGGCAGATCAGTTGGCTCAGACCCCTTGCGGAATCTCTTCGCCACCCAGTGCCTCGAACAGCACCGGCAGGAACTCGCTGAAGGTCATCATCATCAGCAGGAAGCTGGCATCGAACTGCTGCGCGGCCTCATCGCCGCCATCCTGTTCGGCCTGCTCCTGCAGCAGCTCTTCGAACTTCAGGCGCTTGATCACCATCTTGTCGTCGAGCACGAACGACAGCTTGTCCTGCCAGGCCAGCGCCAGCTGGGTGACCACCTTGCCGGTGCTCAGGTGCAGCTGGATTTCCTCGCCGGTCAGGTCCTGGCGCTTGCAGCGCACGATGCCGCCGTCTTCAGCGGTGTCGCGCAGTTCGCATTCGTCCAGTACATAGAAGCCTTCGGCGGCCTGCTGCGACTTGACCCAGTCGGTCATGGTCGCGCTCGGGGCGATTTTCACCGTGGCCGGGCGCACTGGCAGCGAGCCCATCACTTCACGCAGGGTCGACAGCAGGTCTTCGGCGCGCTTGGCGCTGGCCGAGTTGACCAGGATCATCCCCAGGCGTGGGGCGATCGCGGCGAAGATCATCGAGCGGCGGATGAACGCACGCGGCAGGAAGGCCTGGATGATCTCGTCCTTGATCTGGTCGCGCTCTTTCTTGTAGACCTTGCGCATCTGCTCGGTCTCGATCTCTTCGACCTTTTCCTTCACCGCATCGTTGACCACGCTGCTGGGCAGGATGCGTTCTTCCTTGCGTGCGGCAATCAACAGAAACTCGCCGCTGACGTGCACCAGCGGGGCGTCTTCGCCCTTGCCGAAGGGGGCGACGAAACCATAGGTGGTCAGCTCCTGGCTGGCGCAGGGGCGAGCCGGCTTGCTGGCCAGGGCAGCTTCCAGCGTTTCAGCCTCGAAGGGGACATCCTGGGTCAGGCGGTAGGACAGCAGGTTCTTGAACCACATGGGGGGCAATCTCTCCTTAAGGCATAAGCCGGGCATTATTCTCCGAGCAGCCGTTCCAGGCCAGCCCTGTCATAGGGCCAGCAGCGCTTATGGAGGGAATGAAAGGGGCGACGAAGCTAGGTTATTGAAAGGGCTGAGATTTTTTTTGAAAAAGTTGAAAAAAGTGCTTGCCAGGGTAGCAACCCCTCCGTAGAATGCGCGCCACACCGAGACGAAGGGTGATTAGCTCAGCCGGGAGAGCATCTGCCTTACAAGCAGAGGGTCGGCGGTTCGATCCCGTCATCACCCACCACTCGATGTATAGCGCAGCGGTAGTTCAGTCGGTTAGAATACCGGCCTGTCACGCCGGGGGTCGCGGGTTCGAGTCCCGTCCGCTGCGCCATATTCCACTTCCAGGGCCCACTGAACACCCGGAAGTAACAGAGAAAGCGACCTTAGGGTCGCTTTTTTTGTTTGTGCATTTCGTATGTTGTCGAGCGTAAAAAAAGATGCGCTGACGGCTTGCGGGAATGCCAAACCTTACGTAGAATGCGCGCCTCACCGAGACGAAGGGTGATTAGCTCAGCCGGGAGAGCATCTGCCTTACAAGCAGAGGGTCGGCGGTTCGATCCCGTCATCACCCACCACTCGTTGAATAGCGCAGCGGTAGTTCAGTCGGTTAGAATACCGGCCTGTCACGCCGGGGGTCGCGGGTTCGAGTCCCGTCCGCTGCGCCATATTCCGCTTCCAGGGCCCACTGAACACCCGGAAGCCACAAAGAAAGCGACCCTAGGGTCGCTTTTTTTGTTTCTGCGCTGGCCTCATCGCCGGCAATCTCAGCCTCGGCGCTCTTCCTTGCGCAACGTCAGCACCTCGACCCCATCCTCGGTCACCGCCACCGTGTGCTCCCACTGCGCCGACAGGCTGTGGTCGCGGGTAACCACGGTCCAGCCATCCTTCAGCGTCCGTGTCCCGCGGCCACCCTGGTTGATCATCGGCTCGATGGTGAACACCATGCCCGGTTTCAACTTCATGCCCATGCCACGCTGGCCGAAATGCAGCACTTCGGGGCCTTCGTGCATCTGCTGGCCGATGCCATGCCCGCAATACTCGCGTACCACGCTGTAGCCCGCCGCCTCGGCATGAGCCTGGATGGCATGGCCGATGTCGCCCAGCGTCGCGCCGGGGCGCACCTGGGCGATGCCTTTCCATAATGCGTCATAGGTGGTGTCGACCAGGCGCCGGGCTTCATCGCCGATCTGCCCGATGCTGTACATTTTCGACGAATCGGATATGTAGCCACCCTGTTCCAGGGTGATATCGACGTTGATGATCGAGCCTTCCTGCAGCACTTCATCCACCTTGGGCATGCCGTGGCACACCACATGGTCCACCGAGGTGTTGAGCGAGTAGGGGAAGCCGTACTGGCCCTTGCTGGCCGGGCGTGCCTTGAGGGTCTGGACGATGAACGCCTCGGCGCGGTCGTTGATCTGCATGGTGGTCACGCCGGGGCGGATGAAACTGTCGAGGTCGGCGAAAACCTGGGCCAGCAGGTGGCCGGCATTGCGCATCAGGTCGAGTTGGGCGGGGGTCTTGAGGATCACCTGGGACATGGAATGGGGGCAGTAGCTCTAGCTGGAAATGGCTCCAGCATAGCGCCATAGGCCGGCGGCCTGCCACCGCAGCTGATCCACAGCGGGTGCATGCGTTAAGCTTGCCGGCATGAACCTCGATACCCGCATCAAGTACCGCCACCTGTTGTGCTTCCTGGAGATTGCCCGGCAGGGCAGCCTGGCCAGGGCCGCCGATATTCTGGCGATCAGCCAGCCCGCGATTTCCAAGACCCTCAAGGAGCTCGAGGACCTGCTCGAGGCGCGCCTGTTCGAACGTGGCCGCCAGGGTGTGGTGCTGACCCCCGCCGGCAGCCGCTTCATGCGCTATGCCGGGCCCAGCGTGCAGGCCCTGCGCGATGGCGTGAGCAGCCTGAGGGGCGAGGCGCGGGCGCCGTCCCAGGTGCGCATCGGCGTGCTGTCGACGGTCGAAGGCCTGTTGATGCCCGAGGTGCTGTGCCGCCTGCATCAGCGCCACGAGGCGCTGGTGATCAGCGTGGTCACCGGGGTCAGCGCACAGCTGCTTGGCCAGCTGCACCTGGGGGAGTTGGAGCTGGTGGTCGGGCGCATGACCGACAGCCCGCAGATCCAGGGCTTGTCGTTCGAGCACCTGTACAGCGAATCGATGGCCCTGGTGGTGCGCCCCGGCCATCCATTGCTGGCCAAGCTGCCGGTGGAGCGCGCACAGGTCAGCCGCTACCCCTTGGTGCTGCCACCTTCGGGCACCACCATCCGCCAGCACGCCGACAGCCTGTTCGTGCAGTGCGGCATCCAGATGCCGGCGCAGCGCCTGGAGACCTTGTCGCTGGCCTTGAGCCGTCGCTACCTGCTGGGTAGCGATGGGGTGTGGGTGGCGCCGCGCGATGCGGTGTTGCTCGACTTGCGCCGGGGCGAGCTGGCCGAGCTGGACCTGGGCGTGCGCGAGCCCGGCGGTTCGGTGGGCATCTGCCGCAATGCAGCGTTGCCGCAGAGCGCGCCGGGGCAATGGATGTGCGAAGTGTTGCGTGAGGTGGCAGCGCAGTACCGTGATGGGCTGTATCCCTGATCCAGCGGGGCTCAGAACTGCCTGACATGAATAGCCACAAATTTCAGGCAAAACCGCGATGAAGGGTCAATACTGGCCAATGGCTGCGGCCTATGGATGAATAAGCTTTTAAGTACTGAACTTCCTTACCAGAACCCGCTCTTATGCCGGTAGCCATTGGTAATGGCCGCCTGATAAGCTCGCGGCTTTACCCTGATTGCCCACATGGCGCATGAACAAGGAAATAGCATGAAACAGCATCGTTTGGCGGCTGCGGTTGCCCTGGTAGGCTTGGTACTGGCCGGCTGTGACCAACAAGCCAGCACCCCCGAGCTGAAGACTCCGGCACAGAAAGCCTCCTACGGTATCGGCCTGAACATGGGCAAGAGCCTGGCCCAGGAAGGCATGGAAGACCTTGATTCCAAAGCCGTGGCCCTCGGTATCGAAGACGCCGTTGGCAAGAAAGAGCAGCGCATCAAGGATGAAGAGCTGGTAGAAGCCTTCACCTCGCTGCAGAAGCGCGCCGAAGAGCGTCTGGCCAAGGCCAGCGAAGAAGCGGCCAGCGCCGGCAAGAAATTCCTCGAAGAAAACGCCAAGAAGCCAGGCGTGGTCACCACCGCCTCGGGCCTGCAGTACGAAGTGGTCAAGAAGGCCGACGGCCCGCAGCCCAAGCCGACCGACGTGGTCACTGTCCACTACGAAGGCAAGCTGATCGATGGCAAGGTGTTCGACAGCTCCGTCGAGCGCGGCAGCCCGATCGACCTGCCGGTCAGCGGCGTGATTCCGGGCTGGGTCGAAGGCCTGCAGCTGATGCACGTTGGCGAGAAGTACAAGCTGTTCATCCCGGCTGAGCTGGCCTACGGCGCACAAAGCCCGAGCCCGCTGATCCCGGCCAACTCGGTGCTGGTGTTCGATCTGGAACTGATCGCCATCAAGGACCCGAGCCAGCTGCAAGGTGACGCGCCGGAAGGTGACGCCGCCGCTGAAGCACCTGCCAAGTAAGCACGGCAGGTCGGCAAGACGCCCCGTTTCGACGGGGCGTTTTTGTTTGTGCCAGCGGCCTGTAACGAACCCCGGGGCGGTGCGGCTGTCCGATCAAGGACGGTGTGAAGCTGCGGCGGGCTGGCGGCGCAAATCGTTTGCGCGGCTTTAACCGCTGTGTAAAAAACGCCCGATCTGACCGGGGCCCTTGCCTTATGGGCACCTGGCGTCAGAAACTTCGCCCTGTTCACAAGGTTATCCACAATAAATGTGGATAACCTAACCCCTGCTGGAGGCTCCATGAGCGCACCCTGGAATTTCGCCCGCTTCCTGCCCTTGGCCGAGCGCCTGCTCAGCCGTGGCCGGTTGCCGGCCTTGCTGTTCGCCGTGGCCCGCAAAGGGCCGCGCCTGGGCCAGCTGCGTGATGACGTCAAATTGCTGCAGGCGCTGTGCCTGGCGTGGTGGCGCGGTGAGTACCGGGCAATCAGCCCCAAGGCGCTGGTGACCATCGTCGCTGGCCTTTTGTACTTCGTCAGCCCCATCGATGCCATTCCCGACTGGTTGCTGGGGGTAGGGTTCCTCGATGACATCGCCGTGCTCGGTTGGGTGCTCAAGACCGTGGCCGATGAGCTGGCACGCTTCAAGGCCTGGCGCGACAGCCAGGCGCCAGAGCGTCTGCGCGTGGTCGAGCGCCTGCCGGACAGCCCCGAAGCCCTGCGCCTGGAGCGCAAAAGCCACTGAAAGCGCACCGATCCCCACAGACTGCCGCACTTGGTAATATAATTGGCATAAGGGTTATGCCTACGGATTACATGCGGTAGTCCTACGTAAGGGGGTTGTAATGGGTATTCAGGTCATTAGCCGGGACGGTCAGCCCGAGTACGCCGTCGTTCCCTGGGAGCAGTACCAGGCGCTGCTCAAGGCAGCCGGCCAGGCACCTGCCGAAGCGGTGTCAGCCGTACAAGAGCAACCGGCGGCGAGTGTCAGCCTGCCTGCATTCAGTGAGGTCGGGCAGATCCGCCAGGGCAAAGGCATTGCCGCCGAGCAGCTGGCGCGCAATGTGGGTGTCAGCCCGGCCTACCTGGCCATGATCGAATCCGGCGAACGCCAGCCGGATGCGGCGATTCGCCGGGCCCTGGCCTGGCACTTGGGCGTCGCCGGCTGGAGCGAGCCGTCATGAGCCAGGTCAGGATCAGCCGCCAGCACTGGCAAAGCCTGCTGGATGAGCTTGACCTGGCCCGACGACAACGCCATTTGCTGACCTACCGGGCGCTGATCGAGCGCCTGCAACTGCCAAGCCCCGCTATGCAGACGCTGACCGCGGCGCTGGAGTACCTGGCCGTGCTCGATGCCCGCGCCGAGCAGCCGCTGCGCAGCTCGCTGGTGATCAGCCAGGGCGCCAGCCGCCTGCCGCGCACCGGCTTCTTCGAATGCGTCGAGCGCCTGGGGCGCTTCTCCGGGCCGGTGGATGGCATGGAGGCGGCGTCCTGGCATGCCTCCGAGGTGGTCAGGGTGTTCGAATACTGCTATCCGGAAATTGCCTGAGCGCGAGCTCGCCGGGCATAAAAAAAGGGGCCAGGCATTTACATGCCTGGCCCCTTTTTCATGACTCAACCCTTACTTCTTGGCCACCTTGGTGCTGGCACTCAGGTAGTCGATGAGGATACGCCCGGTCTCCGACAGGTACGCGTCGTCCTCCGGTTTGGTGTTCTCATCTTCGGCCGGCAGGGCGTCTTCGTCCTCTTTCTTCAGCTCCTTGAGCGGCTCTTCACCCTTGGCCTTGCGGCGGGTGTTTTCCAGCGCCAGCTGCTTGGCCTCGATCTCGTCGTGGCGTGCGCGGCGATCCTGCTCGTTGAGGCTGACGGTCTTCTCGTTCATCAGCTTCTGGGTCAGCGCCAGGCGGTCGCGGATGTAGGTGAACTCTGCATCCTTGTCGCTGCGCGCTTCATGCTGCGCCTTGAGCTGGGCCAGGAACGGCTTGAACGGGTCGGCCGCAGGCTTGACCACCGGGCGGATGGTGTCCCATGGCATGGCTTCGGGCAGGGCGCTTTCGCCGATTTCCTTGGTGTCGATGATCGACGGGTAATCGATGTCCGGCAGCACGCCCTGGTGCTGGGTGCTCTGCCCGGAAACCCGGTAGAACTTGGCCAGGGTCAGTTTCAGCTCGCCATGGTTGAGCGGCTGGATGGTCTGCACGGTGCCTTTGCCGAAGGTCTGGCCACCGATGATCAGCGCACGGTGGTAGTCCTGCATGGCGCCGGCGAAGATCTCCGAGGCCGAGGCCGAGAGGCGGTTGACCAGCAGCGCCAGCGGGCCTTTGTAGAAGGCGCCAGGGTTTTCGTCTTCGAGCACGTCGACGCGGCCATCGCTGTTGCGCACCAGCACGGTCGGGCCTTTCTCGATGAACAGGCTGGTCAGCTCGGTGGCTTCCTGCAGGGAACCGCCGCCGTTGTTGCGCAGGTCGATGACCACGCCGTCGACTTTTTCCTTCTGCAGCTCGGTGAGCAGTTTCTTCACGTCGCGCGTGGTGCTCTTGTACTCGGGATCGCCGGCACGGTAGGCCTTGAAGTCCAGGTAGAAGGCCGGGATCTCGATGATGCCCAGCTTGTAGTCGCGGCCATCCTGCTTGAGCTTGAGCACCGACTTCTTCGCCGCCTGCTCTTCGAGCTTGACCGCTTCACGGGTGATGGAAACGATCTTGGTGGTCTGGTCGCTCGGCGCATTGCTCGCCGGAATGATCTCCAGGCGCACCACCGAGCCTTTCGGGCCGCGGATCAGCTTGACCACTTCGTCCAGGCGCCAGCCAACCACGTCGACCATTTCCTTGTTGCCCTGGGCGACGCCGATGATCTTGTCGGCGGTGGCCACCTGCTTGGTCTTGGCGGCAGGGCCGGCCGGCACCAGGCGCACGATCTTGACCTGGTCGTTGTCGCTCTGCAGCACCGCGCCGATGCCTTCGAGCGACAGGCTCATGTTGATGTCGAAGTTCTCGGCGTTATCCGGCGACAGGTAGTTGGTGTGCGGGTCGTAGGACTGGGCGAAGGTGTTGATGTAGGCCTGGAAGATGTCCTCGGCACGGGTCTGGTCCAGGCGCGCCAGTTGGTTCTTGTAGCGCTTGGTCAGGGTTTCCTGGATCTGCTTGGGCTCTTTGCCGGCGAGCTTCTGGCGCAGCACTTCGTCCTTGACGCGTTTGCGCCACAGGTCGTCGAGCTCGGCCTGGTCCTTCATCCATGGCGCGTCCTTGCGGTCGATCAGCAAGGTCTCGTGGGTGGTGAAGTCCATCTTGTCGACGCCCTTGTCCAGCTCGGCCAGGGCGAAGTCCAGGCGCTGCTTGACCCGGTCGAGGTAGCGCTTGTAGATGGTGAAGCCGGGGTCGAGGTTGCCGCTCTTGAGGAAGTCGTCGAACTGCGTCTTCCACTTGTCGAACTCGGCGATGTCGGCCGCGGTGAAGTAGCTGCGCGCTGGGTCGAGCAGCTTGATGTAGCTGTCGTAGATGATCACCGAGCGGGCGTCATCGAGCGGTGGCTTGCTGTAATGGTGGCGCTTGAGCAGCTCCACCACGTTGAGGCTGGCGACGATTTCGTCACGGTCGGGCTGCAGGCTGTCCCACTTGTTGGCGGCCGCCGCATTGCCGCCGAGCGTGAGGCTGCCCAGGCCGATCATCATGGCCAGGGCGGTGCTTGGGAGGAAATGCTTCATGCTGATTCGACGTGGAGGCAATTGATCACGCATAGTAGGCCGTCTTTTCCGTTGCCGGTTCCATGGAGCCGGACAAATACTGCAAAAAGCCTGGGGCAAGCGTTCCCCAGGCTCAGTCATGATTCAACTATGGAGGCACTGTGAAAGCATTGCAAGGCGAAGACGGACATGTGGCCTGGGTCGAGGCCGAACGCCCGGCCTGTGACGCCGGCCAGGTACGCATTCGGGTGGCTGCAGCGGGGTTGAACCGCGCTGATCTGCTGCAGATGAAGGGCCTCTATCCGCCACCTCCAGGCGCCAGCCCGTACATGGGCCTGGAGTGCGCCGGGGTGATCGCGGAAGTCGGCGCCGGTGCCGACTGGCGCGTGGGCGACCGCGTGTGCGCACTGCTGGCCAGTGGCGCCATGGCCGAGGAAGTGGTGGTGGATGCACGCCATGTGCTGCCGGTGCCCGAGGGCCTGAGCCTGCAGGAAGCGGCGGCGCTGCCCGAGGTGTATGCCACGGCGTGGTTGAACATCTTCCAGCTGGGCGCGCTGAAGGCGGGCGAGAAGGTGCTGGTGCACGCGGGCGCCAGCGGCGTCGGCTCGGCGGCGATCCAGCTGTGCAAGGCCTTTGGCAACCCGGTGTATGTCAGCGTCGGCTCGCAGGACCGCCTGGCCTACTGCCAGGACCTGGGGGCGGCCGGCGGTGTGGTGCGCAACGAGAACCTCGAGGCGCTCGAAGGGTTCGGCCCGTTCGACGTGATCCTCGACCCGGTGGGCGCCAGCTATGGCCCGCTCAACCTCAAGCTGCTGGCCCGTGATGGGCGTTGGGTCATCATTGGCCTGATGGGCGGGCGCAAGTTCGAGCTGGACCTGGCGCAGGTGCTGGGCAAGCGCCTGGAAATCACCGGCTCGACGCTGCGCAACCGCGACGACGGGTTCAAGGCCGAGCTGCTGCGCGAGCTGCAGCAGCAGGTGTGGCCGCTGTTCAGCGAAGGGCGCCTGTCGCCGCAGCTGGTGGACACCTACCCGGTGGAGTTTGCCCAGGCGGCGTATGCCGAGCTTGAGAGCAACCAGGTGTCGGGCAAGCTGGTGATGGTCATCGACCCTAGCTTGGGGTGAGATTGCTGGGGGCTGCTTTGCAGCCCTTTCGCGACACAAGGCCGCTCCTACAGGGGATATGAATTCACCTGTAGGAGCGGCCTTGTGTCGCGAAAGGGGCGCAAAGCGCCCCCATGGCCCTCAAGCCCAGCTCAAGATAGGCCAACCATTGACCTCTGCATGCTCCCTCAGTACAGGGTCAGGATTGACCACATGCGGGTAGTCCACCTTCAGCAGCAACGGCAAGTCATTGCGCGAATCCGAATAGAAGCTTGCCCCCTCCAGATTCTCCTGCTCCTGATCCAGCCACTCCAGCAAGCGGGTGATCTTGCCTTCGCGGTAGGTCAGCACCCCATGGGTCTTGCCGGTGTACACCCCGTTCACCGCCTCCAGCTCGATCGCCAGGTACTCGTCCACCCCCAGGCGCGCCGCAATCGGCCCCACCAGGTGCGTGCCCGAAGCGGAAATGATCAGGATCCGGTCGCCACGCTTGCGGTGCTCGGCAATGCAGCGGCAGGCGTCGCCATAGATGATCGGCTCGATCACATCCTCGACCCAGGGTTCCACCAGGTGCTCGACTTCCTCCAGCGTACGCCCGGCAATCGGCTCCAGGCTGAAGGCCATGTAGTCCTCCATGCGCAGGTGACCCTTGCCGTAGGCCTCCATCAGCTCATGGTCGCGGCGCAGGAAGTCCTTGCCGTCGACCCAGCCCAGCCGCGCCATCTGCTCGCTCCACAGCGACGCGCAGTCACCGTGGATCAGGGTTTCGTCCAGATCGAAAATTGCCAGTGCCATGTGTGATTCTCCTTAGGCCACTTCCCGTAGCGCGGTGGGGTCGATCGACAAGGATACCCGCTGCCCGTCCGGGTGCAGGTCCGCAGGCGAGCGATTGAGCACATCGACCACCAGCTCCACCTCGCGCACCCGCACCCGGTAGCGGATCACGTTGCCAAGCAGGCTGTGGCTGCGCACTTCGCCGTCGCGCTCGCCATCCAGGCCAAGGGTGATCGACTCTGGCCGGATCGCCAGGCGGCTGGCCACCGGGCGCTGCAACAGGCGGCTGGCGCTGTCCGGGTCGAGCAGGTTGTAGTTGCCGATGAAGCCCGCGGCGAACAGGTCGACGGGGGCAGTGTAGAGGGTTTCGGCATCGCCGCTCTGGACGATGCGGCCCTGGTTCATCAGGAAGATGCGGTCGGACAGGGTCAGCGCTTCTTCCTGGTCGTGGGTGACGAAGATGGTGGTCAGCCCCAGTTCGCGCTGGATGGCGCGAATCTGCTCGCGCAGGTGCTTGCGGATGCGCGCATCGAGCGCCGACAGCGGCTCGTCGAGCAGCAGCAGGCGGGGCCGGGTGACCAGCGAGCGGGCCAGGGCCACACGCTGGCACTGGCCGCCCGACAGCTGGTGCGGGTAGCGCCCGGCGAAACTGCCCAGCTCCACCAGCGCCAGGGCCTCGCGCACGCGGCTGTGGCTCTCGTCGGCCTTGACCTTCTGCATGCGCAGGCCGAACGCGACGTTCTGCTCCACGGTCATGTTGGGGAACAGCGCATAGCTCTGGAACACCATGCCGATGCCGCGCTTTTGCGGGCTCAGCGGCACGATGTCCTGGCCATCGAGCAGGATCTGCCCGCCGTCCACCGGGGTCAGCCCGGCGATGCAGCGCAGCAGGGTCGACTTGCCGCAGCCGGACGGGCCGAGCAGGGTGACGAATTCGCCGCGTTCGATCTGGCAGTCGATGTGCTCGAACACCGGGGTGCCGCCATAGCTTTTGTGCAGTTTCTGTACGCTGACGAAGCTCATGTCAGGTCTTGTCCTTGTTCAAGCGGTTGGCGACCCAGGTCAGCACCAGCACGAAGGCGAAGTACGAGATCACCAGGGCGCTGTTGAAGTGGCCGCTGCTGTTGCGCATGTTGTTCAGGTACACCTGCAGGGTCTCGTAGCGGGTGCCGACCAGCAGGTTGGCGAACACGAATTCGCCGAACAGGAACGAGAACGACAGCAGCAGGGCGACCATCAGCCCCTTGCGCAGGTTCGGCAGCACCACCAGAAACGCCGCCTGCCAGGTGCTGGCGCCCAGCAGTTGGGCGGCGTCCATCAGGTCGCGCAGGTTGATCGCCTGCAGGTTGTTGGTGATCGCCCGGTACATGAACGGCAGGGCGATGGTGAAGTAGCAGCCGATGAGGATCCACGGCGTGCCGACCATGGCCATCGGCCCGCTGCCATAGAGCTGCAGCAGGCCCACCGACGACACCACCGGCGGCACCGCGAAGGGCAGCAGGATGAGGATGTTCATCAGCGCGTCGAGGCGCGGGAAGTGGTAGTGCACCACGAACAGCAGCGGCAGGATCAGCACCACCGACAGCAGCAGGGCGCCGACGCACACCAGCAGCGACTGGCCGAAGGCGGCGAGAAAGCGCGGCTCGCTCCACAGCGCCAGGTACCACTTGAAGGTCAGGCCGCTGGGCAAGAGGCTCGCCGACCAGCTGGTGGCCAGCGAGTAGAGCAGAGTGCCGGCAAGTGGCAGCAGCAAAATCAGAAACAGCAGGTACACCATCAGCCGGTGGTACAGCCCGGCGGCGTTTTTTTCAGCGCGCATGGTAGCTCCTCTTGAGCAGCCACTGGTGCACCACCGTGACCAGTGTCATCAAGCCCACCAGCACCATGGCCAGGGCGCTGGCAAGGTTCGGGTCGAGGCTGATGTCACCGGCCACCAGGCCTGCGATGCGGATGGGCAGCACGTTGAAGTTGCCGGTGGTCAGTGCATACACCGTGGCGTAGGCGCCCAGGGCATTGGCCAGGAGGATGACGAAGGTGCCGAGCAGCGCTGGGGTCAGCACCGGCAGGCCGATATGCCGCCAGTACTGCCAGTGGTTGGCGCCGAGCAGCGCGGCCGACTCGCGCCAGTCTTCGCGCAGCGCGTCGAAGGCCGGGTAGAGCAGCAGCACGCCGAGCGGGATCTGGAAGTAGGTGTACACCAGGATCAGGCCGCTCTTGGAGTAGATGCTGAAGTCTTCGAGCAGCCCCATCTGCTTGAGCAGCAGGGTCAGCGCGCCGTTGAAGCCGAGCAGGATGATGAAGGCGAAGGCCAGCGGCACGCCGGCGAAGTTGCTGGTCATGTTGGCGAAGGCGCTGACGAAGTCGCGCAGGCGCGAGTCCACCTGGCGCAGCGAATAGGCGCCGAGGGTGGCGATGACGATGCCGAACAGGCTCGACCAGAAGCTGATCTCCAGGCTGCGTTGCAGCGCCTGCAGGTAGAACTTGGAGGCGAAGATCTTGCTGAAGTTGTCCAGGCCCCAGCCCGCCTCTGACTGCACGCTGTTGATCGCCACCCAGGCCAGCGGGGCGATCTGGAAGACGATGAAAAACACGGCGAAGGGCAGCAGGCACAGCAGGGCCAGGTAGCGGCCACTGGCGCGGCTGCGTTTGGCGGCAGTCACTTGAGCAGCTCCCGGCACACGGTCTTGTCGTGGGCGGCGCCGAGCAGTTCGCAGATGGTGCCGCACAACTCGGTCTGCAGCGGCTTGGCGGCCGGGTCCAGGCTGAACGCATCGCCGAACACGAACAGCGGCACTTCGCGTTCCTCGGCCAGCAGGCCGTTGTGCGAGCGGTCGTTGTTCATGCCATGGTCGGCGGTCACCAGCACCTGGTAGCCCTCTTCGAGCCAGCGCGGCAGGTAGTCGGCCAGGAGGATGTCGGCGCTGCGCGCGGCGTTGCGGTACTGGCTGCTGTCCAGGCCGTGGCGGTGGCCGGCGTCGTCGATGTTCATCGGGTGCACCAGCAGGAAGTTCGGCGCATGGCGCCGGCGCAGGTATTCGGCGTCGGCCAGCAGGTGCGAATCGGGGTAGTGGTCGGCCCAGTAGAACAGGCCATGCTGGATCGGCAGCTTCGGCGCGTGGGTGTGGCGGTCGCGCAGCGGGTCGAAGGGCGAGCGGTTGTACAGCTCGCTCATCCAGTGATAGGCCGCCGCCGCAGTGCCCAGGCCCGCTTCGCGGGCGTAGTGGAACACGCTGCGCTGGGTGGACAGGCGGTTGACGTTGTTGTGCACGATGCCGCTGTCGATCGGCGGCACGCCGGTGAGGATGCATTCGTACAGGGGGCGCGACAGCGAAGGCAGCTCGCATTCCACGCGGTACAGCGCGGCGCGGTCGGCTTCGACATAGGCATGCAGGTGGCCCATGGCGTGGTGGGCTACCTGGTGGTTGAGGCCGTCGAGCAGGACCAGGATGACGTTGTGTTGCATGTTGGCTCCAGTCAATAACTGTGTTGCCCTCATCGCCGGCTTGCCGGCGATGAGGCCGCTTCAGGCACTAGAAAAACCAGGCCCTCACTCCATCTCGATGATCACTTGCTCCTGCCACTTCTGCGGCAGTTCCTTGGAGGTCTTTTCCCACGCCTCGGCATTCTTGATCGGCTGCGCAGCGCTGTACTGCTCGTTAGGCAGCAGCTTGGCCTGCACATCCTCCGGCAGCTTCAGGTGCTCGGCGCGAATCGGCCGGGCGTGGCCCTTGGCCAGGTTGATCTGCCCGGCATCGCTGAAGATGTATTCGCGGGCAAGCTTGGCCGCATTGGGGTGCTTGGCGTACTTGTTGATGATGGTGGTATAGCCGGACATCACCGTGCCATCGGATGGGATCAGCACTTCGAAGCGCTTGGGGTCGATCTGTTCACGGTAGCTCAGGCCGTTGAAGTCCCACACCACGCCGACCTCCACTTCGCCCTTTTCCAGGGTCTGGATGGTCGGGTTGGCCAGCGACAGGCGCTTCTGCTGGGCCAGCTTGGTGAACAGCTGCAGGCCCGGTGCGATATTGGTTTCGTCGCCTTTGTAGGCAATCGCGGCGGCGAGCACGCCGTTGGCCGCCTGGGCGGCAGTGCTGACGTCGCCGATGGCGACCTTGTACTTGCCTTTTTCCAGGTCGTGCCAGGACTTGGGCCGTTGATCTTCCTTGACCAGGTCCTTGTTGATGATGAAGGCGATGGTGCCGGTATAGGCCAGCGCCCAGTGGCCGTCCTTGTCCTTGGCCCACTCCGGCACCTGGTCCCAGGTGCTCGGCTTGTACGGCTGGCTCACGCCCTTGGTCACGGCGATCGGCCCGAAGGCTGCGCCGACGTCACCGATATCGGCGCTGGCGTTGTCTTTCTCGGCGTCGAACTTGGCGATTTCCTGGGCCGAGCTCATGTCGGTGTCGGTGTGCTTGAGGCCGTATTTGCTGGCCAGATCTTCCCAGGTGCCTTTCCAGTTGGCCCAGGCATCGGGCATGCCCACGCTGTTGACTTGGCCTTCTTTCTTGGCGGCGGCTTCCAGGGTGGTGAGGTCAGGGCCTGCGGCCATGGCCGAGGTACACAGGGCAATAGCAGAACCGAGCAGTGACGCCATGAAGAACTTTTTCATCCGAAGCTCCTTGGGTGGGTGCCTTAAGCGATCGTGGTCGTGCATGTAACCGTTGCTGGAAACCGTTGGTCTAGGTCAGCAAACCTTGCGCCAAGGTAGGCCGCTTGCGTGACAGTTTGATGTAAGAGGCCCTTGCCGCGGCCGGCCACGGTTGCCTGAAGGTACAGCGTAGACCAGTTCACACCCTTGAATTTGCGGGCTTGGCGCGCTTCTGGCAGGGCCTTGGCCAAGGCCTTGTCACAGGATGTTCATCAGCCGTGCCTAGGCTTGCACTATTCTCCAGATGCCCTGTTTTGGGGCTGGACTAGTCCAGATAGGTAACCTTTGATGCAGTCGATGCCACCGCGTGCGGTAACAGCCATCTGCCATGCCCTGCAGGAGCAGATCGAGCATGGCCTGCTGGCGCCGGGCGGCAAATTGCCGGCCGAGCGCAAGCTCAGCGAGGTGTTCGACACCACCCGCATCACCCTGCGCGAGGCATTGGTGCAGTTGGAGGCCCAGGGGCTGATCTATCGTGAGGAACGGCGCGGCTGGTTCGTCGCCCCGCAGCGGCTGACCTACGACCTGATCGAACGCAGCCATTTCCATGCGATGGTGCGCGACCAGGGCCGCCAACCCACCACCGAACTGCTGTCGGCACGCCTGCAGCCGGCCCCGGCGGCCATCTGCGCGCGCCTGTGCCTGCCGGCGTTGTCCAGCGTGGTGCGAATCTGCCGGTTGCGGCGGATCGATGGGCGGGCGGTGCTGTATGCCGAGCACTACCTCAACCCGCGCTACTTCCCGGGGATTCTCGACCAGGACCTGGCGCAGTCACTGACCGAGATTTATGGGCGGGTGTATGGCATCGAATATGGGCAGGTGCGCTTCGAGATCCTGCCCACCGCCTTGCCGGTGGACGCGGCGGCGGCCTTGAAGGTGTCGGCGGGCAGCCCGGGGCTGCACATCACCCGGGTCAACAGTGACCAGCATGGCCACCTGATCGACTGCGACCTGGAGTATTGGCGCCATGATGCGATCTGCATTCGTGCCCAGGCGGGGTAGGGCTGCTTTGCAGCCCAATCGCCGGCAAGCCGGCTCCCACAGCTTGTGGCAGCCGGCTTGCCGGCGATTGGGACCTAACTGGACGAACCGGCTTCTGTCATCCCGCCACCCCCGGCGGTCACCACCTGCACCGACAGCCGCGGCGTCGCCAGGTCCAGCCCCGCCTCATCGAGCTGGCGCTTCAACGCCAGGTTGAACGCCCTCGACACTTCCCACTGCTTGATCGGCGCCGTCTTGAACCGCGCCCGCAGGATCGCCGAGCCCGACTCGAAGCTTTCCACCCCCTGCAGCTCCAGCGGCGACCAGATGTTGCGGCGCATCAGCGGGTCGGTACGCAGCTTCTGCCCCACCTCGCGGATCAGCGTGATGGCCTGGTCGATGTTCATGCTGTGCGGGATCGCCACGCGGAAGATCGCATAGCCGAACTCGCGCGAGTAGTTCTTGATGCTCTTGATTTCGCTGAACGGGATGGTGTGCACGATGCCGTCGATGTCGCGCAGGCGCACGGTGCGGATGGTCAGGCCCTCGACCGTGCCCAGGTGGCCGCCGACATCGACGTAGTCGTCGATGGCCAGCGAGTCCTCGATGATGATGAACAGGCCGGTGATCAGGTCGGCTACCAGCGACTGTGCGCCAAAGCCGATGGCCAGGCCGATCACACCGGCACCGGCCAGCAGCGGCGTGACGTTCATGCCCATGTTGGCCAGGGCGACGATCACCGCGATGATGAAGATGGCCACGAACATCACGTTGCGGATCAGCGGCATCATGGTTTGCGCGCGGGCGTTGGCCAGGCCGCGGCGCGAGCGCACCAGGGCGTGGTGCACCGCCGTGTCGGCGAGGATCCACACCAGCCACGCGGCGATCAGCGTGCCAGCCAGCCCCGCCAGGCGCATGCTCACCTCATGCCCGTCGCCTTCGGCGAAGCCGACCATCGACAGGCCCCACACCCGCAGCCCCAGTTCGATGAACAGCAGCCAGATGCCCAGGTGCAGCAGGGCATAGGCGAAGTTGCGCAGGCGTTCGGTGTACACCGCCTGGCGCTTGTTGGCGCGCTTGGGGTTGGCGGCGTGGCGGCGCACCAGGCCGTTGAGCACCATGCACACCACCACCAGCACCGTGCACATCAGCGACTGGCGCAGGGCGGTGCTGGTGTCGCCGGCGGAAATGAAGGTGGCGATCAGCGAAATCGCCACCAGGATCAGCGGCGGCACGAACCAGAAGCTGCCGAGCAGTTCGATGGTGTCGCTCAGGGTGCGCCGGGTCAGGCGCCGGTCCAGGGGCTGGTTGCGGATCAGGTGGGCGATCGGGCGGCGAAAACGCAGGATGAACAGCCCCGTGCACACCGCGGCGATGACGTTGGCCAGGGTCGCCAGGGCATGCGCCAGGTGCGTGCCCAGGGCCACGGTCATGCGCGGGTCGCTCATCGCCTCGCCAAAGGCGGCGAAACTGCCGATCAGCCACAGCGGGCGGAACGCCTGGTGGCGCAGGATGTACAAGGCGCGGTGGCGGTGCGGGCCATCGAGCAGGGAGAAGGCGATCACGCAGATGGCCGAGAAGCAGGTGCCCACCACCAGCGCATAGGCCAGCACCATGGCCATCGACTTGCCCAGCGAGGAGGGCAGGGCAAAGCTCAGGTACACGGTGAACACCAGCGCCACCAGCCACGGCCCGAGCTTGCGCAGGGCGAAGCGCACCAGGTCCCAGGTGCGCGGGTGCTGGGGCAGTTCTTCGGTCAGGCCGAAGCGCACCCGCACGCGGTGGCCGATCCAGTTGAAGGCGTAGGCCAGCAGGCTCCAGACGGCGATGATGGCGGCAAAGCCGAAGAGAATCGCCGGCCACTGGTGCACGGGCACGATCAGTTCGCTGAGTTCGGCCTGGGCCTGGTCGATTTCCTGCGACCAGCGGTTGAACGGGCTGGCGTCGCCGCTGAACTGCTTCTCCAGGTCATGCAACGCCCCGCCGATCAGGCCCAGCACGCCTTGCTCGGCGGCCGGTTGCGATTGCTTGGTGGCATCGCGCAGCTTTTTCAGGTCGGCCAGCAGCTTGGCCCGTTGCTGGTCGTTTTCCAGGTTCTTGATCACCTCGTCCAGCGACTTGCCCAGGGGCTCGGTGGCCTCGGGCTGGGCGGGGGTACTGGAGCCGAGCAGGCTCGGCAGCCCCGCCGCCTGGGCCGGGGAAAGGGCGATGAACAGCAGCAGGGCAAGGCAACGCAGGAGTGCAGGCACCGGGAAATCTACCTCAGGTCAAACGATTGACCGAGTGTAGAGGTTTATGTGGGGAGTTTCTCAAGGATCTTCCAGCAGGTGAGGCCGAAGATACCCAGGGTGCCGATCCACATCATCAGCACGCCGATGTTGCGCTCGCGCATGCTGAAGCCGATGGTCAGCAGCAGCAGGAACAGGAACACCGGTACGAACAGGGACAGGAACGGGGACATGGACAGCAATCCTTTTGCGTGGGGGCATGCCTTAAGCATAGCGGGTGGAAGCGAAGCGGGATTGATCCGTGGCAGCTCATTGGCCCAATCGCCGGCAAGCCGGCTCCCACAGGCGCGATGCATGCTGTACCTGTGGGAGCCGGCTTGCCGGCGATTTGGGCGCTACCGGATCAAGGCAATTCGCGGCTGCGGTAGAACGCGGTCAACACCTTCACCAGGTGCGCCAGGTCATGGCTGCCGCACAGTTCGCGAATCGAGTGCATGGCAAAGGTCGGCAGGCCGATGTCGACGGTGCGCACGCCCAGGTGGCTGGCGGTGATCGGGCCGATGGTCGAGCCGCAACCCATGTCGCTGCGCACCACGAAGCTCTGCACTGGCACTTCCTCGGCCATGCACAGGTGGCGGAAGAAACCGGCCGTTTCGCTGTTGGTGGCGTAGCGCTGGTTGTTGTTGACCTTGATCACTGGGCCTGCGTTGAGCTTGGGCCCGTGGTTGCCGTCATGCTTGTCGGCGTAGTTGGGGTGCACGCCGTGGGCGTTGTCGGCCGACACCATCAGCGAGCGCTGGATCGTGCGCACGTAAGCGTCGCCCTCCGGCAGCAGGCGCTGCAGGGTCTGCTCCAGCATCGGGCCGTCGGCGCCACAGGCCGAGCAGCTGCCGACTTCTTCGTGGTCGTTGCACACCAGCACGCAGGTTTCGTCGCTGTCGGCCGCCAGCAGCGCCTGCAGGCCTGCATAGCACGACAGCAGGTTGTCCAGGCGGGCGCCGGCGATGAAGTCGCCGTTCAGGCCGATCAGGGCGGCGTCCTGGGTGTCGTAGAAGCTCAGCTCGTAGTCCAGCACCACGTCGGCGTTGAGCCCGTGCTCGCGGGCCAGCTGCTCGGTGAGCAGGGCGCGAAAGTCGATGCGCTCGTCGCCGGCCACCTGGGCGAGGATCGGCGGCAGTTCGTTCTGCGGGTTGATCTGCCAGCCTTCGTTGGCGGTGCGGTTCAGGTGGATGGCCAGGTTGGGGATGATCGCGATCGGCAGCTTGAAGTCGATCAGCTGGCTCTCGACCTTGCCGTCACGGCGGAAGGTGACGCGCCCGGCCAGCGACAGGTCGCGGTCGAACCACGGCGCCAGCAGGGCACCGCCGTACACTTCCACACCCAGTTGCAGGAAGCCCTGGCGCTGCAGCTCAGGCTGCGGCTTGACCCGCAGGCACGGGCTGTCGGTGTGTGCGCCGACCATGCGGATGCCGCTCAGCAGGGGCGCTTGCTTGCCCAGCTTGATGGCGATGATCGAGGAATCGTTGCGGGTGACGTAGTAGCGCCCGCCAGGCACCGTGGCCCAGCTGTCACGCTCGTCCAGGCGCTGGTAGCCGGCGGCCTCGAGGCGCTGGGCCAGGCTGGCGGTGGCATGGAAGGGCGTGGGGGAGGCCTTGAGGAAATCGATCAGGCCGGTATTCAGTGCTTCGCGCATAACTCACTCCAGACAGCAGTGGCGCGAGTTTAGCGCAGATGGAATACAAATTGTGTCGGGCCCTTCGCGGGCTCAGAACGGTGCCGGGCACTCGAACTTGAGCCGCTCCCCGGAAACCGGGTGGGTAAAGCTCAGCATCGATGCATGCAGGCACAGCCGCTCGTGGGCCGCCAGCGCTTCGGGGTTGGCATACAGGCGGTCGCCCAGCAGCGGATGGCCGATCGACAGCATGTGCACGCGCAACTGGTGCGAACGCCCGGTAATCGGCGTCAGCTCGACCCGGCAGTAATCGCCGCAACGCTCGACGATGCGCCAGAAGGTCAGGGCATGCTTGCCCTGTTCATGGTCCACCACGTGGCGCGGCTTGGTTGGCGGGTCGTAGCGCAGCGGCAAATCGATGCTGCCGCTGTCCAGCGCCGGCTGGCCCCAGCACAGGGCGGTATAGGCCTTCTCGGTTTCGCGGTCATGGAACTGGCGCGACAGCTCGCGGTGGCTGTCGGCGTCACGCGCCAGCAGGATGATGCCGGAGGTTTCCCAGTCCAGGCGGTGCACGATCAGGGCGTCCGGGTAGCCGTTTTCCTGCAGGCGGGTGATCAGGCAGTCCTTGTTGTCGTCGGCACGGCCTGGCACCGACAGCAGCAGAGTCGGCTTGTTGACCACCAGGATGGCGGCGTCTTCATGGAGGATCTGCACGTTCGACAGCGGCATTGCGGGTTCTCTGTAAATACGGACTGGGGCCGCTGTACGGCCCTTTCGCGACACAAGGCCGCTCCTACAGGTATTCGCAGTCCCCTGTAGGAGCGGCCTTGTGTCGCGAAAGGGCTGCAAAGCAGCCCCAGCTTCAGCCAGATCAGCGATCCGGCAAGGTGATGTTCAGTTCCAGAATCGAGCAGCTACCCTGGTTTTCCAGTTCGATATGCACATCATCGCTGCCGATGTTCACATACTTGCGGATCACTTCGAGCAGTTCTTTTTGCAGCGCCGGCAGGTAGTCCGGCTCGCTGCGCTGGCCGCGCTCATGCGCCACGATGATCTGTAGACGCTCTTTCGCTACCGACGCGCTGGTCTGTTTCTGTCTGCCACGAAAGAAGTCAAAAAGGTTCATGGTTTACTTGCCTCCAAACAGGCGCGCGAAGAATCCTTGCTTCGGCACTTCGATGAAACGCAGGGGTTTCTCTTTGCCCAGGAGGCGGTCGACAGTGTCGCTGTACGCCTGGCCAGCATCGCTCTGGTCGTCGAGGATGACCGGAATACCTTGGTTGGATGCCTTGAGAACCGCTTGAGATTCGGGGATGACACCCAGCAGCTCGACCGAGAGGATTTCCTTGACGTCTTCGACGCCCAGCATTTCGCCTTTCTCGACCCGCTCCGGGTGGTAACGGGTGATCAGCAGATGTTCCTTGATCGGATCATCGCCTTGCTCTGCGCGACGCGACTTGCTCGACAGCAGGCCGATCATGCGGTCGGAGTCACGTACCGAGGACACTTCCGGGTTGGTCACGACGATGGCTTCATCGGCGAAGTACATCGCCAGGTGAGCACCTTTTTCGATACCGGCCGGGGAGTCGCAGACGACGAAGTCGAACTGCTCCTTGAGCTCCATCAGCACTTTCTCGACGCCTTCCTTGGTCAGCGCGTCCTTGTCGCGGGTCTGGCTGGCGGCCAGCACGAACAGGTTCTCGAGGCGCTTGTCCTTGATCAGGGCCTGTTGCAGGTTGGCTTCGCCGTTGACCACGTTGACGAAGTCGTACACCACGCGGCGTTCGCAGCCCATGATCAGGTCGAGGTTACGCAGGCCGACGTCGAAGTCGACGATGACGGTCTTGTGGCCGCGCAGTGCGAGGCCGGTGCCGATGGCGGCGCTGGTGGTGGTCTTGCCCACACCCCCCTTGCCGGAAGTAACGACGAGAATCTTGGCCAAGGTGTTTCACCCCTAAATAAGTCGGGACACGTGTCCCAGCAAAATGCAAAAAACGGCAACAGATAAAAAAGTTGCTCTAAAAATGACGGCAAGTATCCGTTAAAGACGGGTGATGTTCAACACATCACCGGACAGGCTGACTTGCACGCCGGCACCCCACAGCGGGTCGCGGCGCAGGTCCTCGCAGACCTTGTACTGCCCAGCGATGGAGACCATTTCGGCCGTCATCTGCTGGCAGAAGATACGGGCCTTGGTATTGCCCTTGATGCCGGCCAGGGCGCGGCCGCGCATGGGGCCGTACACATGGATGTTGCCATCGGCGAGAAGTTCCGCACCCGGGCTGACCGAGGCTGTGACCACCAGGTCGCCACCCTGGGCGTAGATCTGCTGGCCACCGCGCACCGGCGCGGTGATGATCCGGGTCGGGCGGATTTCCGGCTCCCCTACCGGCGCCGGGGCCGGTGCAGGTTCGGGTTTCTTCACTTCAGGTTCCGGCTCCAGCGGCCGCTCGCGGGCGCCGGAGGGCGGCAGCACGGGCAGGTCGATGGCGATCGCCGCGGCGATGTCCTCGATGCGGTTGGCGCGGATGGCCAGGGTGCGCAGGCCGTGGTGGCGGCAGATGCGCATCAGCCCGGGCAGGTCGATGGCACCTTCGTCGGCCGGCAACTTGTCCAGGGCCAGCACCAGCGGCGTGTTGCTGAAGAAGTTCGGCGCCTGGGCCACTTTCGCCGCCAGTTGGCGGTCGAGGGCTTGCAGGTCGTTGCGCCCCAGTTCCAGCACAGTGATGGCGAGCATGCTGCCCTTGAGCTGGAACACGGAGGCGGTGTCGGGTGTGTGGTTTGGGCTCATGGTCTGCATAGACGGCAAGTTGCGAAAAAAGTGCCCTGACTTATAACGATAAGACCGGTTGGCCGCAACCGGCGCAGATCCGATGTAGAATGCTCGGCCTTTGTCCTACCGGAAGCTTCAATGGAACGCCCGCGTTTTCGTCCCTATTTCCTGCACCCACGGTTCTGGGGCCTGTGGCTTGGCCTGGGCCTGCTGTGGCTGGTGGTGCAGCTGCCGTACCGGGCCCTGCTGTGGCTCGGCAGTGCCCTGGGCGCGCTGATGTACCGCGTGGCCGGCGAGCGTCGGCGCATCGCTGCGCGCAACCTGGAGCTGTGCTTCCCGGAACTGTCCGTCGACGAACGGCGCCGGTTGTTGAAGGCGAACTTCGCCTCCACCGGCATCGCCTTCTTCGAAATGGCCATGAGCTGGTGGTGGCCCAAGGCCAGGCTGGCACGCCTGGCGCACATCGAGGGCATCGAGCACCTGCAGGCGGCGCAACAGGCCGGGCAGGGCGCGATCCTCATGGCGGTGCACTTCACCACCCTGGAGATCGGCGCCGCGCTGCTGGGCCAGGCCCACACCATCGACGGCATGTACCGCGAGCACGGCAACCCGCTGTTCGACTTCATCCAGCGCAGCGGCCGCGAGCGGCACAACCTCGATTCGCTGGCGGTGGAGCGCGAGGACGTGCGCGGCATGCTCAAGCTGCTGCGCGCCGGCCGCGCCATCTGGTACGCACCGGACCAGGACTACGGCGCCAAGCAGAGCCTGTTCGTGCCGCTGTTCGGCATCCCGGCAGCCACGGTCACCGCCACCACCAAGTTCGCCCGCCTGGGCAAGGCGCAGGTCATCCCCTTCACCCAGAAGCGCCTGGAGGATGGCAGCGGCTATCGTCTGGTGATCCACCCGCCGCTCGAGGACTTCCCCGGTGAAAGCGAAGAGGCCGATTGCCTGCGCATCAACCAGTGGATCGAAGGTGTGCTGCGCGCGTGCCCCGAGCAGTATCTGTGGGCGCACCGGCGCTTCAAGTCGCGGCCCGAGGGTGCGCCGCGGCTGTATGACAAGAAAAAGCGCTGAGGGCGCGTTTGCAGGGCCGGCGATAGGGCCGGTGCTGACCACTTGAATCCAGGAAGGAATCGATGACCCCAACCACCGGCCTGATCCTCTCCGGCGGCGGCGCCCGAGCCGCCTATCAGGTCGGCGTACTGGCCGGCATCGCCGACCTGCTGCCTCCTGGCGCGGCCAACCCGTTCCCGGTCATCGTCGGCACCTCGGCCGGCGCCATCAACGCCGTGGCCCTGGCCAGCGGGGCCACGCGTTTCAGCGAGTCGGTGCAGGCGCTCACCCAGTTCTGGCAGGCCTTTCGCAGCCACCTGGTGCTGCGCAGCGACTGGCCAGGGGTGATCCGCCAGGCCAGCCGCTTCGTCGGCCACAGCCTGCTGGGCCTGGGCGGCCACGCACCGGTCGCCTTGCTCGACAGCAGCCCGCTGCGCCAGCTGCTGGAATCACGCCTGGACCTGGATGGCATCGGCCATGCCCTGGCCGCCGAGCACCTGCGCGCGGTGGCGGTGACCGCGTTCGGCTACGAATCCGGGCAGGCGGTGACCTTCTACCAGGGCCGCGGCACCATCGACCCCTGGTTGCGCCATCGGCGTATCGGCGTGCCCACGCCGCTGAGCATCGACCACCTGCTGGCCAGCGCGGCGATTCCGCTGCTGTTCGCGCCGGTGCGCCTGGGCGATGAGTACTACGGGGACGGCGCGGTGCGCCAGTCGGCGCCGATCAGCCCGGCGCTGCACCTGGGGGCCAGCCGCGTGCTGGTGGTCGGGGTCAGCGGCAACCCGCAGCGGCCGGCGCCGCCCTCGCCATCCCAGCGCGTGTTCAGCGGCCAGCAACCGAGCCTGGCGCAGATTGGCGGGCATATGCTCAACAGCACCTTCATCGACAGCCTGGAAGACGACATCGAGCTGCTGCAGCGGCTCAATCACCTCAGCCACTTGTTGCCCGCGCACCTGGATGCCCGGCGCCTGGGCCTGGCGCCGATCGAGGTGCTGGTGGTGGCGCCCAGCCAGCCGCTGGACGAGATCGCGGCGCGCCACCGGCGTGAGTTGCCGGCGGCGTTGCGCCTGTTCCTGCGTGGGCCGGGGGCGACGCGCACCAGTGGGGCGGGGGTGTTGAGCTACCTGCTGTTCGAGGCCAGCTACTGCAGCGAGCTGATCGAGCTGGGGCGGCGCGATGCGTTGGCCAAGCGCCGGGAGCTGGAGCAGTTTCTGGGGATTTGAGCCGCGCTGTGATGCCTGCTGTAGGAGCGGCCTTGTGTCGCGAAAGGGGCGCGAAGCGGCCCCAGCAATCCTTGCAGCAGCATTGAAACTGGGGCCGCTTCGCGACCCTTTCGCGACACAAGGCCGCTCCTACAGGCGAAGCCGGCACATCACTCGGCTATCTGCAACTTGCGCGCCTGGGTATACACATACCGCACCTTCTCGTACTCGAACGGTGAGTTGAGCTGGCCATAGCGGAATTTGGTGGTATAGCGCTTGTCCACCGCCCGCAGCAGGAAGATCTCCGGGTGGTCGGTACTGGCTTCGGCCACGCCCAGGTAGTTGATCGCCTGTTCCCCGGCATAGTCCACCATCACCCCGGTGGTGTCGCGCAGGTTCGAAGGCCCCAGCACCGGCAGCATGATGTACGGCCCTTCCGGCACACCATAGAAGCCCAGGGTCTGGCCGAAGTCTTCGCTCTGGCGCGGCAGGCCCATCTTGGTCGCCGGGTCCCACAAACCGCCCACGCCGATGATGGTGTTGAACATCAACCGCGCGGTGATTTCCGCCGAGCGCTTGGCCTTGAGCTGCAGCACGCTGTTGAACAGGTTGGGCACATCGCCCAGGTTGTTGAAGAAGTTGCTCACCCCAGTGCGCACGAAGCTTGGCGTCACGTACTGGTAGCCGCTTACCAGCGGCAGCAGCACCCATTGGTCGAGGCGGTAGTTGAAGTGGTAGATGCGCCGGTTCATCGACTCCAGCGGGTCGTACACGTTCAGCGCTTCCAGGGTCGAGCGCTCGAATTCGCGCTGGTCCAGCCCTGGGTTGAATTTCAGTTCGCGCAGTGGGTCGATGAAGCCGTCGGGCTCCGGTGCCAGGGGCTGCGCGGTCACTTGCGGGTCGGCTTCGATCACGCTGGCGCGGGGTGCGGTTTCGGCGGCCAGGGCGTTGCCGGCAACCAGCAGGGCAGCGGCGAGGAGGCATTTGTTAACCACGGAAGAACTCCAGCATGGCGTCGCTGTTGACGCGATAGTTGAGGTTGCCGCAATGGCCGCCATGGGGGTAGAGGGTCAGGCGATCGCCGAACACCTTGCGCAGGAAACCGATATCGCCGGGGCCGAGGATGACGTCGTCGGCGTTGTGCATCACGGCGATCTTCGGGCTGTCGCGCAGGTAGTCCTCCAGCGCGTACAGGCTCACCTGGTTGACCAGCTGCAGGATGCTGTTGCCGTCGGTGCGCGCGCGCCACATCGGGATCACCTGCTCGGTCAGGTAGCAGTCGAAGTCGCACTGCAGGGCGCGTTTGAAGAACGGCGTCAGGCTGCTGCCTTCGGTGATCGGAAACTTCGGCGGAATGATCAGGCCACGGCGGTTGATCAGGTCGGAGGTGAAGGCGATATCGGCCGCCGAGAAGCGGAACGAGGTGCCGATGAGCATCGCCATCTGCTCGTTGGACAGGTGCTGGCGCGACTGCTGGAAGTCGTACAGCAGGGCGTCGTTGAGGTCGATGTAGCCCTTGTCCTGGAAGTAGCGGGTGAGCTTGTTGAGCATCAGCTCGTAGAAGGTGGTGCTGCGGTCGATGCCCTTGACCTGGGTCTGCACCAGCTTGTCGAGGTTGTTGATCGAGGTGTACAGGTTGACCGGCGGGTTGAGCAGCAGCACGCGCTTGAAGTTGAAGCTGCGCCGGGTTTCGTCCAGGCGGCTGACGAACGCCGCATCCAGCGCCCCGAGGCTGTAGCCGGTGAGGTAGAACTCGCTGATCGGCAGGCGCGGGTGCTGGGCGCGCACGGCCTGCATCACCCGGTACATGTCTTCGGCGTCGTCCTGGCTGATGCCGGGGGTGGCGAAGCGCGAGGCGGCGCTCATGAAGTCCCAGCTGGTCGGTGACGACAGCTGCACCACGTGGAAACCGGCCTGGTAGAACAGCTTCTTGAGGTATTCGTTGATGCTGCTGGAGTAGGGTGCGCCGGTGCCGGCGATGAGGAAGATCAGCGGCGCCTCGTGGTCCTGGCGGGCCAGGCGGTACTTGAGCTTCTTCACCGACCAGAAGTTGTCGGGCAGGGTGAATTCGCGCTCCGGGCGCAGGTTGAGGCTGTAGTCGGACTGGTCGATTTCATCGTCGCTGGGCAGCGTCGGCCGCTGGTCGGGCGGCGTGGTGGCGATGGTCGCCTCGAACGGGTTGGTCAAGGGGAAACCGTAGCTTGCGGCGTCGATATCACGCGCCGATGCGGCTGCAGCCATGAGCAGGCCGCCAAGAAGGGCGGCAAGGCGCCAAGATCGAAGCATGTAATCCCCCAGAAGGAACAAGGTCGTGCAATACGCAGGCTAGGACCACCGGTGTGCCATCAAAGTTGCCAAGTGCGCTGGCCTTTGGTGTGCGGGTTATCTGCAACATAGCTGCAAGGCCATGATTTTGCCTTAGTGCAGGGCTTGGGCGATCATGTTTGTTTTTGCTCACCGCATTGGGAGAACTGGATGTCTCGTTCGCTGCCGGCCGCTGTGCTGCTGCTGTTTCTGGCGCTTTGGCTCGCTGCCAGTTATGGCGTGCGCTATGGCTTGATGGAAGATGGCCAGTGGGTCGGGCTGTGTAGCGCGCCTGGGGAGTACTGGCAGTGCCAGGTGCGCGCGCTGCTGGGGCTGGGGATTCATTTCCAGGTGCTGGCCTGGGCCGGGTTGGGCCTGGCCTTGCTGGCGCAGCTGGTGGCGGGCCGGGCCGGCTGGTGGTTGGCGGTGCTGGGGCTGGTGTTCGGCGTGCCGGCATTGGTCTTGTATACCGCGAGCATTGCGGTATTTGCGGTGGTGCTGGCGGGGTTGCGCCTGGTTCGGCAACCGCGGCGTGGCTGAGAGGGGCTGCTTTGCAGCCCATTCGCCGGCAAGCCGGCTCCCACATTGAGAGGGGTAGGAGCCGGCTTGCCGGCGATCGAGGACGCAGTCCTCGCCTGCGGTGCCTAGGCCTTGCGCAATCGCAGGCTGCGCCACAAGGCGGCAGTCATCAGCACACTGACCAGCGCCCAGCCCCAGGCCTGCTGATTCTCCAAGCCTTCCCGATAAAGCTGCGGCATCACCCCAGCCCCCACGATAAACGCCAGCAATGCCACCTCGGCGCGCGCCGCCGGCACCGGCCGCAGCAGGTACACCACGGCCGGCAAGGCCAGCGCCGCGCTGGGGAAGCTGCGATAGCGCGGGTCGAACACCATCGCCAGCATGCTCACCGCCGCGGCAAAACCTGCCGCCAGCAACAGCCACCCGGCACGCGCCTGCAAGCCGGCGAACAGCCGCTCGCGCCAGCCGGCACGGCGCGCCAGGGCCAGCACCGCGTGGGCCAGCACCAGCAGGTTGAGCCCGGCCAGCGACACCGCCCACAGCCATTCCCCGGCAAAGCGGGCATGGGTGCGCATCAGCTCGCCCCACAACCCCAGGCAAGCTGCGCCAAACGCCGCCAGCAGCGGTAGCAGCAGGGCACCTGCAGCCGTGGCGGGGCGCCCGGCGAACACCAGCATGGCCGCCATCAGCGCCGCGCTGGCCAGCAACCACTGCGGCCAGTAGTGCAGGTTGCTCACCGGCCCTTCGAGCACGCCCTTGTCTTGCCGGTCGGCATCGAACAGCCCCCAGTAGCCGCCCACGGCCCCTTCATTGGCGCGCTTCCAGGGCTGGTCGAAGGCTTCGATCAGGTTGTAGTGCCAGCCGTTGGCCTCGGCCATGGCGACGAAGCCGCGCACGAAACGCGCTTCGTTGGCCCGGCTGGGGATGGCGGTTTCGCGCTGGCGGCCTTCGCTGGGCCAGCCGGTTTCACCGATGAAGATGTCCTTGGGCGCGAAGCGGTTGGCGAACACCTGGTGCACTTCGGCCACATGCGCCAGGGCGTCATCGATGCCGCGCGGGTCGTCTTCCCAGTAGGGCAGCAGGTGGATGGTCAGGAAGTCCACCGCCGGCGCCACCTGTGGGTGCTGCAGCCAGAACTCCCAGACATCGGCATAGGTCACCGGCACCTGGACCTGGCGCTTGACCTGGCCGATCAGCGCGGCCAGGCGCTCGCCGGTAACTTCCTTGCGCAGCAGCGCCTCGTTGCCGACGATCACCGCGCTGACCACGTCCGGGTTGGCATTGGCCGCGTCGATCAGCAACTGCACTTCCTTGTCGGTATCGACCGGGTTGGCATTCACCCAGGCGCCGAGCATCACCTTCAGGCCGTGCTTGCGCGCCAGCGCCGGGATTGCCTCAAGGCCGGTCATCGAATAGGTGCGGATGCACTGGAATCGCTCGGCCAGCAGCGCAAGGTCGGCGTCCATGCGTGCCGGGCGCAGGCGGAAGGGCTGGTCGTAGGGCGACTGGTCCTTGTCGAACGGGGTGTACGAGGCGCACTGCAGCTTGTGCGTTGGGCTGGCGGCGTCGGGCAGCTGCACGGGCTTGCCCAGCCCGTACCAGAGCGCCCCGAGCCCGAGCAGGGCGAGCAGGCAGGCGAGCAGGTAGAGCGGCAACAGCAGGCGGGCAGGGTTTGGCATCGGGCGGTCCATCGTCAGGCGCAAAACGGTAGATAGTAGCCCGGCGCCAAACCTTTGGCATGCAAGGATCGCGCAGAACCCAATGGCGGGGTGCCGCTAATGGCACAGTGCTGTCGCAATGGGTTGGGTACAGGTCGCAGCTGGAGCAGGTCGAGCGAAGTTGCAGGCACATGATGCAATCTCCAAGACCTGACGAGGGGATGGTTTGATGACTACGAAGAAAGTGCGACGTTTCCTGGGGGTGGGTACTGCCCTGGTATTGGCCATGAGCACTGCGCAGGCAATGGCCAAAGAGGTAAGCATCGGTTACGTGGATGGTTGGGCCGACAGCGTGGCGACCACCAACGTGGCTGCCGAAGTGATCAAGCAGAAGCTCGGCTATGACGTGAAGCTGCAGGCGGTGGCCGCAGGGATCATGTGGCAGGGCGTGGCCACCGGCAAGCTCGATGCCATGCTGTCGGCGTGGTTGCCGGTCACCCACGGCGAGTACTGGGCCAAGAACAAGGACAAGGTGGTCGACTACGGCCCCAACTTCAAGGACGCCAAGATCGGCCTGATCGTCCCCGAGTACGTCAAGGCCACCAGCATCGCCGACCTCAAGACCGACGACAGCTTCAAGCAGAAGATCGTCGGCATCGACGCAGGCTCCGGCGTGATGATCAAGACCGAGCAGGCGATCAAGGACTACGACCTCACCGGCTACAAACTGCAGGCCAGCTCCGGCGCCGGCATGACCGCCGAACTTGGGCGCGCTTACCCCAAGCAGCAGTCGATTGCCGTGACCGGCTGGGTGCCGCACTGGATGTTCGCCAAGTGGAAGTTGAAGTTCCTGGATGACCCTAAAGGGGTTTATGGCGCGGCGGAAACCGTCAACAACATCGGCAGCAAAAAGTTGGACAAGGATGCGCCGGAAGTTGCCGCGTTCCTGAAGAAGTTCCAGTGGCAGTCCAAGGATGAGATCGGCGAAGTGATGCTGGCGATCCAGGATGGCGCCAAGCCTGAGCAGGCGGCCAAGGACTGGGTGGCCAAGCACCCGGACCGGGTCAAGGAGTGGACGGGCAAGTAATTGATTCGAGGGCCAGTGTGGCCTTATTGCCGGCAAGCCGGCTCCCACATTGGGGGCGCCGGCTTGCCGGCGATAAGGCCAAACTGTCCGCTACTTTGTTACTGATCCTGTAAAACAGTGTTGCATCTAAGACTAAGGTCGTCTGGTTGGCGTTCAACGGCAGCATAAAGTGACGGTGTGGGTTCCATCCCCTACCTGTGCTGCTAGGACAAAAACAATGAACGACAGCATTTACCTCTCGATACAAAACAGCCCCCGTTTCAAGGAGCTGGTCAGCAAACGCGAACGGTTCGCCTGGGTCCTCTCGGCGATCATGCTCGGCCTCTACTGCGCCTTCATCCTCCTGATCGCCTACGGTCCTCATCTGCTGGGCGCCAAGCTCAGCCCCGAGTCGTCGATTACCTGGGGCATTCCCCTGGGCGTCGGCCTGATCGTTTCGGCATTCGTCCTGACCGCCATCTACGTGCGCCGCGCCAACGGTGAATTCGATGAGCTGAACAAGGCCATCCTGAAGGAGGCGCAACAATGATTCGCCACGCCAAAGCCCTGGCCGTCCTGGCCTGCGGCGCTTTCGCACCCGCCGTGTGGGCCGCCGATGCCATCAGCGGCGAGGTGCAGAAACAGCCGCTGAACATCTCCGCGATCGCCATGTTCGTGGCCTTCGTCGCCTTCACCCTGGGCATCACCTACTGGGCCTCCAAGCGCAACAAGTCGGCCGCCGACTACTACGCCGCCGGCGGCAAGATCACCGGTTTCCAGAACGGCCTGGCAATTGCCGGCGACTACATGTCGGCGGCCTCGTTCCTGGGTATTTCCGCGCTGGTGTTCACCTCCGGCTACGACGGCCTGATCTACTCGATCGGCTTTCTGGTCGGCTGGCCGATCATCCTCTTCCTGATCGCCGAACGCCTGCGCAACCTGGGCAAGTACACCTTTGCCGACGTGGCCTCGTACCGCCTCGGGCAAAAGGAAATCCGCACCCTGTCGGCCTCCGGCTCGCTGGTGGTGGTGGCCTTCTACCTGATCGCGCAGATGGTCGGCGCCGGCAAGCTGATCGAGCTGCTGTTCGGCCTGGACTACCACGTGGCGGTGATCCTGGTGGGCATCCTGATGTGCCTGTACGTACTGTTCGGCGGCATGCTGGCCACCACCTGGGTGCAGATCATCAAGGCGGTGCTGCTGCTCTCCGGTGCCAGCTTCATGGCGCTGATGGTGATGAAGCACGTGGGCTTCGACTTCAACACGCTGTTCTCCGAGGCAATCAAGGTGCACGCCAAGGGCGAGGCGATCATGAGCCCGGGCGGCCTGGTCAAGGACCCGATCTCGGCCTTCTCCCTGGGCCTGGCGCTGATGTTCGGTACCGCTGGCCTACCGCACATCCTGATGCGCTTCTTCACCGTCAGTGACGCCAAGGAAGCGCGCAAGAGCGTGCTCTACGCCACCGGCTTCATCGGCTACTTCTACATCCTGACCTTCATCATCGGCTTCGGCGCGATCCTGCTGGTCAGCACCAACCCGGACTTCAAGGACGCCGCCGGCGCCCTGCTGGGCGGCAACAACATGGCGGCGGTGCACCTGGCCGATGCCGTGGGTGGCAGCATCTTCCTCGGCTTCATCTCGGCGGTGGCCTTCGCCACCATCCTGGCGGTGGTGGCCGGCCTGACCCTGGCCGGTGCCTCGGCGGTGTCCCATGACCTGTACGCCAGCGTATGGCGCAAGGGCAAGGCCAACGACAAGGACGAGATCCGCGTGTCGAAGATCACCACCGTCGCCCTGGGCGTGCTGGCGATCGGCCTGGGCATCCTGTTCGAGAAGCAGAACATCGCCTTCATGGTGGGCCTGGCGTTCTCCATCGCCGCCAGCTGCAACTTCCCGGTGCTGCTGCTTTCGATGTACTGGAAGAAACTGACCACCCGCGGCGCCATGATCGGCGGCTGGCTGGGCCTGATCAGTGCAGTGACGCTGATGATCCTCGGCCCGACCATCTGGGTGCAGATCCTCGGCCACGAGAAGCCCATCTACCCCTACGAGTACCCGGCGCTGTTCTCGATGGCCATCGCCTTCGTCAGCATCTGGTTCTTCTCGGTCACCGACAAGTCCAAGGCGGCCGACGACGAGCGTGCGCTGTTCTACCCGCAGTTCGTCCGCTCGCAAACCGGCCTTGGGGCCAGTGGCGCGGTTTCGCACTGATACCTGGCTGCACCTGAACCACGCCCCGGCTTGCCGGGGCGTTGTCGTTTCTGGGTGGTGGCATTTTGCATCGCTTGGGAAATTTCTTACATTCGCTGGGAACGGTCTTACTCAACGCACCTGGGCAACCACGAATAATTCGCCTTGCCAACTGCAATAACGCAGTTGCACCAACACCCCCTTTCAAGGAGATCTATTCGTGAAACGTCTTTTCATGGCCCTTCCCCTGGCATTGTTCACCGCCGCCGCCGCCCATGCCGCTGACCCCATCGAAAAGCAGGTTCAAGTCACTGCCCAGGTACCGACCGACAGCTTCTACGTTGAGCCGGTGGGCGGCAACTGGATGAACGACCCGCAGGAACTCGCCTGGAACTCGTTCCGCAGCGAACTGCAACCGGTCAGCAAGCAGCTGCAGGTCAAGAGCACCATCGGCCCGATCTCGGCCTACCTGCTGTCGCCTGCAGCCATCACCAGTGGCGTCAACAGCATCGGCCTGGATGTGAAAGTGGCCGACACCACCCTGTCCACTACCCCCACCGAAGTGATCTCGCAAGCCCAGGCTGCACCGGGCGCGCTGGTTGGCTTCGAGATCGCCGCTCAAGCGGCACCTTCCACCGGCTATGTACCGGGCAGCTACCAAGGCCTTGTCAGCATGATGTTCGAAACCGCCGCGCCGTAAGGCCTGCGACGGCTCAACCTTTCATTCGTTGTGTTACCCGTCCTTCACCCCGGGGTTTGCCTCGGCGGTGAAGGTGGGGCCTGCCTGCCAAATAAGAAAATGACCAAGAACTCATTCATCGCTGCGCTGCGCGGTTTGTTTGGCGTAGGCGCGTTGTCCGCTGCCTTGCCTGCGTGGGCAGATGCACCCCGCTCGGTGGTCCCCGGCCTGGTTCAGGCCGAGGGCCTGCCGCGCGAATTCGAAGGGCACTTTTTCGAGGTGCCGCTGGCGGTCCGGGTCGACCTCGATGGCCGCTACCTGGGCGACGCGATGGTGGTGCTGTCGCGCGACCAGCGCGTGCAACTGCTCGAATTCACCGAAACCCTGGACAGCACCGAGCCTGAAAGCCTGCGCCGTCGCTGGCAGGAGCGGCTGGCTGACGGCCGGCCGTTGGGCGATTGCCAAAGCGACTGCGTCGATGGCTTGCGTGCCTTGCACTACAGCCTGGTCAACTCGCAGTTGTCGGTGCTCACCGACCAGGCCGAAGCCAAGGACGTTGCCGCCCGCTATCACCGCCTGCCTGAACAGGGCAGCCATGGCCTGCTGCTGCGCAACCAGCTCAACCTGGTTGGCGATGGCCGCGAGACCAGCGGCCGCTATGCCTTGCAAGGCCAGACCAGCCTCGGCAACTGGACCGGCGTCGCCGATGGCCAGCTCGACCGCGGCAGCGACAGCGAACAGGGCACCCGCTACCGCCTCGACCAGCTGTACAGCGAACGGCTGCACGAGGACCACTTCTACCGCCTGGGCTACTTCACCCCGGCCGCTCAAGGCCTGGCGCGCCAGCCGCGTTCATTCGGCAGCAGCCCGGATACCACCTTGGGCGTGATGTTCGGCAGCAGCGACAGCCTTGCCATCGACATCGCCAGCCCCAGCGCCACCCCCATCTACGTCACCCCGGACCGCCCGGGCGTGGTGGAGATCTACCGCAATGGCGTGCTGATCAACAGCCAGCCGGTACAACCCGGCCTGCAGACCCTGGACACGCGGGTGCTGCCCGGCGGCATCTACGAGGTCGAGGTGCGCCTGGTCGAAGATGGCCAGGTCAGTTCACGCACCCAGGAATTCATCTACAAACCGTCCAACTGGAGCGCCACCGATTCACGCTGGCGCTACAACGCCTACCTCGGGCGCCAGGACAGCCTGCTGAACAATTGGCAGGACGATTACCAGGACAGCCTCAGCGCCGGCCTCATGGCCAACTACCTGCTGCACCCGCGCGCCGTGCTGGGGCTTTCGGCCCAGCGCATCGACGATCGCCTGCAATACGGCACCTCGCTGGACTGGACCCCGCGCGACCGCACCACGCTGTACGCCAACGTCTTCGAGACCCAGGGCTACGGCACCGGATACGACCTGCAGGGCATCTTCAGCCACGACCTGGGGTCGCTGGTGCTCAGCCACAACCGCTCGTGGATCGAAGCGGCGCGCGACCTCGATGGCGGCCCGATCCGCCAGCAGAACAGCCAGACCTCGCTGTCGCTGAACCAGCGCCTGGACTCACGCCACACCGCGACCGTGCGGGTGGCGCGCAGCAGTGGCGAGTCCAGCGGCATGAGCTATGACGTGGGCTGGTCGTACTTCGGCAAGCTCGGCGGCTCCGATGCCACCTGGCGCTTGTCGCTGTTCGACCGGCCGGGTACCCGTGCCACCGACGAGCAACGCAGCCGCGGCGTCAACCTGAGCCTGAGCATGAGCCTGGGCGAGCCGGGCAAGCGCATTTCGGCGAGCGTCGGCAGCCGCACCTCGCGCGATGGTGGCCGCGACCAGAATGCCTCGGTGTCGTACCAGCAGGACGTCGAGCTCGGCGCGCTGCGAACGCTCACCGCCACCACCACGCTGGACCGCTACGGCGCAGGCCTGGCGGGCCATGCCAACTTCGAGAACCCGTTGCTGCATGGGGATGCCTATGTCCAGCAGTCGTCCTACAACGGCGAGGTCAGTGGCGGGCTGAACCTGGAAAGCATGGTGGCGGTCGGCGCTGGCAAGGTGGCCATGAGCGGCCAGTACCTGCCCCACGAAGCCGGCCTGATCGTCGACGTCGACACCGACTTGCCCGACCTGCGCCTGCGTGCCGATGACCACTTGGGAAGCAGCGCACGACTGCATCCAGGGCGCAACATCATCCCGGTCACCGCGTTCAAATCGGGCCATGTGCAGTTCGACTTCGAAGAAGGCGAGAGCACGGCGGCGGTGATCCAGCCCTCGAGCGTCGACTACCACCTCAACCGCGGCGGCGTGGAGTATCGCCAACTGCACGTGATGCGCACGGTCACCGTGCTGGGGCGCCTGCTCGATGCCCAGGGGCAACCCATGCGCGGTGCGCTGGTGATGAACCACGCCAGCCGCGGGGTCAGCGAGGTGGACGGGCACTTCACCGTGGAAATGAGCGAATCCACCCCGACCCTGGAGATCCGCAGCGCCGGCGCCGCTGCCTGCCTGCTCAAACTCGACCCGGCGGGCCTGCAGCGCGAAGACGACGTACTGCTGGCCGGCGACTTGCGCTGCGTGCCCAAAGGTTGGGCCAGCACGGCGGCCAACGGCGAGGGAGGGGAGAGCTGATGAGGCTGCTTACCGTTGGCGCCCGGCCAGTGCCGGGCCAGGCCCCGCACGCCATCGCACACACAAGGAACCTGCCGATGCCCGCTGTACCTGTACCACGCCCGCGCCTGGCGCGCTGGCTCCTGGCCTTGCTCGGCCTGTCGGCGCTGCTGCCAGCCGACGCGGCGCAGGTCACCTTCACCGCCAAGTACCGCGGCGAAGCCAGTGGCCGGTTCGAGAACACCACGCGCCAGGCAGGCTTTTGTGGCCAGTGGCCAACCCACTGCATGGGTGTGCAGACGGTCGGCCTGCCGGTCTCCTATATGAAAACTTCGATCGCCCATGCGCCGGACCTGCGTGACCAGTACTACGTCAAGTTGCCGGGCCGGCGCACGATCCTGGTGACCAACCCGCAGACAGGCGACTCGTATCCGATGACCTTCGAGATCCTGTCCGTCAGCCAGAGGGTGTACGAGGCGAGCGAGAAGAACCCGGTATTCACGCGCTACCCCCAAGGTGGCTGTACCTACAAGGTCACCTACTGGACCAATGTGGGTTGGACCATGTACCTGTGGGATGTGCGCACCCCGCAACAACCCCAGCCCTGTACCTCGCACGCCACCGATGCTGCTTACGGCGAAACCGTGCGCACCTACGTGAGCGATCTGGCAGTGGCCTACCGCCTGAGCATGCCTTCGCCCCTGGCCATGAAGCCTGGCCTGTACCTGGGCAGCGAAACCTATACGGTCGGTGCGGGCATGGACTTCGATTTCGGCAACAACGTCGAAAGCCTCAACACCAACAGCATGACCCTGAACTTCGAGCTGGACGTGCAGCATGCCTTCGTCATCGACTTCCCCCCTGGCTCGGAACGTGCGGTGCTCGAGCCGCCTGGCGGCTGGTCAGGCTGGCTGTCGCGTGGGCAGCCGCCGCAGCGCTTGTCGCGCGATCTGTTGTTCCAGATCTGGTCGAGCGGGCCGTTCACCGCCTACAAGATGTGCCAGTACCCGGTGGGCGAGCGCTGCGGGATCCGCAATGCGGCCAACCACGAGGTGCCGGTCAAGGTGGGGGTGAGCATGCCCAATGGCGTGCGCCACGCCGGCAATGACGTACGCAAGCTCGACCTGCCCACCGGACGTGGCTCGGCGCTGTCGTTCGAGGCGGTGGCGACCGTGTTCAACCGTGCCGGGCAGCTGAACTTCGAGGTGGAGCGCGAGCATGTGCAAGAGATGCTCGAGCACCCGGGCAGTACGTACCGCGGTGATGTGACGGTGGTGTTCGATGCCGAGATGTGAGGGGCAGTTTGGGATCCGTCCTACTCGCGTGGGCGACTTTTCCTACTGGTGCGCAAGGGACACTCGGGCGAATTCACTCGATAATATCAATATGACATCACTCGTTCTCGCTGGAGGCTTGAAATGAATGCCCGTTGCATGATCGCTGTTCTGCTGTGGTTGCCCTCGATTACCCTGGCCGCGCCCGAAATCAATGTGGGTGCGCTGTATGACTACCTCGGCGCAGGCAAGAGCACCCTGCTCAAGCGCGTGCGCAATGGTGGCGATACCACTGCCTTCGTCAAGGTCAGCGTTGCCGAGCTGGTCTACGACCGCGAGGGCAACCCGCGGGAAATCGACCAGGAGAGCCTGCCCCTGGCCGAGCGTGGCGTGGTGGCGAGCCCGGCACGGCTGATCGTGCCGGCCAAGGGTATGCAGGCGGTACGCCTGCTGTACCGCGGCGACCGGCAGGCCGAGCGCTACTTCCGCCTGCGCTTCGTGCCCGTGCTCCCGGAAACCCAGGACGGCTTCAACCTCTCCGAGGCGCAGGCCGAGGAGTACCGCGAAGGGCTCAAGGCCGGCGTCAACCTGCTGGCCGGCTATGGCACGCTGTTGTTCGTGCGGCCCAACCAGATGCGTTTCGACACCCCGATCGACGAGCAGCCGGCGCAGTTCTCCGTGCGCAACAGCGGCAACAGCACGGTGATCCTCGACCACGTTCGCCATTGCAGCAACGATGGCCAGCGCTGCGACACCACCACCAAGCACCACCTGCTGCCGGGCCGCGACCGGGTGTTCCCGCGCCAGGCCGGCTGGGCCTACCAGTTCGAGCTGATCGAGGGCGATCGCCGGCGTGAACTGGCGATCGGCGGCTGAGGGGTGCCCATGTCCAAGGTCCTGGTCGTCGATGATCACCCCTTCATACGCGCCAGCGTGTGCATGCAACTGCGCCAGGACCAGCATGAGGTGGTCGGCCAGGCTGACAATGGCGTCGATGCCGTGCGCCTGGCCCGCGAATGCAGCCCCGACATCGTCATTCTCGACCTGCTCATCCCAGGCCTGGACGGCCTGGAGGTGATCAGCCGGATCAAGGGGCTGGAGCGGCCTTGCAAGCTGCTGGTGCTGACCTCGCAGCCGGCCGAGAACTATTCGCTGCGCTGCATGAAGGCCGGCGCCTCGGGCTTCGTCTCCAAGACCGACGACCTGGTTGCCCTGAGCAAGGCCGTGGTGGCGGTGCTTTCGGGCTACACCTTCTTCCCGGCGGTGGCGCTGAGCACGGTCAACCGCCGCGAGCTCGAGGACGACGAGGCGCAAAGCATCGCCCGCTTGAGCGACCGCGAACTGGTGATCCTGCAGCAATTGGCCAAGGGCATGAGCAACAAGGCGATCGGCGAGGCCATGCTGCTGAGCAACAAGACCATCAGCACCTACAAGGCCCGCCTGATCGAGAAGCTCAAGGTGGCCTCGCTGATCGACCTGGCCGACTTCGCGCGCCGCAACGGCGTGATTTGAGTGAACAATGCTGTCTGGGGGCAGGCATGGACGTGTGCTGCTTCAAGCCACCGCCTTTGGCCAAGCTGAGGCGCCCGCCGCAGCGCAACGTGGCGGCACGGGCCGAGGGCCTGGGTTTCGACCTTGATGAGTTGAGGCGGCTGACAGGAGGGGACCGGCGCGTGCTGGGCACGCTGCTGCAGGAACTGTTGCGGGTCAACCGCGATGACCTGCGCCGCTTGCGTCAGTACCTGGCCCGGCGTGACCTGGTGGGCCTGGCGGCCATGGCGCACCGGATCAAGGGGGCGGTCAGGATGATTCGTGCGCAGGAGGTGATGGATGCCTGCGAGGGGCTCGAAGCCGTTTGCCAAGAGGTGTCGCAGGTGAACGCCGAAGTGGCCTGCAAGTTGCGCGAGTTGATCAATGCGGTCATCTGCCTTGAGGTACGCGTGCGGCGCTATCAGACCAACTTGCGGCAAAAGCCGGCCAAGCCGATGGGCTGACCTGGGCTGGCCAGCGGTGAGCCAGCCCAGGCCTGCCCTCGGTCATATGCGGCCGAGCAACAACAGGACCAACAGCACCACCAGCACCACGCCGACGATGCCGGATGGGCCGTAGCCCCAGCTGCGCGAGTGGGGGAAGACCGGCAAGCCGCCGATCAGCAGCAGGATCAGGATGATGATGAGGATCGTGGTCATGGGCGAAGTCCTTGCGTGGTGGGGGGGCAGGGCCTCGTACAACTGGCCTCTTGTAATTCGGACCGGTGCCGCTTGCGAAAGATTCCATCGGCAAGGCACTGACCGCCAGGTCATGCTCGCCCATTCACTACCCTGATGGACCCTGCCACGCGCCAACGCCTTGATTAGACTGGCCTGACAACCCATCAGCACAAGGCTTGCCACCATGCACAACCGCATCATGATCACCGGCGCCGGGTCCGGCCTTGGCCGCGAGATCGCCCTGCGCTGGGCGCGCGAGGGCTGGCGCCTGGCGCTGGCCGACGTCAACGAGCCTGGCCTGCGCGACACCCTGGAGCTTGTGCGCCAAGCAGGCGGCGAGGGCTTCGTGCAGCGCTGCGATGTGCGCGACTACAGCCAGCTCACGGCCCTGGCCCAGGCCTGCGAGGAGAAGTTCGGCGGCATCGATGTGATCGTCAACAACGCCGGCGTTGCCTCGGGCGGGTTCTTCGCCGAGCTGTCGCTGGAGGACTGGGACTGGCAGATCGCGGTCAACCTGATGGGCGTGGTCAAGGGCTGCAAGGCCTTCCTGGCGCTGCTCGAGCGCAGCAAAGGGCGCATCGTCAACGTGGCGTCCATGGCCGCGTTGATGCAGGGGCCGGGCATGAGCAACTACAACGTGGCCAAGGCCGGCGTGCTGGCGCTGTCGGAAAGCCTGCTGGTGGAGCTGCGCCAGGTGGAAGTGGCGGTGCATGTGGTGTGCCCGTCGTTCTTCCAGACCAACCTGCTCGACTCGTTCCGCGGCCCGAACCCGGCGATGAAGGCCCAGGTTGGCAAACTGCTCGAAGGCTCGCCCATCAGCGCGGCGGATATCGCCGATTACATTCACCAGCAGGTGGCGGCGGGCGAGTTCCTGATCCTGCCCCACGAGGCCGGGCGCCAGGCGTGGCAGCTCAAGCGGCAGGCGCCGGAGAAGCTGTACGACGAGATGGCGGACATGGCCGTGAAGATGCGCGCCAAGGCGCAAACACGCTGATTGCAGGAAGCGTCTGTAGGGAATTTTACCCGCGCGCGTAGGGCGCTTCTGGATTTCCCTGGAGGCGTTGAGTTGCGGAATTTACCCATGCAATCTCCGGTTTTTCCTGTTGCCGGAGGGTGCAGCATGTTGGTCATAGGGCGCGAAGTGGGGGAGGTCATCACCATCGGTGACGACATCCAGATCAAGGTGGTGGAAACCCGCGATGGCATGGTGCGCTTCGGCGTCAGTGCGCCGCGCGACGTGTCGGTGCATCGGGCCGAGGTGTACAAGCGGATCAAGGCGGGGGAGGGGCGCAAGCCGGGCTAGGTGTGTCAGTGATGGCGCCATCGCCGGCAAGCCGGCTCCCACAGGTTCACCGCTGCATTTGAGGGCAGTGGGGTGCCTGTGGGAGCGAAAGGGCCGGCACTGATCAGTCGAGCAACTCGCGCGGCACATCATGCTTGGCCAGCAGCTGGCACTGCTGGCTCTCCAGGTCGAAGAGGATGAACGCCTGGCCCTTGGCCAACGCCTGGCGCACCCGCAGCACGCGGGTTTCCAGCGGCGTGTCGTCGCCATTGTCGGTGCCGTCGCGGGTGACGAAATCCTCGATCAGGCGGGTCAGGGTTTCGGCTTGCAGTTGGTCATAAGGGATCAGCATGGCAGCGTTCGGCTTCGTGGAAGAATCGGCCAATGCTACGCCAAACCCGGTACCCCTTGCTCATCCCTTGTTCCCCACCAGGCTGTCGACGGCCGGCACCCGGGTGTCGCTCTCCATCTGCGCATCGTGTTCGAGCTGGTGGCTGAAGCGCTCGAGCGAGGCATTGGCCGGGTTCGAATCGCTGGCGAACACCGGCGGGCTCAGCAGGTAGCCCGACAGCAGGCGGCTGAGCGCGGCCAGGCTGTCGATGTGGGTGCGCTCGTAGCCGTGGGTGGCGTCGCAGCCGAACGCCACCAGCGCGGTGCGGATGTCGTGGCCGGCGGTCACGGCCGAATGGGCGTCGCTGAAGTAGTAGCGGAACACGTCGCGGCGTACCGGCAGGTCCTGGTCGCCCGCGAGCTTCAGCAGGTGGCGCGACAGGTGGTAGTCATAGGGGCCGGAGGAGTCCTGCATCGCCACGCTCACCGCGTGTTCGCTGGAGGCCTGGCCGGGCGCCACCGGGGCGATGTCGATGCCGACGAATTCGCTGACGTCCCAGGGCAGGGCGGCGGCAGCGCCAGAGCCGGTTTCCTCGGTGATGGTGAACAGCGGGTGGCAGTCGATCAGCGGCTGGCGGCCACTTTCCACCACCGCCTTGAGCGCTGCCAGCAAGGCCGCCACGCCGGCCTTGTCGTCCAGGTGGCGGGCGCTGATATGGCCGCTTTCGGTGAACTCCGGCAACGGGTCGAAGGCGACGAAATCGCCGACGGCGATGCCCAGCGCCTCGCAGTCGGCGCGGGTGGTGCAGTAGGCATCCAGGCGCACTTCCACGTGTTCCCAGCTGATCGGCATCTGGTCGATGGCGGTGTTGAAGGCGTGCCCGCTGGCCATCAGCGGCAGCACGCTGCCGCGGTACACGCCGGTGTCGGTGAACACGCTGACCCGGCTGCCTTCGGCGAAGCGGCTCGACCAGCAGCCCACCGCCGCCAGGGCCAGCCGGCCGTTGTCCTGCACCTGGCGCACGCTGGCGCCGATGGTGTCGAGGTGGGCCGAGACGGCGCGGTCGGGCGAGCTCTGCCGGCCCTTGAGGGTGGCGCGGATGGTGCCGCGCCGGGTCAGCTCGAAGGGGATGCCGAGTTCGTCCAGGCGTTCGGCCACGTAGCGCACGATGGTGTCGGTGAAGCCGGTGGGGCTGGGGATCGCGAGCATCTCCAGGAGCACGCGCTTGAGGTAGTCGAGGTCGGGTTCGGGGAGGTGTTCAGGCATGGGTACTCCTTGGTTCAGCGTTGGCCCTATCGCCGGCAAGCCGGCTCCCACAGGGTTGGGCGGGGCCTTTGTGGCGGCGATAGGGCCAGTGAAGATCACGCCAACGGCCGGCTATGGGGGAACAGCAGGTCGACGAAGCGTTCGGCGGTAGGTTGCGGTTCGTGGTTGGCCAGCCCGGCCCGCTCATTGGCTTCGATGATCACGTAGTCCGGGCTTTCGGCATCGCGCACCATCAGGTCCAGCCCCACCACCGGAATCTCCAGCGCCCGGGCCGCCCGCACGGCGGCGTCGGCCAGCACCGGGTGCAGGCGTTCGGTCACGTCTTCCAAGGTGCCGCCGGTATGCAGGTTGGCGGTGCGGCGCACGGCCAGGCGCTGGCCGGCGGGGAGCACGCTGGCGTAGTCGAAGCCAGCATCACGCAGCGTGCGCTCGGTCTCGTCGTCCAGCGGGATGCGGCTTTCGCCGCCGGTGGCGGCCTGGCGGCGGCGGCTCTGGGCGTCGATCAGCGCCTTGACGCTGTGCTTGCCGTCGCCCACCACCTGGGCCGGGTGGCGGATGGCGGCGGCCACCACCTCGTAGCCGATTACCACGATGCGCAGGTCATGGCCTGGGTGGAAGCTCTCCAGCAGCACCCGGCTGTCGAAGCGCCGGGCCTGGTCGATGGCCTGGCTGACTTCGTCATAGCTCGTGAGGTTCACCGCCACGCCCTGGCCCTGTTCGCCATCCACCGGCTTGACCACCACCGCGCCATGCTCGTCGAGAAAGGCCAGGTTGTCGTCGGCATTGCCGGCCAGTTGCTGCATCGGCACCTGCAGGCCGGCCGCATGCAGGGTTTGCTGGGTCAGGCGCTTGTCCTGGCAGAGGGTCATGCTGACCGCGCTGGTCAGGTCGCTGAGCGATTCGCGGCAACGCACCCGGCGCCCGCCCAGGCTCAGGGTGAACAAGCCGCCGGCGGCGTCGTCGACCTGCACCTCGATGCCGCGCCGGTAGGCTTCGTCGACGATGATGCGGGCATAGGGGTTGAGCGTGGCCTCAGGGCCCGGGCCGAGAAACAGTTGCTGGTTGATGCCGTTCTTGCGCTTGACGGCGAAGGTCGGCAGGTCGCGAAAGCCGAGCTTCTTGTACAGGCGCTTGGCCTGGCGGTTGTCGTGCAGCACCGACAGGTCGAGGTAGGCCAGGCCACGGCTCATGAAGTGTTCGATCAAATGGCGCACCAGCACTTCGCCGACGCCCGGGCGGGTGCACTGCGGGTCCACGGCCAGGCACCACAGGCTGCTGCCGTGTTCCGGGTCGTCGAATGCCTTGCTGTGGTTCAGGCCCATCACGCTGCCGATCACCGCACCGCTGTCTTCATCCTCGGCCAGCCAGTACACCGGCCCGCCTAGGTGGCGTGGGGTGAGCAGCTCGGGCTGCACCGGCAGCATGCCGCGGGCCTGGTACAGGCCGTTGATGGCCTGCCAGTCGGCCTCGGCCTGCGCGCGGCGGATGCGAAAGCCGCGGAACACCCGCTGCGCCTGGCGGTAGTCGGTGAACCACAGGCGCAGGGTATCGGAGGGGTCGAGAAACAGCTGGTGCGGCGCCTGGGCCAGCAGTTGCTGGGGGGCCGCCACGTACAGGGCAATGTCGCGCTCGCCGGGTTGCTCTTGCTGCAGCGCCTCGGCCAGGCTCGCCGGGTCCGGGTAGGTGTGCCCGATCAGCAGGCGGCCCCAGCCGCAGTGCAGGGCACGCGGCTGGTCGTGGGGCTCGCTGCCGTCGCCGGCCAGGCGCGCCTGCAGGCGCTCGTAGGACGGCGCCTGGCCACGCAGCAGGCGCTGGCCGTAAGCGATTTCATGGGCTTTCATCGGTCAGATTCCTTGTTCGCTGAGCCACAGGTTCAGCGCCGCCAGCTGCCACAGCTTGGAGCCGCGCAGTGGGGTGAGCTGGCCGTGCGGGTTGCTCAGCAGGCGGTCGAGCATGGCCGGGTTGAACAGCCCGCGATCTTGGCTTGGGTCGGTCAGCAGCTCGCGCACCCAGTCCAGCGTGGCGCCTTGCAAGTGCTTGAGGCCGGGGACCGGGAAGTAGCCTTTCTTGCGGTCGATCACCTCGTGGGGGATCACCCGCCGTGCGGCCTGCTTGAGCACCTGCTTGCCGCCATCGGGCAGCTTGAAGCGGGCTGGAATGCGCGCCGACAGCTCCACCAGGCGATAGTCGAGGAACGGCGTGCGCGCCTCCAGGCCCCAGGCCATGGTCATGTTGTCGACCCGTTTGACCGGGTCGTCGACCAGCATCACCGTGCTGTCCAGGCGCAGCGCCTTGTCCACGGCATCCGGCGCACCGGGGCGGGCGAAATGCTCGCGGACGAAATCGCCGGCGGCGTCGGTTTCCAGCAGCCACGGCGCTTGCACGGTGTCGCGGTATTCGTCGTGGCTGCGGTCGAAGAAGGCCGCGCGGTAGGCGCCAAAGGCGTCTTCGGCGCCGTCCACCTGCGGGTACCAGTGGTAGCCGGCGAACAGCTCGTCGGCGCCCTGGCCGCTTTGCACGCCCTTGCAGTGCTTGGCCACTTCCCGCGAGAGCAGGTAGAAGGCGATGCAGTCGTGGCTGACCATCGGTTCGCTCATGGCGCGGAAGGCAGCCGGCAGCTGGTCGATGATTTCACTTTCGGCGATGCGCAGCTTGTGGTGGCGGGTGCCGTAGTGGCGGGCGATCAGGTCGGAGTACTGGAACTCGTCGCCGCGTTCGCCGCCGGCATCCTCGAAGCCGATCGAGAACGTCGACAGGTCATCCACGCCGACTTCGCGCAGCAGGCCGACCAACAGGCTCGAGTCGACACCGCCGGAGAGCAGCACGCCAACGTCCACGGCGGCGCGCTGGCGGATCGCCACGGCGTCGCGGGTGGCGTCGAGCACGCGGGTGGTCCAGCCTTCCAGGTCGAGGTCGCGTTCGTCCGGGTGGGGGCCGTAGTGCAGCTGCCACCAGGTCTGGCGCTCGACTTCACCATGGCGGTCGATGCGCATCCAGGTACCGGGCTCGAGCTTTTGCACATTGGCCAGCAAGGTGCGCGGCGCGGGCACCACGGCGTGGAAGTTGAGGTAGTGGTTGAGCGCCACCGGGTCGATCATCGGGTCGATGTCGCCACCCTTGAGCAACGCCGGCAGGGTCGAGGCAAAGCGCAGCCGCTCGCCGTTGCGCGACAGGTACAGGGGTTTGACGCCCAGGCGGTCGCGGGCCAGGAACAGGCGCTGGTTGTCGCGCTCCCAGATGGCCAGGGCGAACATGCCGTTGAGCTTGGGCAGCAAGGCCGCGCCCCAGGCGTGGTAGCCCTTGAGCAGCACCTCGGTGTCACCGTCGGAGCAGAAGCTGTAGCCCAGCTCCTGCAGCTCCTGGCGCAGCTCTGGGAAGTTGTAGATGGCGCCGTTGAAGGCCAGGGCCAGGCCCAGGGGGTTGTCGACCATCGGCTGCGCCGAGCCGTCGGACAAATCCATGATCTTCAGCCGTCGATGGCCGAGCGCGATCGGGCCCTGGCTATGGAAGCCCCAGGCATCCGGGCCGCGAGGGGCCAGGTGATGGGTGATGCGCTCTACCGCGGCGAGGTCCGCCGGGCGAGGGGCTTGGTCGATGGGGGTGAAACGCAACTCTCCTGCTAATCCGCACATAGGTCCTTACCGGTTTTTCCGTTGGGGAATCAGTGCCCCGGATTAGGGCACGTGTAAGGAACTGACCTGGGTGAATTGCGAGAGTTTTAGATCGATCTGTTATATGGAAGGGGCCGCGCTGCCGCCCAATCGCCGGCAAGCCGGCTCCCACAGGGGTCTCCACAGGCATATGGAACCGCTGTGGGAGCCGGCTTGCCGGCGATTGGGCTGCCAAGCAGCCCCGTTCACTTACCGCGAATCAACTTGCGCAGCGCAAAGCGGTTCGGGTGGCACGCCTCGGCCACCGCGCGGGGCAGCGGCAACGGCTCGGCACTGGCCCACGCCGCGATCAGCTCGCCGGCCAACGGCGCCGTGATCAGCCCCCGCGAGCCATGCCCGCTGTTCACATACAAACCCTCCAGCCACGGGCACGGCACCTCGGGCACCTGCCGTGCATCCTTGGCCAGCGCGGCATAGGCCTCGGCAAAGGCGCCGGCGTCGGCGAGCGGGCCGACGATCGGCAGGTAGTCCGGGCTGGTGCAGCGAAACGCCGCGCGCCCCTGGAGCTGTTCGGGTGCTAGTGACGCCGTGCCCAGCCGCTCGGCCAGGTCGAGGGAGATTTCGTCGAGCATCGCCAGGTTGCCCTGGTGCTCGGCCACGGTCGGCGTCAGGTCGTCGCTGTGGAAGTCGAAGCTGGCGCCCAGGGTGTGTTCGTCGCCCCGTGGCGGCGCCACATAGCCCTCGGCGCAGACCACGGTGCGCAGTGCGCGGCTTGCCGCAGTGGCCGGCAAGCGGGTGATCTGCCCGCGGATGCGCTTGAGCGGCAATGCCGCGCACGGCTCGAAGCGCCGCACATCGGCGGCACCGGCGAGCACCACCAGTGGCGCGCTGGCCAGCAGCTGTTCGCCCTCCCAGGCTTGCCAGAGGCCGTCGACCTTGCGCAGCTCGAGCACGTCTTGATGGAGGCGTACCTGAATGTTCGGGTGCTGCAGTTGTGCCTGGCACAAGGCCGGCGGATGCACCCAGCCGCCCTGCGGATAGAACAGCCCGCCTGCAGGCAGCGCCACACCGGCAATCGCCTCGGCTTCAGCCTGCTCCAGCGTGCGCAGCAGGCCGCTGTCGAAAGCCTCGGCGAGCTTGGCCTGGCGCTCGGCTTCCTTGCTGTCGAAGGCCAGTTGCAGCACACCGCAGGCGTCCCAGTCCTGGCCTTTGGGCAAGCGTTCGAGCTGGCGGCGGGTGTAGCCGAAGCCGGACAGGATCATCTGCGACAGCGCCGTGCCATGGGCCGACAGCTTCAGGTACAGCACCCCTTGCGGGTTGCCCGAGGCTTCCTGGGCAGGGGCGGCGTGGCGCTCCAGCACGGTGACCTGCCAGCCACGGCGGGCCAGGCTGGCGGCCGTGGCGCTGCCGGCGAGCCCGGCGCCGATCACCAGTGCCTGGCGCGGGCCTGGCAATGGGGCAGGGCGCGCGTACCAGGGGGCGCCGGGGCCGGGGAGGGGGCCGACGTAGGCGCCGCTCATCACCTCCCACTTCTTGCCGATGCCCGGCACCTTCTTCATGGCAAAGCCCGCCTCGACCAGGCTGCGGCGTACCCAGCCGGTGGTGGTGAAGGTGCCCAGCACAGTGCCCGGGTGCGACAGCCGCGCCAGCTGCGCGAACAGCTCCGGTGTCCACATGTCGGGGTTCTTGGCGGGGGCGAAGCCGTCGAGGAACCACACGTCGATCTGCGCATCGAGTTGCGGCAGCTGTTCCAGCACATCGCCGATCAACAGGGTGAGGGTGACCCGGCCTTCGGCGAAGGCGAATTGCTGGAAGCCCGGGTGCACCGCCACGTACTGCGCCAGCAGCGGCTCGGTGTAGGCGGCAAGCTCTGGCCACAGGCGAACGGCGCGGGCCATGTCGGCGTGGCCGAGGGGGTATTTTTCGACGCTGACGAAGTGCAGGCGCGCATCGCTGTGCGCGTGCTGCTCGAACAGCTGCCAGGCGCAGAAGAAATTCATGCCGGTGCCAAAACCGGTTTCGCCGATCACCACGCAGGTGTGCGGCGCCAGGTTGGCAAAGCGCTCGGCCAGGCGGGTCTGGCCGAGGAACACGTGCTGGGTTTCCTCGATGCCTTCGTTGACCGCGAAATAGACGTCGTCGTATTGCCGCGAATGGGGGCGGCCCTGGTCGTCCCAGTCGATCTGGGCGTGTTGCAGAAGGGTGGACATGGTTGGCTCGGTTGCAGCGGATGTGCGGATTTTATGCCATCTGCCGGATTTGCGCTGTGCCAGTAATGGCCCAATCGCCGGCAAGCCGGCTCCCACCAGGAACCTGCCGAACCTTGTGGGAGCCGGCTTGCCGGCGATTGGGCCTTTACAGCCCCCGAGGAAAATCCGCTAGTCTTGCTAATCCAATGAAGGAGCCCAGCATGTTCGAATCCGCGGAAATCGGTCACAGCATCGACAAGGAAACCTACGAGGCCGAAGTGCCCGCCCTGCGCGAGGCGCTGCTCGAAGCCCAGTACGAACTCAAGCAGCAGGCGCGGTTCCCGGTGATCGTGCTGATCAACGGCATCGAAGGCGCCGGCAAGGGCGAGACGGTCAAGCTGCTGAACGAGTGGATGGACCCGCGCATGATCGATGTGCTCACCTTCGACCAGCAGACCGACGAAGAACTGGCCCGGCCCCCGGCCTGGCGCTACTGGCGCGCCCTGCCGCCGAAAGGGCGGATGGGCGTGTTCTTCGGCAACTGGTACAGCCAGATGCTCCAGGGGCGGGTGCACGGGGTGTTCAAGGATGCCGTGCTCGACCAGGCCATCGCCGGTGCCGAGCGCCTGGAGCAGATGCTCTGCGATGAAGGCGCGCTGATCATCAAGTTCTGGTTCCACCTGTCCAAGAAACAGATGAAGGCGCGCCTCAAGGCGCTCAAGGACGACCCGCTGCACAGCTGGCGGATCAGCCCGCTGGACTGGCAGCAATCGGAAACCTACGACCGTTTCGTGCGCTTCGGCGAGCGCGTGCTGCGCCGCACCAGCCGCGACTACGCGCCCTGGCACATCGTCGAAGGCGCCGACCCGCACTACCGCAGCCTGGCGGTCGGGCGCATCCTGCTGGACAGCCTGCAGGCGGCGCTGGCGGTCAACCCCAAGGGCAAGCACCAGGGCAACATCGCCCCGCTGGGCCGCAGCATCGACCAGCGCAACCTGCTTGGCGCGCTGGACATGACCCTGCGCCTGGACAAGCAGGACTACCAGGAGCAACTGGTGACCGAACAGGCGCGCCTGGCCGGCTTGCTGCGCCACAAGCACATGCGCCGGCATGCCCTGGTGGCGGCCTTCGAAGGCAACGATGCCGCTGGCAAGGGCGGCGCCATCCGCCGCGTGGCGGCCGCGCTGGACCCGCGCCAGTACCGCATCGTGCCGATTGCCGCGCCCACCGAGGAGGAGCGTGCGCAGCCCTACCTGTGGCGCTTCTGGCGGCACATCCCGGCACGCGGCAAGTTCACCATCTTCGACCGCTCGTGGTACGGGCGGGTGCTGGTCGAGCGGGTCGAGGGCTTCTGCACGCCCAATGACTGGATGCGCGCCTACAGTGAAATCAACGACTTCGAGGAGCAGTTGGTGAACGCCGGCGTGGTGGTGGTCAAGTTCTGGCTGGCGATCGACCAGCAGACCCAGCTGGAGCGCTTCGAGGAGCGTGAGCAGATCCCGTTCAAGCGCTACAAGATCACCGAGGACGACTGGCGCAACCGCGACAAGTGGGACCTGTACGTCGATGCGGTGGGCGACATGGTCGACCGCACCAGCAGCGAGATCGCGCCATGGACATTGATTGAAGCCAATGACAAGCGCTGGGCCCGGGTGAAGGTGCTGCGCACCATCAACGAGGCGCTGGAAGCGGCGTTCGCCAAGCACAAGAAGTAAGCCTGCATGCCGCCGGGGAATGAACTGATGAATTCTTTTCCCGGCAGTTTTCCCTCAAGCCCTTAGAATCCAGCCTACCCCCACCACGGGCTCGATCGAGGACTTTATGCACACAACATCCGGCCGCTGGGGCTATGGCCTGTTCCTGGCACTGCTTACCGCGCTGCTCTGGGGCATCCTGCCCATCAAGCTCAAGCAAGTGCTGCAGGTGATGGACCCGGTGACCGTCACCTGGTACCGCCTGATGGTGTCCGGTGGTTTGCTGTTCGCCTGGCTGGCGATGCAGCGGCGTTTGCCGGCCGTGGGCAAGTTGCCGGCCAGGGGCAAGGGCCTGCTGGTGGTCGCGGTGTTCGGCCTGCTCGGCAACTACGTGCTGTACCTGTTCGGCCTGAAGCAGCTCAGCGCTGGCACCACGCAGCTGGTGGTGCAGATGGGCCCGGTGTTGTTGCTGGTGGCCAGCGTGCTGGTGTTCAAGGAGCGCTTCAGCCTGGGGCAGGGCGTCGGCCTGTTGATCCTGCTGGGGGGCTTTGGCCTGTTCTTCAATCAACGCCTGGAAGAGCTGCTGACTTCGCTGGGCATTTACACCACCGGGGTGCTCACGGTGCTGCTGGCCACCAGCATCTGGGTGTTCTATGCGCTGAGCCAGAAACAGCTGCTGACGGTGTGGCATTCGCAGCAGGTGATGATGGTGATCTACCTGGGCTGCGCCGCGCTGCTGACGCCCTGGGTGCACCCGCTGCAGGCGCTGCAGCTGTCGCCGCTGCAGGGCTGGCTGTTGCTGGCCTGTTGCCTGAATACCCTGGTGGCTTATGGCGCCTTTGCCGAGGCGCTGGCGCACTGGGAAGCCTCGCGGGTGAGTGCCACGCTGGCGATGACGCCGCTGGTGACGTTCGTGGCGGTGGCGGTGGCAGCCTGGGTGTGGCCTGACTATGTGCAGGCCGAGGACATCAATGCCCTGGGGTATGTGGGGGCGGTGACGGTGGTGCTGGGGTCGACGCTGGTGGCGGTGGGGCCTTCGCTGGTAGCGGGCTGGCGGGCGCGCACGGCCAGGGTGGCGGGTTGAGGCTAGTGGCCCTATCGCCGGCAAGCCGGCTCCCACAGGGTCACCACAACCTTGAACAGTGTGGGGTGCCTGTGGGAGCCGGCTTGCCGGCGATAGGGCCGGTACAGATCAGCCTTTGCCACCGGGTGCCAGCATGTTCTCCGGCCGCACCCACTGGTCGAACTGCTCGTTGGTGAGGTACTTCAACTCCAGCGCCGCCTCGCGCAAGGTCTTGCCTTCGCTGTAGGCCTTCTTGGCAATTTCCGCCGCCTTGTCATAGCCGATATGCGGGTTCAGCGCCGTCACCAGCATCAGCCCGCGCTCCAGGTGCGCAGCCATCTGCTCGGCATCCGGCTCGATCCCGGCCACGCAGTGCAGCTGGAAGTTGCGACAGCCATCGGCCAGCAGCTCGATCGACTGCAGCAGGTTATGGATGATCACCGGCTTGAACACGTTCAGCTGCAGGTGCCCTTGGCTGGCGGCAAAGCCGATCGCCGTGTCGTTGCCCAGCACCTGGCAGGCCAGCATCGACAGCGCCTCGCACTGGGTCGGGTTGACCTTGCCGGGCATGATCGAGCTGCCCGGCTCGTTGGCCGGCAGGCGCACTTCGGCCAGCCCCGCGCGCGGGCCGGAACCGAGCAGGCGCAGGTCGTTGGCGATTTTCATCAAGGCCACCGCCAGGGTCTTCAGGGCGCCGGCCAGGCTGGTCAGTGGCTCGTGGCCGGCAAGCGCGGCGAACTTGTTCGGCGCGGTGACGAAGGGCAGGCCGGAGAGGGCGGCAAGCTCGGCGGCGATGGCTTCGGCAAAACCGTGCGGGGCATTCAGCCCGGTGCCTACCGCCGTGCCGCCCTGGGCCAGCTCGCACACCGCCGGCAAGGTGGCGCGGATGGCGCGCTGGGCATAGTCGAGCTGGGCGACGAAGGCCGACACCTCCTGGCCGAAGGTGATCGGCGTGGCGTCCATCATGTGCGTGCGGCCGGTCTTGACCAGCTGGTGGTGGCGCGCCGACAGCTCGGCCAGGCCCGAGGACAGCTCGGCCACCGCCGGCAGCAGTTGCTCGTGCACCGCTTGCGCCGCAGCGATGTGCATGGCGGTGGGGAAGCAGTCGTTGGAGCTCTGCGAGCGGTTGACGTGGTCGTTCGGGTGCACCGGCGCCTTGCCGCCGCGGCCCTTGCCGGCCAGCTCGTTGGCGCGCCCGGCGATCACCTCGTTGACGTTCATGTTGCTCTGGGTGCCGCTGCCGGTCTGCCACACCACCAGCGGGAACTGATCGTCGTGCTCGCCATCGAGCACTTCGTCGGCGGCCTGCTCGATCAGCCGGGCGATATCGGCCGGCAGGTCGCCATTGCGGTCGTTGACCCGCGCCGCGGCTTTCTTGATCAGGGCCAGGGCGTGCAGCACCGCGAGCGGCATGCGTTCCTTGCCGATGGCAAAGTTGATCAGCGAGCGCTGGGTCTGCGCGCCCCAGTAGGCGTTCTCCGGAACTTCGACTGGGCCCAGGCTGTCTGTCTCGATACGGCTCATGCTGCGTTCACTCCTTTGTCAGTCAGAATCAGCAGTTTAGGCCCTCATGCGAACGTGCGGTTCAATCGCTCGTCGTGCCACTTGAGCGCTGCGCCCCTGCGGGAGCAGAATGCTCTACTCTGAGGTACCGCCTCCCCCTCCTGAAGGAAAAGCAATGACCCGTCTTCGTGTCCTCTGTGCCGCCGTCGCCCTGGCCTGTGCCAGCGGCCAGGTACTCGCTGCCACCGCCAGCCACAACGCTGCTGCCGAGAAATTCCTGACCCTGGCCAACGCCGACAAGCTGGGCACTCCGGTGTACATGCAGGTGCAGCAGATGTTCGCCCAGCGTTTCGCCCAGACCAAGGCGCCGTCTTCCAAGCAACCGGTGCTGGAAAGCTACCAGGCCAAGGCCAACGCCGCCCTGGACAACGCCATCGGCTGGAACAAGCTGAAGCCGAAGATGGTCGACCTGTACACCCAGACCTTCACCGAGCAGGAGCTCAAGGACCTGGTCAAGTTCTACGAGTCGCCACTGGGCAAGAAAGTGCTGCGTGAAATGCCCAAGGTCACCCAGCAGTCGGCCCAGCTGACCCAGCAGAGCCTGGAACCTGCGGTACCTGTGGTCAACAAGCTGCTCGAAGACATGACCAAGGAACTGGACCCCAACGCTGGCAAGGCCGCCGCCCCGGCGAAGAAGTGAGTAGCGAGCGATGAGCATGCAGCAACGCATCGAGCAGCAGTTGGCCGCGCTGGCCCCGCAACACCTTGAAGTGCTCAACGAAAGCCACATGCACAGCCGTGGCCAGGAAACCCACTACAAGGCGGTGATCGTCAGCGAGCAGTTCGCCGGGCTCAATAGCGTCAAGCGCCACCAGAAGGTGTACGCCACCATGGGTGAGCTGATGGGCGAGATTCACGCCCTGGCGATCCACACCTACACCGCCGAGGAGTGGGCCAAGGTCGGTGCTGCGCCGGCCTCGCCGGTGTGTGCTGGCGGCGGGCACTGAATCCGTTCCGTCGTTCTGGTACAATCTGCAACATCCCAAGGGGGCCGCTGAGCGGCCCATCGCCGGCAAGCCGGCTTCCACAGGTACAGCGCACGCCGCACCTGTGGGAGCCGGCTTGCCGGCGATGGGCTGCACAGCAGCCCCCTGTTTCATGTCAAACCCGGTCCGCCCCTTACGAGGGCAACCACCTGGAGATTCACTTACATGTCCCAACCGATCGTCGTGGCGGCGCTGTACAAGTTCGTCACCCTGGAAGACTACGTCGAACTGCGCGAGCCGCTGCTCAAGGCCATGCTCGACAACGGCGTCAAAGGCACCTTGCTGATTGCCCATGAAGGCATCAATGGCACCGTCTCGGCCACCCGCGAAGGCATCGACGGCCTGCTCGCCTGGCTGCGCAGCGATGCGCGCCTGGTGGATGTCGACCACAAGGAGTCGTACTGCGACGAGCAGCCGTTCTACCGCACCAAGGTCAAGCTCAAGAAAGAGATCGTCACCCTGGGCGTGCCGGGCGTCGACCCGAACCAGGCCGTTGGCACCTATGTCGAGCCCAAGGACTGGAACGCGCTGATCAGCGACCCGCAAGTGCTGCTGATCGACACCCGCAACGACTACGAAGTGGCCATCGGCACCTTCAAGGGCGCCATCGACCCGAAGACCGAGACCTTCCGCGAGTTCCCCGAGTACATCAAGGCCAACTTCGACCCGAGCAAGCACAAGAAGGTGGCGATGTTCTGCACCGGCGGCATCCGCTGCGAAAAAGCCTCCAGCTACATGCTCGGTGAAGGCTATGAGGCGGTCTATCATCTTAAGGGCGGCATCCTCAAATACTTCGAGGAAGTGCCTCAGGAAGAGAGCCTGTGGGACGGCGACTGCTTCGTCTTCGACAACCGCGTCACGGTGCGCCATGACCTGAGCGAAGGCGAGTACGACCAGTGCCATGCCTGCCGCCACCCGGTCAACGTGGAAGACCGCGCGTCCGAGCACTATTCGCCAGGCGTGAGCTGCCCGCACTGCTGGGACAGCCTGAGCGAGAAGACTCGGCGCAGCGCCATCGACCGGCAGAAGCAGATCGAGCTGGCCAAGGCCCGCAACCTGCCGCACCCGATCGGTTACAACTACAAAGCCGAGGCCTGATGCATGACCGCACGCCTGCTCTATGTGATGGACCCGATGTGCTCCTGGTGCTGGGGGTTCGCGCCAGTGGCCGCGGCCCTGATCGCCCAGGCGGCTGAGGCGGGCGTGCCGACGCGGCTGGTGCTGGGTGGCTTGCGCAGTGGCGGCAGCGCCCTGGATGCCTCCACCCGGCGCTACATCCTCGAACATTGGCAGGCGGTGAGCGAGGCCACCGGGCAGCCGTTTCGTTTTGACGGCGCCATGCCCGACGGCTTCGTCTACGACACCGAGCCGGCTTGCCGGGCCCTGGTCACCGCCCGCGAGCTGGACGCCGAGCGCGTATGGCCGCTGCTGGCGCTGATCCAGGCGTCGTTCTACGAGCAGGGCGTGGACGTCACCACCGCCCCGCACCTGGTCGAGCTGGCCGAGCGGGCCGGTTTTGACCGCGCGCTGTTCGCCGAGGCCTTCGCCCGCGCCGATCTGCGCGCCGCTACGGCCGCTGATTTCAGCTGGGTGCAGGACTTGGGCATCGCCGGCTTCCCGACGCTGCTGGCCGAACGCAATGGCCAGCTGGCGCTGCTGACCAACGGCTACCAGGCGCTGGAGAGCCTGCAACCGTTGCTCGGCCGCTGGCTGCAGCAGGCCGTCTGTGCTTGATTTGCCAGGGTCGCCCGACCCTGTGCCAGGGAAGCCCGCCGCTGTGCCCGACCGCCTGAGCTGGGCAGAAATCCGCCGCCTGGCCCTGCATCACAAGAAAAACCTGTGGACTGCCAACCTGGTGGCGGTGTTGGCTGCCTGCTGCAGCGTGCCGATCCCGTTGCTGCTGCCGTTGCTGGTCGACGAAGTGCTGCTGGGCCATGGCGACGCCGCCCTGAAGTTCATGAACCACCTGCTGCCCAGCGGCTGGCAGGTGGCGGCCGGCTACATCGGCCTGATGCTGGTGGTGACGCTGTGCCTGCGCCTGGCTGCGCTGGCGTTCAACGTGGTGCAGGCCAAGCTGTTCGCGGGCCTGGCCAAGGACATCGTCTACCGCCTGCGCATCCGCCTGATCGAACGGCTCAAGCGCATCTCGCTCAAGGAATACGAAAGCCTGGGCAGCGGCACCGTGACCACCCACCTGGTCACCGACCTGGACACCCTGGACAAGTTCGTCGGCGAAACCCTCAGCCGTTTCCTGGTGGCCATGCTCACGCTGACCGGCACCGCGGCGATCCTGATGTGGATGCACTGGAAGCTGGCGCTGCTGATCCTGCTGTTCAACCCGCTGGTGATCTACTTCACCGTGCAGCTGGGCAAGCGCGTCAAGCACCTGAAGAAGCTCGAGAACGACAGCACGTCGCGCTTTACCCAGGCGCTGGCGGAAACCCTCGATGCCATCCAGGAAATTCGCGCCGGCAACCGCCAGGGCTACTTCCTCGGCCGCCTTGGCCTGCGCGCCCGGGAGGTGCGCGACTACGCCGTGGATTCGCAATGGAAGAGCGACGCCAGCGGCCGCGCCAGTGGCCTGCTGTTCCAGTTCGGCATCGATATCTTCCGCGCGGCGGCGATGCTCACGGTGCTGTTCTCCGACCTGTCGATCGGCCAGATGCTGGCGGTGTTCAGCTACCTGTGGTTCATGATCGGCCCGGTCGAGCAACTGCTCAATCTGCAATACGCCTACTATGCGGCCGGTGGTGCGCTGAGCCGCCTCAACGAGCTGCTGGCGCGCGATGACGAGCCCCAGTACGCGGCGGCCAGCGACCCGTTCGCCGGCCGTGAGACCGTGGGCATCGAAGTGCGCGACCTGCGTTTTGCCTATGCCGACGAGCCGGTGCTCGAACACCTCGACCTGTCCATTGCGCCGGGTGAAAAGGTGGCCATCGTCGGTGCCAGTGGCGGCGGCAAGAGCACCCTGGTGCAGTTGCTGCTGGGCTTGTACAGCGCCCAGGCCGGCACTATCCGTTTCGGCGGTGCGAGCCTGCAGGAAATCGGCCTGGAAACCTTGCGCGAGAATGTCGCGGTGGTGCTGCAGCACCCGTCGCTGTTCAACGACAGCGTGCGCGCCAACCTGACCATGGGCCGCGAGTGCACCGATGAAGCCTGCTGGCAGGCTCTGCGCATCGCCCAGCTGGACGCCACCATCGCCGCCTTGCCCCAGGGCCTGGACAGTGTGGTCGGGCGTTCCGGGGTGCGATTGTCGGGCGGGCAGCGCCAGCGCCTGGCGATTGCCCGCATGGTCCTGGCCGAGCCCAAGGTGGTGATCCTCGACGAGGCCACCTCGGCGCTGGACGCTGCCACCGAGTACAACCTGCATCAGGCCCTGGCGCGTTTTCTCAGTGGCCGTACCACGCTGATCATCGCCCACCGCCTGTCGGCGGTGAAGCAGGCTGACCGGGTGCTGGTGTTCGATGGCGGGCATGTGGCCGAGGACGGAGGCCATCAGCAGCTGATTGCCGAAGGCGGGCTGTATGCCAAGTTGTATGGGCATTTGCAGCAGACCTGAATCCTGATATCCCTGGCAAAATTCCCCGTCATGCAGATGGCAAATGGCCTACGCTGTGCTTGTCTGGGTTGAATCGAGCCTTTTCTGCTCTGTGACAGGGACTACATGAAGGGATATCGCACGCTAGAGGCGCCAAGGTTGCTGGGTATCATCTGGCCCTTCATCGCCGTTGTAGTCTTCCAGGTCTTGCTCGGCAGCCTCAGCCTTTATGCGCTGTCGGCCGTGCGGGCCTATGTCGCGGGTGAAAGCCTGTGGTCCAAGGCGCAGAAAGATGCCATCTACTACCTGAACCTGTATGCCGACAGCGGCGACGAGCGCACCTACGAGCGCTACCGCCAGGTCATCACCGTGCCCCAGGGCGACCACTTGCTGCGCGAGGTCCTCGACCAGCCCGACCCGGACCTGGAGGCCGCGCGCCAGGCCGTGCTGCAGGGCGGCAACCACCCCGACGACGTCGACCGGATCATCTGGTTCTACCGCAACTTCCACCAGATCAGCTACATGCAGACCGCCATCGCCTACTGGAACATCGGCGATGACTACCTGAACAAGCTGGACGTGCTGGCCAACGAAATGCGCGACGGCTTCGCCAAGGGGCAGGCCACGCCTGAGCGGGTGGGCGACTGGCGTGCCCGCATCGTCTTCATCAATGAAGGCGTGACCCCGGCGGCCAAGGCCTTCAGCGATGCCCTGGGCGAGGGGTCGCGCATGCTGCTGCGGGTGCTGCTGATCACCAACCTGCTCACCGCGCTGTTCCTCATCACCATCGCCTGGCGCCGTTCGAGCAAGTTGCTGGCCCAGCGCCAGGCCTTCGCCAGCGCCCTGCAGGAAGAAAAGGAACGGGCGCAGATCACCTTGCAGGCGATTGGCGATGCGGTGATCACCACCGATGTCGACGGCTGCATCGGCTACATGAACCCCGCCGCCGAGCAGCTCACCCACTGGCAGGCCGGGCAGGCCCTGGGCCTGCCGCTGACGGCGCTGTTCAGCCTGGTCGAGGAGCAGGCCGAGAGCGATGGCAGGGGGCTGCTCGAGCAGGTGCTCAGCGGCAACCTCAAGGGTGGTGCCGAGCATGCCCGGCTGATCCAGCGCCTGGACGGCACCACGGTGTCGATCAACCTGGTCGGCTCGCCGATCATCAATGACGGGCAGGTGGCCGGCATCGTGCTGGTGCTGCACGACATGACCCAGGAGCGCCAGTACATCGCCAACCTGTCATGGCAGGCGACCCACGACGCCCTGACCGGCCTGGCCAACCGCCGCGAGTTCGAGTACCGCCTGGAGCAGGCGCTCAATGGCCTGGTGCGCCAGGCCGGGCGGCACGCGCTGATGTTCCTCGACCTCGACCAGTTCAAGCTGGTCAACGATACCTGCGGCCATGCCGCCGGCGATGAGCTGCTGCGGCACATCTGCGCCGTGCTGCAGTCGGGGCTGCGCGAGGGTGACACCCTGGCCCGCCTGGGCGGCGACGAATTCGGCGTGCTGCTGGAAAACTGCCCCCCCGAGCAGGCGGAAAAGATCGCCGAAAACCTGCGCCAGGCCGTGCAGAGCTTGCACTTCGTGTGGAAGGGGCGGCCCTTCGTGACCACCGTGAGCATCGGCCTGGTCAACATGGCGCAGGCGCCTTCCACCCTGGAAGCCTCCCTGCGGGCGGCCGACATGGCCTGCTACATGGCCAAGGAAAAGGGGCGCAACCGGGTGCAGGTGTACCACGCCGATGACAGCGAGCTGTCCATGCGCTTTGGCGAGATGGCCTGGATCCAGCGCCTGCACGTGGCCCTGGAAGAAAACCGCTTCTGCCTCTACGCCCAGGAAATCGCCCCGCTCGCGGCCATCGACGGGCCTGGCCATATCGAAATCCTCCTGCGCCTGCACGATGAAAGCGGCCGCACCATCCTGCCGGACAGCTTCATCCCGGCGGCCGAGCGTTATGGCCTGATGACGGCGCTCGACCGCTGGGTGGTGCGCAATGTGTTCCAGGTCATCCGGCAAAGCCTGGACGAAGGCCGGGAAGGCCCGCTGGCCATGTGCGCGATCAACCTGTCGGGTTCGAGCATCGGCGATGACAAGTTTCTCGAGTACCTGCGGCGGCTGTTCGTCGAATATGCCATCCCGCCCCGGCTGATCTGCTTCGAGATCACGGAAACCAGCGCCATTGCCAACCTGGGCAGCGCCATCCGATTCATCAACGAATTGAAAGGGCTGGGCTGCAAGTTCTCGCTGGATGACTTCTGTGCCGGAATGTCGTCATTCGCCTATTTGAAACATTTACCTGTCGACTTCTTGAAGATCGACGGAAGTTTTGTCAAAGATATGCTGGATGATCCGGTCAACCGGGCGATGGTCGAGGTGATCAATCACATCGGCCATGTCATGGGCAAACGGACCATCGCCGAGTTCGTTGAAACACCGTTGATCGAGCAGGCCTTGCAGGAGATCGGCGTGGACTACGCCCAGGGCTATCTGATCGAACGACCGCAGGTGTTCACCTGCGACAGTCTGCAGCGCCAACGGATTGCTGCACGGCCCCTGCTGCATCGGGCGCCTGGAACCTTTCGCTGAATACATGCCGGCAAGATCACAGGGATCAAGGAGCTGAAAGTGATTGATGCATTCGTTCGTATCGGGCCATTGATGGACCCCGCCAGTTACCCCCAATGGGCTCAGCAGCTGATCGAAGATTGCCGGGAGAGCAAGCGCCGGGTGGTCGAGCATGCGTTCTACCAGCGCTTGCGCGATGGCCAGCTGCGCCAGGCGACCATTCGCCAGTACCTGATCGGTGGCTGGCCGGTGGTGGAGCAGTTCTCGCTGTACATGGCCCATAACCTGACCAAGACCCGCTACGCCCGCCACCCCGGCGAGGACATGGCGCGGCGCTGGCTGATGCGCAATATCCGCGTCGAACTCAACCATGCCGACTACTGGGTGCACTGGTGCCACGCGCACGGTATCCACCTGCACGAACTGCAGGGCCAGGAGGTGCCGGCGGAGCTCAACGGGCTGAACGACTGGTGCTGGCGGGTGTGCACCACCGAGTCGCTGGCCATTGCCATGGCGGCCACCAACTACGCCATCGAAGGGGCGACGGGGGAGTGGTCGGCGGTGGTCTGCGCCGAGGACACCTATGCCATGGGCTTCCCGGAAGACCAGCGCAAGCGCGCCATGAAGTGGCTGAAGATGCATGCCCAGTATGATGACGCGCACCCGTGGGAGGCGCTGGAAATCATCTGCACCCTGGCCGGCGAGAACCCCACCCAGGGGCTGCGCAATGAACTGCGCAAGGCGATCTGCAAGAGTTACGACTGCATGTACCTGTTCCTGGAACGGTGCATGCAGATGGAAGGGCGGCAGCAGGGGCGTATGCGCCCGGCGTTGGCTGCGGGTTGAGGTTGAGACTGTGCCGGCCCTATCGCCGGCAAGCCGGCTCCTACAGGGAGCTGGCTTGCCGGAGGCGACACAGGCTCACTGGGCGTTGAACGCCTGCCCATTGACCCCGGTGCTGTCCGGCCCCATCAGGTACAGGTACACCGGCATGATCTCTTCAGGCAGCGGGTTGTTCTGCGGGTTCTCGCTCGGGTAGGCCTGGGCCCGCATCGCCGTGCGCGTGGCGCCCGGGTTGATGCTGTTGGAGCGCACCGGCGCGACCCCTTCAAGCTCGTCGGCCAGGGTCTGCATCAGCCCTTCGGTGGCGAACTTCGACACCCCATAGGCGCCCCAGTAGGCGCGGCCCTTGCGCCCGACGCTGCTGGAGGTGAACACCACCGAGGCGTCCTCCGACAGCTTGAGCAGCGGCAGCAGGGTGCTGGTGAGCATGAAGGTGGCATCGACGTTGATGTGCATCACGCGCATGAAGTTGTCGCCCGAGAGCTGCTCCAGTGGCGTGCGCGGGCCGATGATCGAGGCGTTGTTGAGCAGGCCGTCGAGGCGGCCGAACTGGTCCTCGATCATCACCGCCAGCTCGTCGTACTGGTGGGGCAGGGCGGTTTCCAGGTTGAACGGGATCACCACCGGCTGCGGATGGCCGGCGGCCTCGATCTGGTCGTAGACCTCATTGAGGTTGGCTTCGGTCTTGCCCAGCAGCAGCACGGTGGCGCCCAGGGCGGCGTAGGCCTTGGCAGCGGCGGCGCCGATGCCGCGGCCGGCACCGGTGACCAGGATGACCCGGCCTTTGAGCAGGTCGGGGCGGGCGGTGTAGTCGAACATTGAATATTCCCTATCTCTATGGGCTGACACGGGCCTTGTGGGAGCGGGGCAAGCCCGCTCCCATAGAGTTCGCGTTGATCGTCAAGCTCAGCAACCGCACAGGGCGCTGTCGATCACCTTGCGCAACTCCAGCGGGTGGTCCACCACCACATCGGCACCCCAGTTGTTCGGGTTGTCTTCTGGATGAATATAGCCATAGCGCACTGCCGCGGTGCGGGTGCCGGCGTCGCGGCCGGACTCGATGTCGCGCAGGTCGTCGCCGACGAACAAGACGCTGGCCGGGTCCAGGTTCAAGGTCTTGCAGGCCAGGATCAGCGGCTCGGGGTCGGGCTTGCTGTGCTTGACGTGGTCCGGGCAGATCAGCAGGGCCGAGCGCTCGGCCAGGCCCAGGCGCTGCATGATCGGTTCGGCGAAGCGCACCGGCTTGTTGGTGACCACGCCCCACAGCAGGTTGCCTTTCTCGATGTCGGCCAGCAGTTCGCCCATGCCGTCGAACAGCTTGCTGTGCACCGCGCAGTCGCGCTGGTAACGCTCCAGGAACTCCAGGCGCAGCGCCTCGAAGCCGTCGTCTTCGGGGGCCATGGCGAAGGTCGCGGCGACCATCGCGCGGGCGCCGCCGGAGATCACGTCACGGATCAGCTTGTCGTCGACGGCCGGCAGGCCGCGTTCGGCCAGCATGGCCTGGCAGATGGCGATGAAGTCCGGCGCCGTGTCGAGCAGGGTGCCGTCCATGTCGAAGAGTACTGCTCGCAAACGCATGCTCATTCCTCGCGCAGGGTCTGGATCATGTAGTTGACGTCGACGTCGCTGCACAGCTTGTAGTGCTTGGTCAGCGGGTTGTAGGTCAGGCCGATGATGTCCTTCACTTCAAGGCCGGCAACGCGGCTCCAGGCGCCCAGCTCGGACGGGCGGATGAATTTCTTGAAGTCGTGGGTGCCGCGCGGCAGCATCTTGAGGATGTATTCGGCGCCGACGATGGCCAGCAGGTAGGCCTTGGGGTTGCGGTTGATGGTCGAGAAGAACACCTGGCCGCCGGGCTTGACCATGCGGTAGCAAGCGCGGATCACCGACGATGGGTCGGGCACGTGCTCGAGCATTTCCAGGCAGGTGACCACATCGAACTGCTCGGGCATCTCTTCGGCCAGGGCCTCGGCGGTGATCTGCCGGTACTCCACTTGCACGCCCGATTCCAGCTGGTGCAGCTGGGCCACGGCCAGCGGCGCTTCGCCCATGTCGATACCGGTGACGCTGGCACCGCGCAGGGCCATGGCCTCGCTGAGAATGCCGCCACCGCAGCCCACGTCGAGGACTTTCTTGCCGGCCAGGCTGACGCGCTCGTCGATCCAGTTGACGCGCAGCGGGTTGATGTCGTGCAGCGGCTTGAACTCGCTTTCGCGGTCCCACCAGCGGTGCGCCAAGGCTTCGAACTTGGCGATTTCGGCGTGGTCGACGTTGCTCATTGAACAATCCTCTGAATCTTCTACGAATTGCGCCGGAGTATACCCGAGCGCCCAAGGCCCAGGGTCGCTATAATCGCCGGCTTTTGATATCCGAACGACGGGGAGAGGGGATGCGCGAGCGACTTTTGGCGGCACAGAAGGTGACCGGGATTCGCTGGCAGCACCGCGTCCTGCACCTGCTCGACCAGCGCCTGCTGCCGTCGCAGGAGCGCTGGCTGGCCTGCGACAATGTCGCGCAGGTGGCCGCAGCCATTCGTGACATGGCCGTGCGCGGCGCGGCGGCCATCGGCATCGCCGCGGCCTATGGCCTGGTGCTGGCCCTGGAAGAGCGCCTGGCCGAGGGCGGCGACTGGGAGATGGACCTGGAAGAGGACTTCCTCACCCTGGCCGAGTCGCGGCCCACCGCCGCCAACCTGTTCTGGGCGCTCAACCGCATGCGCGAGCGCCTGCAGCGGCTGCGCCCCGACGAGGACGTGCTGGCGATCATGGAGGCGGAGGCGGTGGCCATCCACGAAAGCGACCGCGAGGCCAACCTGACCATGGCCCAGTACGGCATCGAGCTGATCCGCCGGCACCAGGGCAACGCGCAGACCCTGCTGACCTACGGCAATGCCGGGGCGCTGGCCAGTGGCGGCTTCGGCACGGCGCTGGGAGTGATCCGCGCGGGCTACCTGGAAGGCATGGTCGAGCGTGTGTATGCCGGCGAAACCCGCCCCTGGCTGCAGGGTTCGCGCCTGACCGCCTGGGAGCTGGCCAACGAAGGCATCCCGGTGACCCTGTGCGCCGACTCGGCCCTGGCCCACCTGATGAAGACCAAAGGCATCACCTGGGTGGTGGTCGGTGCCGATTGCATCGCGGCCAACGGCGACATGGCCGGCAAGATCGGCACCTATCAGCTGGCGGTCAGCGCCATGCACCACGGGGTGCGCTTCATGGTGGTGGCGTCGAGCACCAGCATCGACCTGAACCTGGCGACCGGCGAGGACATTCCGCTGGAAGAGCGCGATGCCGACGAGTTGCTCGATTATGCCGGCACCCGGGTGGCGCCGGATGTCGAGGTGTTCAACCCGGTGTTCGACGTGACCCCGGCAGACTTGATCGATGTGATCGTGACCGAGCGTGGCATCGTCGAGCGGCCGGATGCGGCCAAGCTTGCCCAGCTGGTGTGCCGCAAGCGTTTGCACTAGGCCCATCGGGCCCTATCGCCGGCAAGCCGGCTCCCACCGGTTCAGCACAGGCCCAAGCTTCAGGTGGGAGCCGGCGTGCCGGCGATAGGGCCGCGGCGAACCCCTCATATTCTTGCCCAGCGGCAGGCTGCCACATCTCCCCACCGCCACTGCCTTTGTGATAACATCCGGCAGTTTCCAAGACCGCCCATCACGGCGGCCAATTTTGCGCAGATCCATGGCACAACTCATTGATTTGTCGTAAGTCGTCGCACCCCTAAGCGCTGCGGCGGCGAGCTTCGTTCGGCCCTTGATGGAGCTACGAAGTTTCACCAGAAAAAGGAATCAGGCTTCTCATGGGCGAACTGGCCAAAGAAATCCTCCCGGTCAATATCGAAGACGAACTGAGACAGTCTTACCTCGACTACGCGATGAGCGTGATTGTCGGGCGAGCGCTGCCCGATGCGCGTGACGGCTTGAAGCCCGTGCATCGTCGCGTTCTCTATGCGATGAGCGAACTGGGCAACGACTGGAACAAGCCGTACAAGAAATCCGCCCGTGTGGTCGGTGACGTGATCGGTAAGTACCACCCGCACGGCGACACTGCGGTCTACGACACCATCGTGCGTATGGCCCAGCCGTTCTCGCTGCGCTACCTGCTGGTCGACGGCCAGGGCAACTTCGGTTCGGTCGACGGCGACAACGCCGCGGCCATGCGATACACCGAAGTGCGCATGGCCAAGCTGGCCCACGAGCTGCTGGCCGACCTGCACAAGGAAACCGTCGACTGGGTGCCCAACTACGATGGCACCGAGCAGATCCCGGCGGTCATGCCGACCCGTATTCCCAACCTGCTGGTCAACGGTTCCAGCGGTATCGCCGTGGGCATGGCGACCAACATCCCGCCGCACAACCTCGGCGAGGTCATCGACGGCTGCCTGGCGCTGATCGACAACCCGGACGTCACCATCGATGAGCTGATGCAGTTCATCCCGGGCCCGGACTTCCCGACTGCCGGCATCATCAACGGCCGCCAGGGCATCATCGAGGCGTACCGCACCGGCCGTGGCCGCATCTACATGCGTGCGCGCTCGGAAGTCGAAGACATCGACAAGGTCGGTGGCCGCCAGCAGATCGTCGTCACTGAGCTGCCGTACCAGCTGAACAAGGCGCGCCTGATCGAGAAGATTGCCGAGCTGGTCAAAGAGAAGAAGATCGAAGGCATCACCGAGCTGCGCGACGAGTCCGACAAGGACGGTATGCGCATCGTCATCGAGCTGCGCCGCGGCGAGGTGCCGGAGGTGGTGCTCAACAACCTCTACCAGCAGACCCAGTTGCAGAGCGTGTTCGGCATCAACGTGGTGGCCCTGATCGATGGTCGCCCGCGCCTGCTCAACCTCAAGGATCTGCTCGAAGCGTTCGTCCGTCACCGCCGTGAAGTGGTGACCCGCCGTACCGTGTTCGAGCTGCGCAAGGCCCGCGAACGTGGCCATATCCTTGAAGGCCAGGCGGTTGCGCTGTCCAACATCGACCCGGTCATCGCCCTGATCAAGGCTTCGCCGACGCCGTCGGAAGCCAAGGAAGCGTTGATTTCCACTGCCTGGGAATCCAGTGCCGTGCAGGTCATGGTCGAGCGCGCCGGCGCCGATTCCTGCCGCCCGGAAGACCTGCCCGAGCAGTTCGGCCTGCGCGATGGCAAGTATTACCTGTCGCCGGAACAGGCCCAGGCGATCCTCGACCTGCGTCTGCACCGCCTGACCGGCCTCGAGCACGAGAAGCTACTGGCCGAGTACCAGGAGATCCTGGAGCAGATCGGCGAGCTGATCCGCATCCTCAGCAGCGCCGAGCGCTTGATGGAAGTGATCCGCGAAGAACTCGAAGCGATCCGCGCCGAATACGGCGATGCGCGCCGCACCGAAATCCTCAACGCCAGCCACGACCTCAACTACGGCGACATGATCCCGGAAGAAGAGCGCGTGGTGACCATCTCCCACGGTGGCTATGCCAAGACCCAGCCGCTGTCCGCCTACCAGGCCCAGCGCCGTGGCGGCAAGGGCAAGTCGGCGACCGGGGTGAAGGACGAGGACTACATCGAGCACCTGCTGGTCGCCAACAGCCACGCCACCCTGCTGCTGTTCTCCAGCAAGGGCAAGGTGTACTGGAAGAAGACCTACGAAATCCCCGAGGCTTCCCGCGCCGCGCGTGGCCGCCCGCTGGTCAACCTGCTGCCGCTGGAAGAGGGTGAGCGCATCACCGCCATGCTGCAGATCGACCTCGAGGCCTTGCAGCAGAGCGCCGATCCGGACGAAGAGCTGGAGGACGGCGACGAGGGCGTGATCGAAGGTGAAGTGGTCGAAGTCGAGGAAATCGACGAAGAAGACGGCGACACCCCTGAGTGGGTGGCCGAGCCTACCGGCGCCTACATCTTCATGGCCACCGCTTCCGGTACCGTCAAGAAGACCCCGCTGGTGCAGTTCGCCCGTCCGCGCTCCAACGGCCTGATCGCCCTGAAGCTGAAAGAAGGCGACACCCTGATTGCCGCGGCCATCACCGATGGTGCCAAGGAAGTCATGATGTTCTCCGACGCCGGCAAGGTGATCCGCTTCGCCGAAAGCGTGGTCCGCGAAATGGGCCGTACCGCCCGCGGCGTGCGTGGCATGAAGCTGGGCAAGGGGCAGCAGATCATCTCGATGCTGATTCCGGAGTCCGGCGCGCAGATCCTCACCGCCTCCGAGCGCGGTTTCGGCAAGCGCACGCCGCTGTCGAAGTTCCCGCGTCGCGGGCGTGGTGGCCAGGGCGTGATCGCCATGGGCACCAAGGGGCGCAACGGGCTGCTGATCGGCGCCATCCAGGTGCAGGAAGGCGAAGAGATCATGCTGATCTCCGACCAGGGCACGTTGGTGCGCACACGGGTCGGTGAAGTGTCCAGCCTGAGCCGCAACACCCAGGGTGTGACGCTGATCAAGCTGGCGGCTGACGAAACGCTGGTTGGCCTGGAGCGTATCCAGGAGCCTTCGGAGGACGAGCTCGACGAACTGGTCGAGGCGGACGCGGAAGGCGTCGAGGCCGATGCGGCGGACGGTGACAATGCCGGCGCCGAAGAGGCACCGCAAGAGTAAGCAAGCGCAACAACCCGAGCGGGGCGACCAAGGTCGCCCCGTTTGACTGATTAGAGACGTCAATGGGGCCGCTTTGCAGCCCATCGCCGGCAAGCCGGCTCCCACAGGTGCAGCGCAGGCCATGAATCTTGCGCGATCCCTGTAGGAGCCGGCTTGCCGGCGATGGCCTGCAAGGCAGGCCCCAGGCAAGCGACACAGTGGCAACTGGTCGGCATCGAATTACGATTTTGTTCTATTTGGCAGAGCGAGAGTGGATGTGAGCAAACGAGCCTTTAACTTCTGCGCAGGCCCTGCCGCGCTTCCTGAAGCTGTCCTGCAGCGTGCCCAGGCCGAAATGCTGGACTGGCGCGGCAAGGGCTTGTCGGTGATGGAGATGAGCCATCGCAGCGACGATTACGTGGCCATCGCCGAGAAGGCCGAGCAGGACCTGCGCGACCTGCTGTCCATCCCCTCGAACTACAAGGTGCTGTTCCTGCAGGGTGGCGCCAGCCAGCAGTTCGCCGAAATCCCGCTGAACCTGCTGCCCGAAGATGGCACCGCCGACTATATCGAAACCGGTATCTGGTCGAAAAAAGCCATCGAGGAAGCGCGCCGCTTCGGCAACGTCAACGTCGCCGCCAGTGCCAAGCCCTACGATTACCTGGCCATCCCTGGCCAGAACGAGTGGAAGCTGACCCAGAACGCCGCTTACGTTCATTATGCGTCCAACGAAACCATCGGCGGCCTGCAGTTCGACTGGGTGCCCGAGACTGGTGACGTGCCGCTGGTGGTCGACATGTCGTCCGACATCCTCTCGCGCCCGATCGATGTGTCCCAGTACGGCCTGATCTACGCCGGCGCGCAGAAGAACATCGGCCCGAGCGGCCTGGTGGTGGTGATCGTGCGCGAAGACCTGCTGGGCCGCGCCCGCAGCAGCTGCCCGACCATGCTCGACTACAAGGTCTCGGCCGACAACGGCTCCATGTACAACACCCCGGCAACCTATTCCTGGTACCTCTCTGGCCTGGTGTTCGAGTGGCTCAAGGAGCAGGGCGGCGTCGAGGCCATGGAGCAGCGCAACCGCGCCAAGAAAGACCGCCTGTATGGCTTCATCGATGCCAGCGAGTTCTACACCAACCCGATCAGCCACAACGCCCGTTCGTGGATGAACGTGCCGTTCCGCCTGGCTGACGAGCGCCTGGACAAAGCCTTCCTGGCCGGTGCCGACGCCCGCGGCCTGCTCAACCTCAAGGGCCACCGCTCGGTCGGTGGAATGCGCGCCTCGATCTACAACGCCCTGGGCCTGGAAGCGGTAGAGGCGCTGGTGGCCTACATGGCCGAATTCGAGAAGGAGCACGGCTGATGTCCGATCAGGAGTTGAAGGCGCTGCGTGTGCGCATCGACAGCCTCGACGAGAAGATTCTCGAGCTGATCAGCGAGCGCGCCCGTTGCGCCCAGGAAGTGGCCAAGGTCAAGACCGCTACGCTGGCTGAAGGCGAAAAGCCGGTGTTCTACCGCCCCGAGCGTGAAGCCGCTGTGCTCAAGCGCGTCATGGAGCGCAACAAAGGCCCGTTGGACAACGAAGAGATGGCGCGGCTGTTCCGCGAAATCATGTCGTCCTGCCTGGCCCTGGAAGAGCCCCTGAAGATCGCCTACCTCGGCCCTGAAGGTACCTTCACCCAGGCCGCGGCGATGAAGCATTTCGGCCATGCCGTGGTCAGCCGGCCGATGGCGGCCATCGACGAAGTGTTCCGCGAAGTGGCGGCAGGCGCCGTCAACTTCGGCGTGGTGCCGGTGGAGAACTCCACCGAAGGCGCGGTCAGCCACACCCTGGACAGCTTCCTCGAGCACGACATGGTGATCTGCGGCGAAGTCGAGCTGCGCATCCACCATCACCTGCTGGTGGGCGAGAACACCAAGACCGACAGCATCACCCGCATCTATTCGCACGCCCAGTCCCTGGCCCAGTGCCGCAAGTGGCTGGACGCGCACTACCCGAACGTCGAGCGGGTGGCGGTGTCGAGCAATGCCGAGGCGGCCAAGCGCGTCAAGGGCGAGTGGAATTCGGCGGCGATCGCCGGTGACATGGCGGCCAACCTGTATGGCCTGACCCGCCTGGCCGAGAAGATCGAAGACCGCCCGGACAACTCCACGCGCTTCTTGATGATCGGTAGCCAGGAAGTGCCACCGACCGGTGACGACAAGACCTCGATCATCGTGTCGATGAGTAACAAGCCGGGCGCCCTGCATGAGCTGCTGGTGCCGTTCCACGAGAACGGGATCGACCTGACCCGCATCGAGACCCGCCCGTCGCGCAGCGGCAAATGGACCTACGTGTTCTTCATCGACTTCGTCGGCCATCACCGCGACCCGCTGATCAAGGCGGTGCTGGAGCAGATCAGCCAGGAGGCTGTGGCGCTGAAGGTGCTGGGGTCGTATCCGAAGGCAGTGCTTTGATTCAAGGCTGCAGGGGCCGCTTTGCGGCCCATCGCCGGCAAGCCGGCTCCCACACAATACCTGTGGGAGCCGGCTTGCCGGCGATGGGTTGCGACGCAGCCCTAGTGGCCACACAGACTGTCCTGATTTCTGAACAGGGTTCGCACTCGTGGTAAATGCAGTAACAACCAAACCCGCACCGCTCATCAATCGCCTGGTCGTGGTCGGCCTTGGCCTGATCGGCGGCTCCTTCGCCAAGGGGCTGCGTGAAAGCGGCCTGTGCCGCGAAGTGGTCGGTGTCGATCTGGATGCCGCCTCGCGCAAGCAGGCCGTGGCCCTGGGCGTGGTCGATCGCTGCGAGGAAGACCTCGCCAGCGCCTGTGTCGGCGCCGATGTCATCCAGTTGGCGGTGCCGATCCTGGCCATGGAAAAGCTCCTGGCCCGCCTGGCTCGGCTCGAGCTTGGCAATGCCGTGATCACCGACGTCGGCAGTGCCAAGGGCAACGTGGTGCGCGCCGCCCGCGAAGTGTTCGGCCAGAGCCTGCCACGCTTCGTGCCCGGCCACCCGATCGCCGGTTCCGAGCAGAGCGGGGTGGAAGCCTCCAACGCTACCCTGTTCCGTCGTCACAAAGTCATTCTCACGCCGCTGGCCGAAACCGACCCGGCCGCCCTGGCTTTGGTCGATCGCCTGTGGCGCGCGCTGGGCGCCGATGTCGAACACATGCCGGTGGAGCGCCACGACGAGGTGCTGGCCGCGACCAGCCACTTGCCGCACCTGCTGGCCTTCGGCCTGGTCGATTCGCTGGCCAAGCGCAATGAAAACCTCGAGATCTTCCGGTACGCTGCGGGTGGTTTCCGCGATTTCACGAGAATCGCCGGTAGCGATCCGACCATGTGGCACGACATCTTCCTCGCCAACCGCGAGGCGGTCCTGCGCACCTTGGACACATTTCGCAGCGACCTCGACGCCTTGCGCGACGCGGTCGATGCTGGGGACGGGCACCAGCTGCTGGGTGTATTCACCCGCGCACGGGTTGCCCGCGAGCATTTCAGTAAAATCCTGGCCCGCCGGGCCTATGTGGACGCTATGAACGCCAACGATCTGATTTTCCTGGCCCAACCGGGTGGCCGCCTGTCGGGGCGAATCCGCGTACCGGGCGACAAGTCGATTTCCCACCGTTCGATCATGCTCGGCTCGCTGGCCGAAGGCACGACCGAAGTCGAAGGCTTCCTCGAGGGTGAGGACGCCCTGGCGACCCTGCAGGCGTTCCGTGACATGGGAGTGGTCATCGAAGGCCCGAACCATGGCCGCGTGACCATCCATGGCGTTGGCCTGCACGGCCTCAAGCCGCCACCCGGGCCGATTTACGTGGGCAACTCCGGTACCTCGATGCGCCTGCTCTCGGGCCTGCTGGCCGGGCAGTCGTTCGACGTGACCATGACCGGCGACGCGTCGCTGTCCAAGCGCCCGATGAACCGCGTGGCCAACCCGCTGCGCGAAATGGGCGCGGTGGTCGAAACCGGCCCTGAGGGCCGCCCGCCGCTGACCATTCGCGGTGGCCACAAGCTCAAGGCATTGACCTACACGCTGCCGATGGCCAGTGCCCAGGTCAAATCCTGCCTGCTGCTGGCCGGCCTGTACGCCGAAGGCAAGACCACCGTCACCGAACCTGCGCCGACCCGTGACCACACCGAACGCATGCTGCGTGGCTTTGGCTACTCGGTGCAAACCGATGGCCCGGTCGCTTCGCTGGAGTCCGGTGGCAAGCTCACCGCGACCCGCATTGAAGTGCCGGCAGACATCTCCTCCGCAGCCTTCTTCCTGGTGGCGGCCTCGATCGCCGAAGGCTCCGAGCTGGTGCTCGAGCACGTCGGCATCAACCCGACCCGTACCGGCGTGATCGACATCCTGCGCCTGATGGGCGGTGACATCACCCTGGAGAATCAGCGTGAAGTGGGTGGCGAGCCGGTGGCAGACCTGCGCGTGCGCGGCGCCAAGCTCAAGGGCATCGACATTCCTGAAGAGCTGGTACCGCTGGCCATCGACGAGTTCCCGGTGCTGTTCGTGGCCGCGGCCTGCGCTGAAGGGCGTACCGTGCTGCGTGGCGCCGAAGAGCTGCGGGTCAAGGAATCCGACCGCATCCAGGTCATGGCCGACGGCCTGATCACCCTGGGTGTGAAGTGCGAGCCGACCCCGGACGGCATCATCATCGATGGCGGCCCGATGGGCGGCGGCGAAGTGCATGGCCACGGTGACCACCGTATCGCCATGGCCTTCAGCGTCGCTTCGCTGCGTGCCAGCGCGCCGATCCGCATCCACGATTGCGCCAACGTCGCCACCTCGTTCCCGAACTTCCTCAAGCTGTGCGCCGAAGTCGGCATCCGCGTCGCCGAAGAGGGCAAGTCGTGAATTCGCAAGCACCGGTCATTACCATCGACGGCCCAAGCGGCTCGGGCAAGGGCACGGTCGCAGGCCTGCTGGCCCGCGAGCTGGGCTGGCGGCTGCTGGACTCCGGCGCGCTCTATCGCCTGCTCGCGTTCAACGCCACCAACCATGGCGTCGACCTGACCAACGAAGAGCTGCTCAAGGCCTTGGCCGCCCATCTGGATGTGCAGTTCATCGCCGCCGAGCCGGGTAAGCTGCAGCAGATCATTCTCGAAGGCGAAGATGTCAGCAACGTCATCCGCACCGAAACCGTCGGTGCCGGCGCATCGATGGTTGCCTCCTTGCCGGCGGTGCGCGAGGCGCTACTGCAGCGCCAGCGCGCCTTCCGCGAAGCGCCAGGGCTGATCGCCGATGGCCGCGACATGGGCACCGTGGTGTTCCCGGACGCGCCGTTGAAGGTTTTCCTGACCGCCAGCGCCGAGGAGCGTGCCCGCCGCCGCTACCTGCAGTTGAAGGGCAAGGGTGAAGATGTTAGTCTGTCGAGTCTGCTAGATGAGATTCGTGCGCGCGATGAGCGTGACACCCAGCGTGCAGTGGCCCCGCTCAAGCCAGCGGCCGATGCCATTCAGCTGGACTCAACCGAGTTGTCCATCGAGCAGGTGTTGCAACGTATCAGAAGCGAGCTCGCCCAGCGCGACTTGATCTGATCGCCAGGAGAGCCGGCAGGGGCACCAGTCAACGTCCTGCCAGCTTTCCTTTACTTAACGAAACCCACATTGTCTGGAATGTGGCTATGGGCGTCTGTTTCGCCCGAATCTACAGGAATTAAAATGAGCGAAAGCTTTGCAGAACTCTTTGAAGAAAGCCTGAAAACCCTCAATCTTCAGCCGGGCGCGATCATCTCCGGTATCGTTGTCGACATCGACGGCGACTGGGTTACCGTACACGCTGGCCTGAAGTCCGAGGGCGTCATCCCGCTCGAGCAGTTCTACAACGAAGCTGGCGAGCTGACCATCAAGGTCGGTGACGAAGTTCACGTTGCGCTGGACGCGGTCGAAGACGGCTTTGGCGAAACCAAACTGTCCCGTGAAAAAGCCAAGCGCGCCGAGTGCTGGATTGTTCTGGAAGCAGCTTTCGCCGCCGAAGAAGTGGTCAAGGGCGTTATCAACGGTAAGGTTAAGGGCGGCTTCACTGTCGACGTTAACGGCATCCGTGCGTTCCTGCCGGGCTCCCTGGTTGATGTCCGCCCTGTGCGCGACACCACCCACCTGGAAGGCAAAGAGCTGGAGTTCAAGGTCATCAAGCTGGACCAGAAGCGCAACAACGTTGTCGTTTCCCGTCGCAGCGTGCTGGAAGCCGAGAACAGCGCCGAGCGCGAAGCCCTGCTGGAAACCCTGCAGGAAGGCCAACAGGTCAAAGGTATCGTCAAGAACCTCACCGACTACGGCGCCTTCGTGGACCTGGGCGGCATCGACGGCCTGCTGCACATCACCGACATGGCCTGGAAGCGCATCAAGCACCCGTCGGAAATCGTCAACGTTGGTGACGAAGTCGACGTTCGCGTTCTGAAGTTCGACCGTGAGCGCAACCGCGTTTCCCTGGGTCTGAAGCAGATGGGCGAAGATCCGTGGGTAGCTATCACTTCGCGTTACCCAGAAGGTACTCGCGTACAGGCTCGCGTTACCAACCTGACCGACTACGGCTGCTTCGCTGAGCTGGAAGAAGGCGTTGAAGGTCTGGTACACGTTTCCGAAATGGACTGGACCAACAAGAACATCCACCCGTCGAAAGTCGTTCAGGTTGGCGACGAAGTGGAAGTCATGGTTCTGGACATCGACGAAGAGCGTCGTCGTATCTCCCTGGGCATCAAGCAGTGCAAGTCCAACCCATGGGAAGACTTCTCCGGCCAGTTCAACAAGGGTGACAAGATCACCGGTACCATCAAGTCGATCACCGACTTCGGTATCTTCATCGGCCTGGACGGCGGCATCGACGGCCTGGTTCACCTGTCCGACATCTCCTGGAACGAAACCGGCGAAGAAGCCGTGCGTCGCTTCAAGAAGGGCGACGAGCTGGAAACCGTCATCCTGTCGGTTGACCCAGAGCGCGAGCGCATCTCCCTGGGCATCAAGCAGCTGGAAGACGATCCGTTCTCCAACTTCGTTGCTGTCAACGACAAGGGCGCTATCGTCAAGGGCATCGTGAAAGAAGTTGACGCCAAAGGCGCCATCGTCACCCTGGCCGACGACATCGAAGCCACTCTGAAAGCTTCCGAAATCAGCCGTGACCGCGTTGAAGACGCGCGTAACGTCCTGAAGGAAGGCGAAGAGATCGAAGCCAAGATCATCAGCGTTGACCGCAAATCGCGCGTCATCAGCCTGTCGATCAAGTCGAAAGACGACGCTGAAGAGCGTGAAGCCATCCAGAGCCTGAAAAACGCTCCGGAAGCGGCTGCCGACACCACCATGGCTGCGCTGCTGCGCGAAGCAATGGCCAAGCAGAACTGAGTTCTGTTTGATCGGTAAAAAAGGGTGGCCTTGGGGCCACCCTTTTTTTATGCCCGATTTTCTCTTGCGCCTGCGCCGCTCCTGGCGGGAGCTGGCTTGCCGTCTGTGGTCCCGCTGTTATTTCTTCGGGTGGCGTTCTTGAATTTTTTTATTAAGTCAAGATCCACCCTGTTCAAAACCCTCCGAGCGTGCTACAAACTGATTAAGCAATGATCTAGCTGCTTGATAACGAAGGGAAAAATATGACGAAGTCGGAGCTGATCGAACGTATTGTCACCCATCAAGGGCTGCTCTCGTCCAAGGACGTGGAGCTGGCCATCAAGACCATGCTTGAACAGATGTCGCAATGCCTGGCCACTGGCGATCGTATCGAGATCCGTGGTTTTGGCAGTTTTTCCTTGCACTATCGCGCGCCGCGCGTGGGGCGCAACCCCAAGACTGGCCAGTCGGTCGAGCTCGAAGGCAAGTTCGTGCCACATTTCAAGCCGGGCAAAGAGCTGCGCGACCGGGTCAATGAAGAAGAACACGAACACCTCTGAGCCATGAAGGAGCAGTCTGATGCGTAACCTCAAGCGCGCCCTGGCGGCGTTGTTCGTGCTGCTGTTGGCGGCTGTGGTGTTGTTCTTCGTGCTGGAGAACCAGCAGGCAGTGTCGCTGGTGCTGTTCGGCTGGTCGGCACCGGCGTTGCCCGTGGCCGTGCCTGTGCTCGCTGCCTTGATTGTAGGGTTGGCGGTAGGGCCGCTGTTGGGGGCTTACGGCGTGCAGCGTAGTAAGCGCAAGATTCGCGCATCTGCACGTCAGGCGGCATTGAGCGGCAGCCGATGAAAATTCCTACGTCTTTGTAGGAATGTCTCACCTATGCGTGCGCCCATCGAAATGGAGTAATAGATACTTCATTTCCGGCTTTGGCGAGCGCGCAGCAGTATGGAGATTCCCGCCCTTTCCCATCATGGTGGCACTCGAGAAGTAAGAGGTTCGTGCCATCAGCTTCATTTCCACCAAGCCACCCGTCTGCCGATCGACCGCAGCCTGAATAGCCGGGTTCGAAGTTCGCGCAGGTCTCCGGTATCCAGGCGCTTGTCGTCACTCACGTTCATCTTGATCACGTCGGCCCAACTCCAATGTTGCTGGCTCCTGGTTATCGTGGGCCTCTTCTGTGAAGCGAGCCTTCAGAAGGCGGTTTCCGTTGGTGCTGGAAAATGTCTCCACGTTAGGTATCGGCGTCGATCCGGGGCGGGAGTGACGCAATCCTGCGCTACTCAACAATTGATCGCGGACAAGCTGATTAGCCATCCTCATCCCGGGCTTCAGGCTGAGGCGCTGGTGTCAATCGACTGGTTAAGTTTGATACGTTCGCCCTCGTCCTGCGTACTTGGTACAGCGACCACGCATAATTTAATTTGGGCATCTGGCTGCGATGCACAATCATGGATATGCTGGGCGCCAAGCAGCTGTATTTTTCGCTAAACCGATAAGTGGTCGTGTTTTTTGCGCGCCACAAAGGAACTACCTATGACGGCCGGGGACTTAAAACAGGCCTTCGGGGTCTGTTTGAAACGTCTTGAGGCGAAGGTCGGGCAACGCGAAAGCAGCCGAGGAAGCGGAGTTTACGGGTAGTGAATGAGCAATCGGGGCTGTTTTCAGCGCAGCCTAGCAAGGTCTGTGCACAGGTCACTGTCATATGAGCTGGGCAAAGTCAGGGGGGGCGACCTGAATCAGGTCGATCCGGCATTGGGGGGAAGCCAAAGGATGGCGATTTTTGGATAACTATAAAAGTATGCGACAAGTTAGGGGCAGGATCCGGATGCAAATGCAGCTAGTCTTTTCTGTCTACAAGTTATTGATTTGGCGGATATTTGTTTTACTTTCTGGTTGGCATGTTGCTTTTCATTGTGCGCCGAGCTATGCATCCGGGCGAGCCTCTGCCATTGAAGGGAGGGTTGTGTCCCTACTCTGGCAGATGACGCCAAGCCAGAAGGAAATGCCCGCGTGACGCGAACCTCCTTGAAAGTTGCTGTTGTGAGCCAGTATTTCTTTCCAGAAAACTTCATTATTAACGATATAGTTAAGGAGTTGGCGGCGTTAGGCCATCACGTTGAGGTGTTCACCGGCAAGCCCAACTACCCAAGTGGCGAGATTTTTTCAGGCTATCAGGCAGAGGGGTGTGTAGAGGAACGCTTTGGTGACAATGTCACTGTTCATCGCGCGCCGCTTCGTCCACGTAAGCAGGGAGGTGCAAAGAATCTCATTCTCAATTACTGGTCGTTTGTTTTCAACGGTACCCGCTACTTCAGCAAACAGGCCAGGCGTGGCAAATTTGATATCTATTTCGTCTTTGCACCTTCACCGATCCTTTCCGTGATTCCAGCGTTGGCCATGAAACGGCTGTACCGTGCGCCGGTTTTCCTGTGGGTGCAGGATCTGTGGCCGGAGAGCCTCGAGGCGACCGGTTTCATTCGCAACAAGCTGCTACTGCGCCTCGTTGGTGTGCTTGTTCGTGGCCTCTACTGGGCTGTCGATGCTATTCTCGTGCAATCTCGGGCCTTTATCGAACCTGTCAGTCGTTATGCGCGTGCTGACAAGATCAGCTACTACCCCAACTCCTATCTCCAGGATGATGTCCCGGAGGTGGGGGCACTGCCTGGTACGCTCACGAGCCTGTTGCAGGATCATTTTTGTGTGGTGTTTGCCGGTAACTTGGGGAATGCCCAGGGTTTAGGTACCGTCGTCGAAGCGGCACGGTTGCTGAAAGCGGCAAGTTCGCCTGTGAGGATTGTAATGGTCGGCACGGGCAGCAGAGCGCAATGGTTGTCGGAGGAAAAACACAGGTTGGGCCTGGATAACCTGGTGATCACAGGTGCTTTTCCTCGCTCTGCAATGGCCGAACTATTCGATCGCAGTGCCGCGTTGCTGGTGACACTGAAGCGAGACGAGATTTTTGGTTGTACGATCCCCAGCAAGGTACAGGCATACCTGGCTGCTGGACGGCCGATTATCGGTTCGCTGGATGGGGAGGGTGCTCGGGTGATCAACGATTCAGGCGCTGGCGTGACCTGTGCAGCTGAAGACGGCGCTGGGCTGGCCGCATGCATAGAGTCAATTCAAGGCCTGCCTGCCGCCCAGCGTGAGCAGATGGGTGACCACGGAAGAAGCTACTTTTTGAAACATTTTGAACTGCGCGCCCAATGCGAGGCGCTGGTACAGAAGTTCGAACAACGGATTCAACAGGACAAAGCACAGTAATGAAGATATTGGTATTGGGCGCAACGGGCATGCTGGGCAATGCCGTAATCCGGTATATCTCAGCCAACTCCACCCATCAGGTTTATGGCACCTTGCGCTCAGATTCCGGACGCAAGTTCTTTCCCCGGCAGCAGGCCGACTTTCTGCTGCCAGGTGTGGATGTTCTTGATTCCGATGCTCTGATGGCCGCATTCGTCAAGGTTCGACCGGATGTTGTGATCAACTGCGTAGGCTTGATCAAGCAGCTTGCCGATGCCAAAGACCCTCTGACAGCATTGCCCTTGAATGCCATGCTCCCGCATCGCCTGGCAACTTTGTGCCGGGTCTCCGGTGCCCGCCTGATTCATGTCAGCACCGATTGCGTGTTTGCTGGGGATAAAGGCATGTATCGGGAGGAGGATGAGTCAGACTGCACTGACCTGTACGGTAAGTCGAAGTACATCGGCGAGTTGCATGACTGTGATAACGCGGTGACCCTGCGAACATCCATCATCGGCCATGAATTGCAGAGCAGTGCGTCGCTGATCGACTGGTTCCTTGCTCAGCAAGGCAGCGTCAAGGGGTTCAACAAGGCTATTTTCTCGGGGCTGCCCACTGCCGAACTGGCCAGAGTGATTCTGGAGCATGTTATCCCTGATGCTTCATTGAAAGGGCTTTACCATGTGTCTGCCGAGCCGATCAACAAATATGAACTGCTCAAAACGGTCGCAGACGTCTATGGGAAGGCCATCGAGATCGTGCCCGATGACAGACTGGTGATCGACCGTTCGCTCGATTCCTCGCGGTTCCGAGCGGCTACAGGTTACGCGCCGCCCTCCTGGCGTGCACTCATTGAGTTCATGCACGCACAGCGTCAATAAATCATTTCAAGGAGAGGACCCGTGTTCGACAACAAGATTCTGATGATTACCGGTGGCACTGGCTCATTCGGTAATACCGTGCTCAAACGTTTCCTCAACACGAACGTGAAAGAAATTCGCGTTTTCAGCCGCGACGAGAAGAAACAGGAAGACATGCGCATTGCCTTGTCCAACGACAAGGTCAAGTTTTACATCGGTGATGTGCGTGATTACCAAAGCGTGGCCGAGGCGATGATTGGCGTCGACTACATTTTTCATGCGGCTGCACTGAAGCAGGTACCGTCCTGCGAGTTCTACCCGATGGAAGCTGTCAAGACCAACGTCATCGGTACCGAAAATGTGCTCAACGCAGCGATTGCCAGCGGCGTGCAACGGGTTGTGGTGTTGAGTACCGACAAGGCCGTCTACCCGATCAATGCCATGGGTATTTCCAAGGCCATGGCTGAAAAGCTGATGGTTGCAAAGTCGCGCATGATCCCCGCCCGCGGTCCGGTCATCTGCGCTACCCGCTACGGCAACGTGATGGCCTCGCGCGGCTCGGTGATTCCGTTGTTCGTGGAGCAGTTGAAGTCGGGTAGTGAGTTGACCGTTACCGATCCGAACATGACGCGTTTCCTCATGTCTCTGGAAGATTCCGTGGATCTGGTTCTGCATGCCTTCGAGCATGCCGAACAGGGCGATATCTTTGTACAGAAGGCGCCAGCGTCCACTGTTGAAGCGCTTGCCGAAGCGCTGAAGCAGCTGTTCGGGCGTGACAACACGGTCAAGGTTATCGGTACTCGCCATGGTGAAAAGCTATACGAGTCGCTGATCTCCCGCGAGGAGATGGCCAAGGCTGACGACATGGGCCGTTACTACAGGATTCCAGCAGACAATCGTGACCTTAACTACAAGAAGTATTTCGTTGAGGGCGAGCAACATATATCCGATCTGGATGACTATACCTCCCACAATACCGAGCGCCTCGATATCGATGGCATCAAGGCGCTGCTGCTGAAACTCGACTACATTCAGGAAGAACTCAATGCTTAAGGTCATGACGCTGGTCGGTACTCGTCCCGAACTGATCAAGATGAGCCGTGTCATCGCCGAGCTGGATGAGCAGACTCATCACGTACTGGTGCACTCTGGTCAAAACTACGACTTCGAACTCAATCAGGTTTTCTTCGACGACCTGGGCATTCGCAAACCTGACCACTTCCTGGGGGCGGTCGGTGCAACTGCTGCGGGCACGATTGCCGAAGTGATCGCCAAGTCCGATGAGATTTTCGAGCTGGAAAAACCAGATGCTTTGCTGCTTTACGGCGACACCAACACGTGCTTGGCAGTGATTGCAGCCAAGCGTCGCAAGATACCGGTGTTCCACATGGAGGCCGGTAATCGCTGTTTTGATCAGCGTGTACCCGAGGAGCTCAATCGCAAGGTGCTTGATCATCTTAGCGATATAAACATGGTGCTCACGGAACATGCACGGCGTTACTTGTTGGCCGAGGGGATCCGCCCTGAGACCATCATCAAGACCGGCTCGCATATGGACGAAGTGCTCAACTACTATCGTCCGCGTATCGATGCGTCGACGGTACTGGAGCGGGAAGGTCTTGTTGAAGGACAGTACTTCGTCGTCAGCACGCACCGTGAAGAAAACGTCGATACACCACAAAATCTGCGAGATCTGCTGGCGTCGTTGCGCGCCTTGGCAGACGCCTATGGCCACCCGATCGTGGTGTCCACTCACCCGCGTACGCGCAAGCGTCTCGAGGACCTGGGTGAATCGATTGATCATCCGCTGATCCGCTTCGTCAAGCCATTCGGCTTGCTCGATTACATCAAGCTGCAGATGGGCGCACGTTGCGTGCTCTCCGACAGCGGTACCATCACCGAGGAGGCATCACTGCTGAACCTCCCTGCGGTCACTATCCGCAACGCCCATGAGCGTCCAGAGGGCATGGATGAAGGCACGTTGATCATGTGCGGCCTGACCCCTCAGCGTGTGCTGGATGCTGTGCGCGTGGTGGTCAGCCAGCATGATCGCAATCGACGCGTGATCCCGGTAGTCGACGATTACTTGGGCGGCCCGGTTTCCAAGCAAGTGGTGCGTATCGTTTACAGCTACACCGACTACATCAACCGGACTGTCTGGTCCAAGTAGCGTCTCCAAGCCAAGGCTGCCCGCAGGGTTTACGGCGGCGGCCTGGGTTGAAGTACGTGCGGGTGAATTGCGCAGGCAGCTTGCTTGCGCATGCCGATCTGTCTGTGCCATTACCTGTCGATAACCCACGTGGTGACGTTGAACTGCGCAGGGTTGCCATGTTCGCGGTTTTGCCCAGGCCACCGGAATGGAGAACTCACGGCACATGAAAAAGCTGGTGGTAATTGGAGGAAGCGGATTTGTCGGGCGCCACTTGCTTGCCTGTAAAGGCAGCCTTGCGGGCGTTGAGATGATTTACGCAGTTCACCGCAGTGAGCCGGACTGGCTGATTGCATCTTCGGTCCAGGTGGAGCGTTTCGACGTCAATGAAACCCACTCCTTGGAATCGATTTTGTCCCCGGGTTGTACCGTCATCAATTTACTCAGGCCCGATGGCAGTGGCTGGTTCGATGGGGCGATTGCCAATATTCTCGACGCCTGCAAGGGCGCAAGGATCAAGCGTTACGTGCACGTCTCGAGCATTGATGTATTCGGCTCGGCACCGGATGCAGTCGTTGATGCTTCTACGCCTATTGATCCGCGCACGCCCTATGAACGGGAACACGCAGCCGCTGAAGCCCGGGTTCGCAATGTACCGGCGCAATGCTTTGAGGCGCTGGTGTTGCGGTTAGGCGCGGTTTTTGGAGTTGGGGGGCTGAACATCACGTCGTTCGTCGATGAGGTTGCTCACGCTCCGCTCTGGAAGCTTGCGTTGCGCAGGTTGCTTTACGGGCAAAGAAGGATGCACCTGGTCAGTGTCGAGCGGGTGGTGCAAACCTTGCTGTTCGTATCGCAGGTTCCCCTTATTCGTCAGGGCGAAGTGGTGTTGGTTACCGATGATGCGTGCACTGACAACAACTTCGGTTTTTTACAGGATGCATTGCTGCAGGCGTTTGCTCGGCCATCGCTAGGCCGCTTGCCGCATTTGCCGCCCGCAGCGCTGGCGGTGCTGCTACGTATGCGCAAGATCAGCAATGCCAACCCCATGCGTCGCTTTCGTGAAACTCGGCTGGCCGAATGGGGCCAGCCTGAGGCAGCAGATTTCAACCTGCAGCTACAGCGTTATGTGGCCGTGCTGAGGGCATCTGCATGAGAGTCTTGCTGGTCAATATCTCGCTTGACGCAAAGTTGGGTGGCGGTACTGCCGAGCGCACGCGACATCTGGCTGTGCACATGGCAAAAGCAGGGAGCGCCTGCGAAGTTTGGGCCATGTCTGGCAACTCGTGGCAGCAAGAGTTCCAGGCGCAAGGCGTGATGTATTACATCACAGGTTGCATCGGCCGCAGGTTTCCGCTGCCGTTGTTGAACCCCGTGCGAGCTTGGCGTTCGATACGTAAGGCTGACGTGATACACATCATGGGCTATTGGAACCTGCTGAGCGTCGCCATGGGGTTCATGGCGCTGGCTTGCAGACGGCCTTTCATCCTGTGTCCGGCTGGTGAGTTCAGTTCGATCGGTTCGCCGCAGCGGATCAAGAAGGCTTTCCATTTTTGCCTGGGGCGGTGGCTGATAAAGGCCGCCTCAGGTTTCATCGCCATCACTGCCTTGGAGCGTGAGTTGATCGCCAAGGTGGCAAGTGTTGATGAAGCCGACATTCCCGTTGTGTGCAATGCAGTCGTGGAGCCTGAACAGTCATCGGTGGTGAGCATCCCAGTTCCGGATGAGCCGTTCATTCTGTTCATGGGCAGGCTGGCACCCGTCAAAGGGCCTGATCTACTGATTCAGGCATATATCGATACACCAGCAGCCCACCGTTACCCGCTGGTCATGGCTGGGCCGGACTTTGGCATGCAGCAGGAGCTCAAGGCTCTGGTCGACGCGGCTGGGCTAGAGCGTCAGATTTTCTTCATCGGTTTTCTTGATGAGGCGCAGAGGACGGCTGCTTACCGAAAGGCGATGATGCTGGTCATTCCGTCCCGGTCTGAGGCGATGTCGTTGGTGGCACTTGAGGCCGGTGTAGTTGGGTTGCCTGTACTGCTCACCGATACGTGCGGGTTCGACCAGGTCGCAGCGGTACAGGGTGGCATGGTCGTACCGGCCAGTGCCGAAGGTATCGCTTCAGGCTTGCAGAGCATGCTGGCTCAGCCTGATGAACTGCCCCGGCGTGGTGAACGTCTCAAAGCGTATGTACTGCACAACTACACCTGGACTGCCACGGTACAAATGATGCTGCAGCAATTCGCCCGCTTGCTGCGCACAGGCTCGATGATGAAGTGAAGTGTAAGGTTGGTATCGGCCCGCTGCTCGGGCCGATACACGTTACCTGCGTCAGCTTGCTACATGTACCGCAGCAGGTTCGGACCTGCGCCTTCCCGCCAAGGTGGCACTGCAAATGAACATCGTCAGTGCATAGGGCATCCAGACGACAGGCCGTTGATAGATGCTCAGGGCAAACAACGCGAAGAAGAGCAGAACCCATAACTTGCGCTTGGCGTTGCGGATGATGGCGAAGGTCAGGCTGATCATGCTCACGGCGAACAAGAACGTGCCGATCAGGCCGTAGTCGGTCAACAAGCGCGTGACAACTTGAGACACGCCACCATAGACAACGCTGGAGTCGGCACCCAAACCAAAAAGCAGGCCTTTGATGTCTGCGTTGCGATAGCGTTCGAGCAGCTTGTCCATTTCCGGCAGGGAGCGGTTATTGATGTACTGAACCTGGCGCAGGTGCTGCTCATCTTTGCGCGCAGAGGCAAGTTCGGGGGAAGTGACAGGGGCGCTGCTGACCGTGCGCTCATCTGCAATCGCAGGAGATTCCTGTTTCTGCTTGGCGGGTACTTCGACATGCACCTCGCTGATAGGTGGCGCAGCGCTGGGTTTGATGATGCCTAGAATCAGAAGCCCGAACAGGCCCAGCAGTGCCAGCGGTAGTAACGTCAGGAGCGACCTGGAATACAGCAAGCGAAACGCAAAGCCGATGAATGCCATGATGATGAACGCCAGGGAGCAGGAGAGCAGGCCCCCGAGGAATATCACCAGGCATGGCAGAGGTTTGAGGCGAAACCGATTGCCCGCCAGGAGAAAGGCCGCGATCGTGCCAACCATGCCAGGCTCGTCATACACAGCGCAGAGCCGATATAGCTCACCCCCCCAAGGCATCGAGAGGTTATTGCCCGAGAGCAGCAGAGCTCCGGGCGCATGTAGGTACGCCCCGCCTTGTGCAGCCATTTCCGGGTTGAGCAGTGGCATCGGTTCCATGTGCGGTGCAACGCCAAGGATGGCCGCTATGGAAACAAGGATGCCGGGCACCAGGCTGGCCGCGAATATCCATCCAAACCACTGCAGAACCTTGGCTCGACGCTCGTCCGAGAAGACTGAAAGGGCCAGAATCGTTGGCATGACGAAATACCACCGTGTGGTACTTCCATCGACTTTGGGTAGCATGCTGATGTACAGCACGAACAGGCAGATCAAGATGAAACCGGGCAGCTCGCTTCGGCGTGGGCGATCACCCTGCATCAGGGCAAGGATTGCCAGGCAGCCTGATAGTACGCCGGCAACTACCATATGGCGCAATGAGTGCCAGAGAAAATAGGGGTTTAGCGTTATCCAGGCACACAATGCGAACAGCGGCGAGAGGGCCGTATCGAGCGGAGCGCTTAAACGATGATGGCTGAGAGCGATTTTCATTGTGTGTGGATCTGCCTGATCACGCCGAGCACGTTTTGCCAGATAGCGATACGTGCGGCTGGCTTGGAAAATTGAGTAATTCGTCTATGACAGCCGGCTGATGCTAACGTGCACTATTATTTTGACCTGATCGCTAATACGTGATGCAAGTAACACAAGTGGAACTGCTATCACCCCTATGGGTTACAGGCTTTTCCCGCTATTGCCACACTTGGGGCCCGTATGTTGAGGGTAAGGCGTGCAAGGTAAAGCCCTGCGATGAAACCGAGCAACTCCAACAGGAAGAAGAACTGAACCCGCGGGAAGTTCATCTGCACCACGAGGTAGGCGAGGGCCACGCCAACGGCCGCCTGTGTAAAGATATTGCCTACCAGTTTCTTGGTCAGGCATTCTGCCAGCATTCCTGCCAGGAACAGCAATGCAAGGCCTGCTATCAGCACGGTGTAGTTTGCGCTGTATAACAAGATTGCAATGGGGCCGGGAATGGTCATGAACGTAAAGTTTTCGTAGGTAGCATACTGAGCATCGGACATCCGCTGGTAGATTGCTTGAGTACCGCTCTCCGGCCGTTCACCCAGGCTACTGACAAATAACGGCCACCCAGTATGTTCATGGCTGGTTACCGCCATCACGCCCTCGACACCTACCCATCTGTCTACTATCAGCTTGCTCAGCTCCATGAGCATGGCCTTCCAGCGTGCTGTCGTTACCTCTGCCGCCTGCGGTGCGGCGCTTTGCTGCTCCTGTGCTGTTACCGTAGCCATGCGCAGCACGGGAAGGCCCGGCGCGAGCCAGGCTGTGGTTGCGAGATTTACGTCTCTCGTAGCGGCCACCCATAGGTCAAGATGCGCCGCTTGGTTCAAAGGAGGGGCAAGCAATACATTCTGGGCGATGCTTGCACTGTTGACCGGCCGTGCCTGGGCAAACGAATGAAGCCGATCGGCGGACACCAGCAGTATGGATGCGACGAACAGCAGTGCCGTCACCAGCAGTATGCGCAGCCACTGAAGAGGGCGCAGGGTGCTCACCAGTTCGCGGCCATGGGTAAGGTAGACCACAAATGGAGCGGCCACGTGGAGGATCATCTGTGCCCGGCTGCCCATGGACACGGCCGTGACCGCGCCTTCCAGGATGAGGATGTAGAAAAGGCTTTCCAAGCCAAGCTTGCGCGCCCTGACCATCCAGTAGCCAACCGACGCAAGGAGGATCAGGTTGCCCCAGGCAATCATGAATGACGCCAGCACATAGAGATAGCTGTTCAGTCTCAGACCGGGTTCGGTGCCCACCTTCAAAATGGCGTATTTGAAATTGAAGGCAAGGGCCGCGCAGGTAACCACAATGCAGAGCCACATGGCCGGGCGCAGCAGCGGTGAGTCTATATTGATAGCGCGCTCATGGTTCGCCCCAGGCAACGTTCGGGACGCAATGTACTGGCAGGTCAGGAGCGTGGCGAAGGCTATGTTCAATGCGGCCAGGCAGGTGTCCCAGGCACTCGGCGAGTCGTCAAAGGCGCCAATCGGTTCAATGAATTGGGTGCCGAGAATAAAGTGCAGGACCAGTTTGGCCCAGCAACCCAGTATCAAGAACGCCAGTAGGAAAAAGGAAAAAAAGCTGCTGCGATTGGTCAGTACGGTTCGCACAAGCAGTGTGGTCAGTACGCCGTTGAGAAGCAGCGGGCCGAGCGCGCCAGGGTAATTGACTGCAGCGGCAAGCGTTGCCACCACGACCACGACAATTGCAATGAACTGCACGGGGCGGCTGCCTAACAGGTGCGAGTGCATGTGTTGATTCATGGAAGTGCTCCGGATACCGCATGAACCCAAAGGGTGCGTTCGCGTGTTCGAGGTAGCTGAATACTGCTGTTTCAAGCCTTGGATTTGGGCCGGACAATGGCCAACACATAGCTGACCATTTTGCGTGACAGCAGTGACGACGGATGAAGCAGTGCGGCTTTCCCCATGCGTGCCCAAAACAGCGAGTAGCGCCCCGAGAAGCCGTGCATGAAGCCGGATAACATCAGTGCGTTGGCTACAGCCTTGCGCTTCCAGGCAAGGATGGAGGGCGAGAGGTTGTGAGCCTCGTAAAAGCTACTTATCACACGTACCGGTTCATCAGAGCGCTCGGCGCTGCACGGGTTATAAGTGGTCGAACCGGAGTGGATGCGAAAATCTGCGAGCGCGCTGGCGACGCGTATGAATGGCCCGTGCTGGCAAAGTCGCAGAAAAAATTCCATGTCCGGGATATTGCGCAATGTTGTGTTCCAGCCGCCCACCTGCTCCCAAACTTTTCGACGAAACAGCGCGCCAGGCCCTGGCAGACATTGAAAATTGGCTATCAGCAGGCGCTCTTCATAGTCGGGCGCCTGAACGGTGCGGACCAGCGTCGAATGTTCATCGATCACACAGAAATCTGGATAGGCCAGTACGGCTTCGGGGTGCTGCTGCATCGCCGCGACAATGGTTTCGACGGCCTCAGGGTGAAGCCGATCGTCGGCACTCAGATAACCCAGCAACTGCCCGCTGCTCTGTTGCCATCCGAAGTTCATCGCCGCGCTCTGGCCCGCGTTGGTCTGGCGATAGCGTGTGAAGTGGCCCGTATGCTGTGCAAGCAGTTGCGGTGTTTCATCGGTAGAGCCGTCGTCGACGACGATCAGTTCGATATCGTCATAGGTCTGCTGCAGGACACTGTCGATAGCATCAAGCACATAACGCCCGGTATTGTAGGTAGGGATAATGATCGAAACCTTGGGCTTTGCGCTGCTGCTAACGTCCATGAGAGACCTTTTTACGGTAATAGAAGCGCACGAACCGGCGCAGAGAGATGTAATCCGCGGTAGTGCTCAAATTGAATATCCGCTTGACGCAACGAATTTGCGCCACTGACTGGCATGCGCCACCGAGGCTGTATACCACGGCCAAACCGATGATTCCATACAGCCACATCGCCACCAGGCCAGCGGCTATCATGCAGATTCCACTCACAACCGAAATTCGCATGGCGACGTGCTGCTTCTGCAGCATCATCAGTACGAACCCCGCAGTGCCTGCATACGTCTGTGTGAGTTGCGATACCCCGAGTATGGCGAATATGTAGTAGGCCTGGGCATACTCGCTGGACCACACATGCGATAGCACAAACTTGCCGCTGACCATGAACAAGAGATACCCGGCGAGGCCAAGGATCGTTGCTGCCCCGGCGCCAACCCCCAGGACTCGTTGCAGGTAGCGTTTCTTGCCGCGAACCCAGATTCTTCCGATCGATGGCGCCACCACGGTATTGATCACCGCCAGTGGTATGAGCACGAGTGCCGCCAGGCGCGATGCCAAGCCATATATGGCCAGGCCTGCGGTGTCTCCAAACCATGCGATGATCCACAAGTCCGCTTGTGACATGACAAAGAGCACCACGGTGGTGGTGACGTTGGGACGTGTATCGTGCAGGAGCGTGCGGTAGCTGGTTGGCGTGATGGGGCTGTTGCCAGACTGTGCGCGGTACCAGCGCCTCAGGCTGTAGGCGCCCAGCAAAGTGGTGCAGCCAGCGCCGGCGAGCCCCGCAAGCAGGAGAATGTCCAGATCGAGATGAAATTCGCCGCGCCAGGCAAGGATGACAGTTGCCGCGCTGGCGAGGCTTGCGCCGGTGATCAGGAAGCTGGCCTGGACAAAATGCCCAAGGGCGCGGTGCTGTTCCGAAAGGATCGTGGTCATGGCAGCGAGCAGCATGCTGATCGATACCAGAGGCGCCAAGTGCTGCAGCAACTGCAGCAATTCGGCGCCCTCATAGCGTGAGAGCACACGCATGAAGACGTTGAAGCCGATAGCTAGAGTGACTGTGGACACCAGGGCAATGAGCAGGGTGCGCCGTATGACCTGCTTGACCTTGCCGCTGTCACGTTGGCCCTGAGCAATGGAAATGCAGGCAGGCGCGGTGATGCTCAAACCGAGTTGGCCTAGCGTGGCAAGGGCGGCGATGATGGATTGAGCGAGGAAGAACAGGCCGACTGACGTCTGCGGCATGGTCATCGGAATGATGATGCCTGTCAGGGCGCCTGAACCTAGTAACAGGAAACGTCCGAATACTGCAGCGATGCTCGCAGCCACAGGTGATGACAGCGCGTTGTTCACTTTCCCTATCGACATGACGCTTGTTGCTACCTGATTGAATTGGCGGATTCTGTTTGGTTTTGCTGATCGTGTCCACGATCGATTGAGGGTGATGGCTATGAGCCATCATTAGGCCGGAGGCGTCTCCGTTTTTTTGCCTGTACTGACGTTGTGGCTTGAAGTGCTTCGGCCTTTCTGCCTTTATAGTGGCCCGCTGGGGCTTATTGATTGTTCGCTCAGCATCGATACCTGTAGAAAAATCCAACGGTAACAGGTAATTGTCCAGCTACGCCCATTGTTATCGCCTGTACACACCCGAACAATAAAAGGTTGACGTTAATGAGATCTATTAGCTTTTGCGCTTTCTCTCATCAATGAGAGGAGGTGATGTGCTGCAGTGGTAAGTGGAAAATCGCACTAAAGTGACAAGGGTCGTGTGATTCAGAGCATTCAGGAACGGGTTCCGAGGGAGGATGGAAGGTGCGCGCAAAATTACTGGGGCTACCTCGTCGGCACAAGCGTTTGCTGCAGGTGGTGGCCGATACCGTATTGATCTGGGCGGCCTTGTGGTTGGCATTTGTCGTACGGCTCGGCATCGATGATCTGGCCAATCCGATTATCGATCACACGTGGTTATTCATCTGCGCGCCTGTGGTGGCTATTCCGCTATTCATTCGATTCGGCTTGTATCGGGCGGTGATGCGCTATTTCGGCAACGATGCATTGATTGCCATTATCAAGGCCGTCACTTTGTCGGCGCTGATCCTCGGTTTCGTCATCTATTGGGCCAGCAATCATCAGAACGTGGTGCCGCGCTCGATCACGTTCAACTACTGGTGGCTTAGCCTCATCATGATCGGTGGCCTGCGCCTGGCCATGCGTCAATACTTTCTGGGCGACTGGTTCGCCGCTGCTGCCAAGCATGTGCCTTTCGCAAGTCGCGACAACGGCCTACCCAAGGTGGCCATCTATGGTGCGGGTGCTGCGGGCAATCAACTGGCCACGGCCCTGCGGATGGACAGGGCGATGCGCCCGGTGGCATTCATTGACGATGACCATAGCATCAGTGATCGGGTGATTTCCGGCCTGCAGGTCTATCAGCCGGAACGGTTGCAGCAGATGATCGACGCTACCGGGGCTGAGGAGATTCTCTTGGCCATCCCCTCGGCCAGTCGCACCCGGCGTCGTGAAATCCTCAATTTTCTCGAAGGTTTTCCGCTGCATGTGCGCAGTATCCCCGGCTTCATGGACCTGGCGAGCGGCAGGGTAAAGGTCGATGATATTCAGGAGGTCGATATTGCCGATCTGCTGGGTCGCGATGCCGTGCCGGCACAGCATGATCTGCTGGAGCATTGCATCGTCGAGCAGACGGTCTTGGTGACGGGGGCGGGTGGGTCGATCGGCTCGGAATTGTGCCGGCAGATTCTTGGGCAGGCACCTCGCACGCTGCTGCTGTTCGAGCACAGCGAGTTCAATCTGTACAGCATACTTTCCGAGCTTGAGCAGCGTATTGCCCGGGAGTCGCTGGCGACGCAGCTCATTCCAATATTGGGATCGGTGCGCAATCAACGGCAGTTGCTCGACATCATGAAGGCCTGGCACGTCGATACCGTGTATCACGCAGCGGCTTACAAGCATGTGCCGATGGTTGAGCACAACATCGCCGAAGGCGTACTGAACAATGTCATTGGCACACTGCACACTGCCCAGGCGGCAGTGCAGGCAGGGGTCTCGAACTTCGTGTTGATCTCCACCGACAAGGCCGTACGCCCGACAAACGTGATGGGGAGTACCAAGCGGCTGGCGGAAATGACCTTGCAGGCGCTCAGCCGTGAAGTTGCACCTGTGCTGTTCGGTGATGGGGGCAATGTTTCGCAGGTGAACAAGACACGCTTCACCATGGTGCGCTTCGGTAATGTGCTGGGTTCATCCGGTTCGGTAATCCCGCTGTTCCACAAGCAGATCAAGGCGGGCGGGCCCCTCACTGTTACCCATCCGAAGATCACGCGATATTTCATGACGATTCCCGAAGCGGCTCAGTTGGTCATCCAGGCGGGCTCCATGGGGCAGGGCGGCGACGTGTTCGTGCTGGATATGGGAGGGCCGGTCAGGATCGTCGAGCTGGCGGAAAAGATGATTCACCTTTCCGGTTTTAGTATTCGATCCGAGCGTAACCCGTCGGGCGATATCGCCATCGAGTTCACCGGGTTGCGGCCTGGCGAAAAGCTGTATGAGGAGTTGCTCATTGGCGACAATGTCCTGGCCACGCGGCACCCGATGATCATGAGTGCCAGTGAGGATTTCCTGCCCTGGGATGTGCTCAAGGAGCGTTTGGCTGAATTGCTGGCAGCTGTGGCTGGCGAAGACTTCGCCCGGGTGCGTCAGATTTTGCGTGAGACAGTTAGCGGGTATTCACCAGATGGTGAGATCGTCGACTGGATCTATCAGCAGCGGCGCCTTGACCCGTGATCTCGGGCGTGGGCACGCAAGGCGGATACCCCTGCTAACAAGCGTGGTCCTCGAAGTTGCCGTGGCCCTGTATATGGGGCGCTTGAACGCCCCGTCGCCAATTGACGGGGAACTTCTCTGCACTGATCTCCTCTACTACCCACCTGGCGCAACCTATGCCCGTACGCGGCCTGTGGGTTGCCAGGGCTTGCAGGCGGCGCTCGGTTCCCCCGATGTTGCTGCGCGGTAAAGCGTCCAGAGTAAGGAAAATCGGAACACATGCAGAGTGATCAAGCACGCCTGGTCGAGAGTGATGAAATCGATCTGTTCGAGCTGGTGGAAGGTATTTGGCGGCAAAAGCTGTTGGTCTTCCTCATTGCAGCGTTGGTAACGGCAGGGGCCTGTGCCTACGTTCTGCTGGCAACTCCGGTCTATGAGGCCAAGGTATTCGTGCAACCACCTTCGCAGAACGATATTGCTCAGCTGAAGTATGGCCGGGGAGGGGGGAGTGGTTTGAGTTCGTTCTCGGTCAAGGATGTCTACGGTGTCTATCTTCGCCATCTGCAGTCAGAGTCCTTGCGTCGAGAGTTTTTCCGCACGTATTACCTGCCGAGCCTGTCCGAAAAGAAACGTCATGACTCGCAGGATGCGCTGTACAACAAGTTCAAGGAAACACTGACGGTCGGGCCGGCCAGCAAGCAAGCGCCCGATCGCTTTGTGGTGATAGCCAATAACCCCGACTCCCAAAGCGCTGCGCAATGGGTCGTCCGTTATCTGGAAATGGCAGGTGAACGGGCAAAGCGTGAAGTGATCAAGGATGCTCGGGCCGATGCCCTTGTCAGGGCGGATAATCTGGAGCAGCAGATCACTGCCGCCCGAGAGAGCGCACGCAAGCAGCGTGAGGATGAACTGGTTCAGCTCAACGAGGCATTGAAAGTCGCCGAGTCGGTGGGGCTTGAGAAGCCGCCGATCATTTCCAATAGCCTCTCCAGCGAAGTATCCGCTGGTATGGACGGATCATTGGTCTATATGCGTGGTGCCAAGGCGCTGGAGGCAGAAATTGAAAACCTGCGCGCACGTCAGTCGGATGACCCGTTCATCAACGATTTGCGTCAGCGCCAGGAGTCCATCAGTTTCTATCGCTCGTTGCGTGTCGACCCTGAAGTCATCGCTGTATATCGCCAGGATGGGGCGATCGAGTCTCCTGACCGGCCCGTGCGTCCCAACAGGGTTCTGGTAGTCACCATGTCTGTGTTGTTGGGTGTCGTGCTGGGCGGGATTGTTGCCGTCATGCGTGACATTCGAGCAGGTCGGTGGCGACGGGGGCGTGTCATGGCGACGTGACTGACACCTGACTGTCACGTTTCGATGGTCAGTAAATGCTAGAAATGGCATAATGCCGGCTTCCATCCATTCGGGCCAAGGAGGGTTCCGCCTGTCTATTGCCGGCGTTGTCTTGCCTTATCCCGTGGGGAGACTCACTCACTGGCAGGCTTAAGCGTGACTAGCATTTCTTCGATTCCCTCCGTTTCAGTTCGTGACGAAGTTGACCTTCTTGCACTCTTGCAGGTGATCTGGCGTAAAAAGGCCCAGATCGCCACCGTTGCCGTGGCTTCGGGGTTGGTGGCTGCGGCTTACGCATTCCTCGTCACGCCAGAATATGAAGTCAGCACGCTGTTGCGCACAGCCGCCATCAATGATCTGGATGCGTTGAACCGCACCAAGATCTACAAGCTGCCGCCGGAGCAAGCGCTCAACCGGCTGGGAGCTTCGCTCGACAGCTACGATACGCGGCTGGGGTATTTCCGCACCAACGAGGAGCTGCAGGCAGCCTACCTCGAATCAGGTCGGACCCAGGAACAGGCATTTGAGGATTTCAACCGCAATGCGCTGAAAGTCGTACAGCCTGACCCGAAGAAGACCAATTTGCTGGCGAAGTTCATCGGTGTGGACATGCGCTATCCTGCCGGTGTCGACGGCAAGGCTGTACTCAACGGCTTGGTGCAGTATGCGGTACAGCGGGAGCGCGAGCAGATCTCCCAGGATCTCAAGGTCATTATCGACAACCGGGTCAAGGAACTGGATGGTCAGTTGGCCGTTGTTCGGGTCGATTATGAAGCCAACAAACAGAGCCGAATTGCCGTGCTGCGCGAAGACGATGTGCTCAAGCGTGCCCAACTCAATGATGAGCTGCGCGCCCTCAGGGTTCAGCTGAAGCAGCGTCGTGATGATCGGATTGCGTTGTTGAACGAAGCGATATCGATTGCCCGCACGCTGGGTCTGAAAAAGCCGAGTACGCCATCCTCCATGGGAATGAGCGAGGCTGACAGTGGTGCGAACGTGATTCGTACCGAAATCAACAACCAGCAGATCCCCCTCTACTTCATGGGTACCGATGCGCTTGAGGCGGAAAAGCAGGCGCTGCGCAATCGTTCGTCTGATGACTTCGTTTCTCCGCGCGTTTCGGAAATCCGCAAGGAGCTGCTGATGCTGGAGCAGAACCGGAAGATTCAAGCCCTTGAACAGCGCAAGAACGACGAACTGTTCCTCAAGAATATCGAGGGCTTGCGCGCGGAGCGTGCCCGCTTGCTGAGCATCGACACTGACATGAGTGATCTGCGCCTGGTGGTCGTCGACAGAGCTGCGGTTGAACCGCTTCGCGCGGTGTTCCCCAAGAAGTCGCTGGTCATTGCCATGGGGCTGGCGATCGGCGTGCTGATCGGCGTGGTCTTCGTGCTCATTCGCCATACCATGCGCATGCGTACGCGCGAGAACGAGGCATTGCGCGGGGAAATTTTGCCCGTGGCGCAAATCTTGCCAGCAGAAGCGCTGCCTTCCGCCAAAGCTTAAATAGGGCGCCTGGAGCCGGTATTACCCGTTAATGCCGGCTGCCGTTAAATCCTGCTGCAATCTGATGCATCAATGGCCTGCCTATTAGTAAACGAGCTTCCGCTTGCGCAGTGGCGGGTGGATTAACCACTGGAGTTGCAACTCTCCAATTACACATCGTTACAAATTCGATGTGATGGGAGTTGTTGTCGGACGTGACCTGGCTTGCCTGGCTACCGTCCTGCTTGGATTCGTAAAACATCTTGGAATGAACATGCACTCAATGGATAGCGTACGGCTCGCGGTTCTTGGCCTTGGTTATGTTGGCCTGCCCCTGGCCGTGGAATTTGGAAAAACACGCGAGGTAGTGGGTTTCGATATCAATCAAGCGCGGATCGACGCCTTGCGCAAAGGTCACGATTCGACGCTGGAAGTCAGCGATCGCGAACTGGCAGAGGCCACGAAGCTGAGCTTCAGCGCTGACATCAATGAGCTGCGTGATTGCAATGTATTCATTGTCACCGTGCCGACACCCATCGACGAATTTAACCAGCCCGACTTGACGCCACTGATCAAGGCGTCCGAAACCATCGGCAAAGTTCTGAAGGCGGGCGATATCGTCATTTACGAATCCACCGTCTACCCCGGCGCCACCGAGGAAGATTGCGTGCCGGTGCTCGAGCGGGTATCGGGCCTGGTGTTCAATCGGGACTTCTATGCGGGTTACAGCCCAGAGCGCATCAACCCGGGTGACAAGCAGCACCGTCTGGTCAACATCAAGAAGGTAACATCCGGTTCAACCCCCAAAGTTGCTGAAGCGGTAGATAAGCTGTATCGGGAAATCATCGTTGCCGGTACGCACAAGGCCAGCAGCATCAAAGTGGCCGAGGCCGCCAAGGTCATCGAGAACACCCAGCGCGACCTGAACATCGCACTGATCAATGAGCTTGCGGTGATTTTCAACAAGATGGGGATCGATACCGAGGCCGTTTTGCAGGCGGCAGGTACAAAGTGGAACTTCCTGCCTTTCCGTCCGGGCCTGGTGGGCGGGCATTGCATTGGTGTCGACCCATACTACCTGACCCACAAGGCTCAAAGCCTCGGCTATCACCCAGAAATTATTCTGGCCGGGCGTCGGCTGAATGACAACATGGGCGCCTATGTGGTTTCGCAGTTGGTGAAGGCAATGCTCAAACGCAAGATTCACGTCGATGGCGCTCGCGTGCTCATCATGGGCTTGACGTTCAAGGAAAACTGCCCCGACTTGCGTAACACCAAGGTGGTCGACATCTACCGGGAGTTGCAGGAGTACAACGTCCAGGTGGATGTCTTCGATCCATGGGTCAGCGCCCAAGAGGCTGAGCAGGAGTACGGCATCACGCCGGTACAGATGCCAGACCATTCCACTTACGATGCCGTGATCCTGGCGGTCGCACATGAGCAGTTCAGTGAAATGGGCGAGCATGCCATTCGCGTCCTGGGCAAACCAGAGCATGTGCTGTACGACCTCAAATACCTGCTGCCAGCAGCCGCCAGTGACCTGCGTCTGTGAGTTGGCGCGCGCTCGTCGTTTCCAGTTGCTCGATTGATATCAATTAAAGGTGCCTACATGAGTGCTTACCAGACGCTCGTCTCTGAATTGCCATTGTCGCCACGGACCTGGCTGATCACTGGCGTCGCCGGCTTCATCGGTTCCAATCTGCTGGAAACCTTGCTCCTTCTGGGGCAGCGGGTACGAGGGTTGGACAACTTTGCCACCGGTCATCAGCACAACCTGGATGAAGTGAAGCAGCACGTCAGCGCCGAACAGTGGGCAGCCTTCGAGTTCATCGAAGGTGATATCCGCAACTTGCAGGACTGCCAGGCGGCTTGCGAAGGTGTCGATTATGTGTTGCACCAAGCCGCGCTGGGTTCGGTGCCGCGATCGATCAATGACCCTATCACCACCAATGCCACCAACATCGACGGCTTTCTGAACATGCTCGTCGCTGCTCGGGATGCGCAGGTTAAAAGCTTCACCTACGCCGCGAGCAGTTCTACCTACGGTGACCATCCAGGGTTGCCGAAGGTCGAAGACCGTATTGGCAAGCCATTGTCACCCTATGCGGTGACCAAATACGTGAACGAGCTATACGCTGAAGTGTTTGCCCGTACCTATGGTTTCCAGACCATTGGCTTGCGCTACTTCAACGTTTTCGGCAAGCGGCAGGATCCAAACGGCGCCTACGCAGCGGTAATTCCCAAGTGGACGTCCGCAATGTTGGAGCAGGCCGATGTGCACATCAATGGTGATGGTGAAACCAGTCGTGACTTCTGTTTCATCGAAAACGTTGTGCAGATGAACCTGCTGGCCGCCACCAGCCAGCAGGCTGCGCAGAATCAGGTGTTCAACGTCGCCGTGGGAGACCGGACGACGCTCAACGATCTGTTCGCCTATCTGGCGCAGGCACTGGGCGAGAACGGTGCTCCTTATACCAAGGCGCCCCTGTACCGAGCGTTCCGCGAGGGGGATGTGCGCCATTCCCAGGCTGATATCAGCAAGGCCAGCACCCTCCTGGGCTATCGGCCTGAGTTCACTATCAAGGAAGGGATTCAGAAGGCGATGCCTTGGTACATCAACTTGTTGATGTGAAGTCGCCGCCTGCAGGGCATAGCGCTGCAGGCGTGCGGGTAACGGCACTGCCGGACTGATTGGAAGCTTGGGAAGATATGAGCAAGGGTACCGTTTTCTACATCGGCGGGTTTGAACTGCCAGACAAGAATGCTGCGGCGCTGAGGGTACTGGCCAATGGCAAGATCCTGCGCAACCTTGGCTACGAGGTGGTCTTCATTGGCATCGACACCGCATTGCCGGTCGGCTCCGCCGCTATGCGCTCCGATCATTCCGGGTTCGAATGCTGGGCAGTACCTTACCCGCGCGGGACCCTGGCATGGTTGAAATATCTAGTCGGCTTGCCCGCAGTGCTGGATGTGCTCAACGCAGAGCGCGATGTAAAACCGGTGGCAGCGATTTGCTACAACTATCCGGCAGTGGCCAGTCTGCGAATCCAGCAGGCGTGCCGCCGCCTGGATATCAAAGCCTTGGCTGATGCGACAGAATGGTACGACGCGACGGGTGGCAGCCTTTCCTATCGGCTGATCAAGTATGTCGACACCACCTTGCGTATGCATGTCGTGCACCCGCGTACCCAAGGGGTCATTACCACCAGTCGTTACCTGACGGATTTTTACCAGCGTCGGGGCAAGGCGACCGTCGAATTACCCACGCTGTTCGATGGCGACCGCTTCAAGGCGCCGCCATTGGTGGTTGACGAGCGTGCTGTGCATTTCATCTACGTGGGTTCGCCATTTGATGCAGGCAAGGTCAACCGCTCCCGTACGAACCTGAAAGAGCGGCTGGATACCTGCATCCAACTGTTCCATGCCTTGTTCCGTAAAGGCAGCGCGTTCAGGTTCGATGTGTACGGTATTACCCAAGCCGACTACCTAAGGGTGTTCCCGGAACACGAACAGATGTTGAGTGACATGCTGGCGTGCGTGGCGTTTCACGGGCGAAAACCCAACCAGCAGGTGTTGAACTGCATAGCCAGCAGTGATTTCAGCATCTTTTTCCGTGACCGTACCCGCGTCACGCTTGCCGGGTTCCCGTCCAAGCTGGCCGAGTCGATCAGTGCCGGGACGCCGGTCGTTTCCAACCAGATGCCCAGCCTGGAGTCTTTTGCCGCCAGCGCCGGCGTGGTGCTCGCCAAGCCTGGTGACGAGCTCAGGGTGGTGGAGGCACTGCTAGCGATGACGCGCGCCGAGATCGACACCATGAAGCAGCAGGCGTTTGAATCGAAGACGTTCCACTATGACAACTATCGGCCGCACGTGGCTGAATTTATGCAAGAAGTAGGAGCTTGAGATGGGGCTTGGCAGACTTTCCAAGGTATTCACCGTACCGTTTCGGAGGTTCTATGCAGCCTACGATCCTAGTGCCTATGCCCGACGCATAGGGGTGAACATGAAAGGGCGCGTCACCATCTATGGTTCGAGCTACGCCATGTTTAGCTCCGAGCCTTATCTGGTGACCTTGGGCGACAATGTCTTCATCAGTATCAACGCGCATTTCGTCTGCCATGATGGGTCCACCTTGCCGTTCAGGGCTGAAATACCAGACCTGGAGTTGGCCGGTGAAATTACTGTGGGTAATAACGTCTTCATCGGCATGGGGGCACTGATTCTGCCCAACGTCAACATCGGTAATAATTGCATTGTCGGCGCCAATGCAGTGGTTACCCGCTCAGTCGCGGACGGCACCATTGTTGCGGGCAACCCGGCGAGGGTCGTAGGGCAAACAGACGATTTCTTGCAGCGCGCGCAAGCCAAGTCTCTGAAGATCGGTCATTTGCATGGCCAGGCGAAAGTAGACGCCTATAAAAGGATCTTCAACAAGCCATGAAATGGTTCAGTTACCGTTATCTGCCCGTCAATATATACATCGGCTATTCGGTCTTCGTCCTCGCCAGTTTCTTCCTGGGGCCGATCGAATACAAAGGTATGGATAGCGTGCTGTTGATGACTTTCCTGTTGCCCATGTTGGTGCTATTCGCTGTCGGTTTCTTGATGGGCGCCCGCGGTGATTACAATCTACTGGTGGATACCCAGGCCGGGCGGCTCAACGCGCTGTTCCGGGTCAACCGCCTCGTCAAGCTGTTGTTGCTGTTTGCCGCAGTCGCCTCGGTGGTGCAGTGGTACGGGTTCATTTCATCCGGCGGTGGTTTGTCCCTTGATGGCATTGGTGAAAGCTATGTGGCGGGCTATGAAGGTTATGAGCGCGGCCAGGCGACCGTCGACGCCGCCTATATTCTCAATATCTTCCTCCAGGTATTCATTACCCTGGCGTTGCTATTCGGCTTCTACTACTACTCGGTGATGGGACGGCTTGGCAAAACCACCTTCTTATTCATCGTGATGACCTATTTGCTGGTAAACGTGCTGGGCGTAGGCAAACAAAAGTATCTCGGCGATCTGGTGATCTTCAGCTTCTTCCTGTTTGCCATCAACGCTGCCGCGCGCCGCCTGCGGGTAAAACTGTGGTCTGCGGTGGTGGGTGGGGTGTTTGGTTGTGTGGTGTTCTTCCTGTTCGTTGAAATTCTCCGGCAGCGCTATCAGGCGGCTGGCATCAGCATCGACAACATCTACGAAAAGGTTCACCCCCTGGTTTATTGGAACTACGAGTCCTGGGTGATTGGTGTGGTCGGCGAAGATTATGCGCTGGCCCTGGGTATTTTTCTTGGTTACTTCACCAACGGCCTCAATGGGCTCTACCTGAGTCTGACACTTCCCTTCGAATGGTCTTATCTGGTCGGTAACTCCTATTCGCTCGGGCGTATCGTCGAAATTTTCACGGGGGCCAGCGGTGCGGTACTGGAACACACCTACCCCTATCGTGTCGGCGAAGTCTATGGTTGGGAATTCGACAAGTGGCACTCGTTGTTTGCCTGGATGGCCTCGGACTTTACATTCCCAGGCGTCGTGTTGCTCACGCCGGTTTTCGCCTATGTCTATGCGCGCGTATGGCTGCAGGCTGTGGCCGCCTCCAATCCTTTTTCCGGGCCACTGTTCATCTACCTTTCGATGGGGCTGGTTTTCAGTTACTCCAACAATCAGCTCATGCACAGCCTGTCAGGCGTGATGGTGTTGGTGGTGCTGCTGCTGGGCTGGCTGCTCTCGCGCAATCGGGCAGTTGCCTTGCGCACCCCGTTGCGCCAGGGTGAGGCGACAGGGCAATGAAAGTGCGGCTCTTCAGTTATGCGTTGTTGGCTTTTCTGCTGATCCTGCTCGGTAAACTGAGCGGGTTCTTCAAGGACATGCTTTTCACCTATTACTACGGTGTATCGGCTGTCACTGACGGTTATTTCCTGGCTAACTCAATTGCGTCCCTGTTGTACATTGCTGTGTACTCATCCATTCCAGTCTTGGTCGTGCCGCTGTACTCCCGCTTGCTGTCGGCTAATGATCGTGCCCAGACAGATGCCAACCTGACGCGTGTCCTGGCATTTTTCCTGGCCATCTCTGTGGTGTTGGGCGCCGGCGTGACGGTGGGTGCGCAGCCACTTGTGGAATTATTTGCAGGCGCGGCGAGCCGCGAAGTGAAGGCGCTGGCGGGCGACTATCTGGGAATTGTGGCGTTGACCTTTGCCTTGTCTACCGTGGTGGCTTTTCTCAATGCACTGCAGACCGTACACAAGCGGCCGTTACCCAGTTATATTGTGCCGCTGGTCAACAATATGATGTTCTGCCTGGGGCTGGTACTGTTTAGTGCGTCGTCCGGGTTGACGCACATACTGTACCTGGGCGTGGCGGCTTGGTTGCTGCTGATGGTGGCAAATGCCTGGACTAGCCGTCGCTACTTTACCCTCAACTTTGCCGCCTTCGCTGAGCCGTTGAAGGGGCCAGGCCTGCTGATGCTGTTTGTGCCGGCAGCCTTGTCCTTCTATGTCGAGCAAGTCAACAGTTACGTGGGCGTGTATTTCGCCTCTCAACTCGGGGCCGGGGCCATCTCGGTGTTGGGGTATGCAGGCAAGCTGAACCTGATCTTCCTGTCTATTTTTCTGGTGTTTCTCACGGCCACGTTGTTTCCAAAAATCGCCGCGCTGGTCGCCAGGGATGACGGTGATGGCCTGGACGACTACTTGAATCTCTGCCTGCGCATCATCTTCCTCTGTGCGCTGCCCGTCGTGCTGTTCATGATCTTCTATGCCCACCCGATCGTCGAACTCCTGTTCATGCGAGGCAAGTTTTCCGAGGCGGACGTTGCCCGTGTCGCAGCCGTTTTGTCGGTGATCCTGTTGGCCGTTCCTTTCGCCTTAGTCCGGGATCTGCTCAATCGCGTCTTCTTTTCCTGTGGCAATACCTCGAGGCCGTTCATCATCTCGCTTGCGTCGCTGCTCCTGAACTTGGCGATCAGCCTGCTCGCCTACCGAACGTTCGGTTTGCAGGGGCTGGCATGGGCGGTGGTGTTTGCAACTGTCCTAAGCTTCATGCTGGGTGCTTATTTCGTAAAGCGCGAGGCAGGCATTGCGTTGTTGCGCCCGAACCTCCGAAGTTTGTGCATCGCCCTCGCATGCCTGGCGTTCGCGTTTGCCCTGTTGCGCGTGATGGATGCCTACCTGTCGAGCCTGTGGCTGGTGCTGTGCATACCGTTCGCGGGGTGTTACTTCGCAGCGTTGTACGCGTGCAGAGTACGTGAAACCAAACTGTTGATCGGCTGGGCGCGGCGTAAGCTCGGGCGGTAGAAGTTGCTGTTGCGGGGCCCTCGCATGCACGCAGTGAGGGCTGTTGGATATACCGGTGGACAGAGAGTCTCGAGCTGTTTGGTGGCGAGGCTCCTTTCTTTATTCATGATGGGAAGCACATGTTTGATAACAAGGTTTTGATGATCACCGGCGGTACCGGTTCTTTTGGTAATACCGTGCTGAAGCGTTTTCTGAACACAGGTGTTCGCGAAATTCGCATCTTCAGCCGCGATGAGAAGAAACAGGAAGACATGCGCATTGCCTTGGGCAATGACAAGGTCAAGTTCCACATCGGTGACGTACGCGATTACCAAAGCCTGACGCAGGCAATGGTCGGCGTCGATTTCGTCTTCCATGCGGCGGCGTTGAAGCAGGTGCCTTCATGCGAGTTCTATCCGATGGAGTCGGTCAAGACCAATGTCATCGGCACCGAAAATGTTTTGAGCGCGGCGGTGGCGAACGGTGTGAAACGCGTGGTGGTGCTCAGCACCGATAAAGCCGTTTATCCCATCAATGCCATGGGCATTTCCAAGGCTATGGCGGAAAAAATAATGGTCGCCAAGTCCCGGGCAATCCCGGTCGGTGGGCCGGTAGTATGCGCGACCCGCTATGGCAATGTTATGGCGTCTCGAGGTTCGGTGATCCCTTTGTTCATCGAACAACTTAAGCGGGGCGAGCACCTCACGGTGACCGACCCGTCAATGACACGCTTCCTGATGTCGCTTGAAGACTCTGTAGACTTGGTGCTGCACGCCTTCGAGCATGCCGAGCAGGGTGATATCTTCATCCAGAAGGCCCCAGCTTCGACCGTGGGCGAACTGGCAGAAGCGCTGCAGCAGTTGTTCAAGCGGCGGACCGAGGTCAAGGTGATCGGCACGCGACACGGTGAAAAACTGTACGAATCGCTGTTGTCCCGCGAAGAAATGGCCAAGTCCGAAGACATGGGGCGTTACTATCGGGTTCCTGCAGACAACCGTGACCTTAACTACAAAAAATACTTTGTCGAAGGCGAGCCGGATATTTCGAGCGGTGATGATTACACGTCTCACAATACCGAACGTCTCGATGTCGAAGGGATCAAGGCCTTGCTGTTGAAACTCGAATTTGTCAGGTCGGCGCTCGACACCTGAGCCTGTGGAACTGGGTTGTCGGCGCGGGCGCCCAGTGGGTTGACGCAGCAGTTTGCACAAGGCGCCCCCAGACTTGGTGGTAATATGCTCGCGCTGGCAAAGGACCGGGTCGTGGAGCGCTTCGCTGTTTCAACACTTGCAGGTGACGCACGACAATTGCGGCCATGGACGGTGCACTACAGGTCAACGCCGGGCGCCCTGCTCAACATGGGCGCCTTAATGACATGTCGTTCCGCCCTTAGTTTGCTGTTCCGCAGGCCGGCCTGACGGAAGGAATAGACCTGTGCACAAGCGTGCATGAGAACAAAGGGCCAGCGTTACCACACGGCCCATATACGTCAGGGTCATTCAAGGCATCCGTGCGATGCAAGAATGATCCGGGACAATCATTCAAGGGCGTTAGGGGTGGCATGAAAGCGGTTTTACTGATGGTGATCAATGATCCGGCATTCTTTCTTTCTCACCGGCTGCCTGTCGCAGAGTCGGCAAGGGAGCAGGGGTATCAGGTTCATGTCGCCACTCGAAATGGCGCGGCAGTTGAGCAAATCATTCGTCGCGGTTTCAAGCACCATGAACTTTCGCTGACACGCAGTGGCAAAAACCCGTTCAGCGAGTTGAAGGCGCTGTTTTCACTGTGGCTGCTGTGCTGGCGGTTGCGGCCTGACGTGCTCCACATCGTCACCATCAAGCCGGTTCTGTACGGTGGCATCGTTGCGCGTCTTTCACCGGTCAAAGGTGTACTAGCGGCAATTTCCGGCCTGGGTTTCGTGTTCATGGCCCGAGGTCGGAGGGCGGCAATCCTGCGTCGCATCATCACGCTACTCTATCGGGTTGCGCTGGGTAAGCGTAACCTGCGCGCGGTGTTTCAGAACCCGGATGATCAACAAGCCTTGGCTGCCATTGGGGCCATTACGGATGACAAGAGCGTGCTGATCCGTGGTTCCGGTGTGGACTTGCAGCAGTATCAGCCATGCCCTGAAGCACCCGGTACCCCCGTGGTCAGCCTGGTCGCCCGCCTATTACGCGACAAGGGCGTTCGCGAGTTTGTCGAGGCCGCGCGCATTCTCGACGGGCGTGGTGTTCGGGCATCATTCCAATTGGTTGGCGACCCAGACCCGGGTAACCCCAGCAGCATCGACGCCGATGACCTGGAGCGGTGGGCGGCAGAGGGTATTGTCAACTGTATGGGGTACCGGGCCGATGTCGCAGAGGTGCTCAGGCAATCGCATATCGTGACATTGCCGTCGTACCGGGAGGGGTTGCCCAAGGTGCTGGTTGAGGCGGCTGCCTGCGGGCGAGCGGTGGTCACCACTGATGTGCCGGGTTGCCGCGACGCGATCGAGGCTGATGTAACCGGGTTGCTGGTTCCGGTACGCGATGCACACGCATTGGCGGACGCGATTCAGCGTCTGCTTGAGGATGAAGGGCTGCGCCGGCACATGGGTAATGCTGGCCGGGCATTGGCCGAGCGTGCCTTTGCCATCGAAAGTATTGTCGCCCAGCATATGGCGGTTTACCGGACACTGGAGAGCAACGAGTGAGACAGCGAGTACTGGTTACAGGTGCAACAGGCTTCGTCGGCTCGCGGGTGGTGGAGCATCTGCTGCGCAACCCCGAGATCGAAGTGCTCGGTGGCTTGCGAGTAGTCGGCAAGGCACTTCCAGCAGGAGCTCAGGCCTTCTTGACCGGTGAACTGGACGGCCGCCGTGAGTTGCCGTCTCTTGATGGCATCCATGCCGTTATCCACTGCGCGGCGCGTGTCCACATCATGAATGATGATGCGCAGGACCCCCTTGCCGAATTTCGGCAAACCAACGTCAAAGGGACGCTGGACCTTGCAAGGCGCGCCGTCGAAGCAGGTGTGCAGCGCTTCGTGTTCATCAGTTCGATCAAGGTGAACGGAGAAGGTACTGACGATCGCCAACCTTATTCGGCTGATGAGCAGCCGTCACCTGCGGACCCATACGGCATATCCAAGCTCGAGGCGGAACAGGCACTGCTCGCGCTGGCAGCCGAAACCGGCATGCAGGTCGTGATCATCCGACCGGTGCTGGTCTATGGGCCAGGGGTCAAAGCCAATTTCCAGTCAATGATGAAATGCCTGCACAAAAAGCTGCCACTGCCGCTGGGGGCTATCCGCAACCGGCGGAGCATGGTTGCCCTGGACAATCTGGTCAGCCTCATCGTGGTGTGCCTGCACCATGCACGCGCGGCCAACCAGGTGTTCCTGGTCAGTGATGGTGAAGACCTGGCAACGCCCGATCTGTTGAAACGCACCGCCAAGGCGCTAGGTACCAAAGCCTTCCTGCTACCCGTCCCGGCCTTCATGCTCAAGGCTGCCGCCGCAGCGTTGGGGCGGCCAGGCGTGGCAGCGAGGCTGTGTGGTTCGTTGCAGGTCGACATTACCAAGACCCGCAACCTGCTCGACTGGAATCCTCCGCTCAGTGTCGATCAGGCCTTGCAACTCACCGCCCATGAATATCTGAAGAGTTTGAGCGCATGATCTACTGGTCCATTCTACCTGTGCTGGTGCTGCTGACCTGGTGCATGACCGGCGTACTGCGGCGCTACGCACTGGCGCGCAGCATCATCGATGTGCCCAATGCCAGAAGCTCCCATACCGTGCCGACTCCGCGTGGCGGTGGGGTAGCCATCGTCATCGGTTTTCTGCTGGCCGTTCCGGTGATGGCTTGGAGTGGCGTGCTCGATAGCGGCCCTGCTTGCGCGTTGGTAGGCGCCGGGGCCGGTATCGCCGTGCTTGGATTCCTCGACGATCATGGCCATATCGCAGCGCGATGGCGTCTGCTGGGCCACTTCGCCGGCGCTGCTTGGGTGTTGTTCTGGCTAGGCGGCCTGCCGGCATTGAGTGTGTTCGGTTACATCTTCGACATGGGGCTGGTCGGCAACGTGCTGGCGCTGTTCTATCTGGTCTGGCTGCTCAACCTCTACAACTTCATGGATGGTATCGACGGGCTGGCCAGTGTCGAAGCGATTTGCGCCTGTGTGGGTGGGGCCGTGCTCTATTGGCTGGTGGGCGCGTATGGGGCGGTGTGGGGCCCCTTGATGCTGGCTTGTGCGGTGTTGGGGTTCCTGATCTGGAACTTTCCGCCAGCACGGATTTTCATGGGCGATGCAGGCAGTGGTTTCCTCGGTATCGCGCTGGGGGTTCTTTCCCTTCAAGCCGCTTGGGTCGAGCCGAAATTGCTGCCGGGGTGGTTGATCCTGCTGGGAGTATTCATCGTCGATGCGACCGTGACACTTATCCATAGGCTGTTGCGGGGTGAGAAAGTGTACGAAGCGCACCGCAGTCACGCTTATCAATTTGCCACGCGCCACTACGGCCGGCATTTGCCGGTGACGCTGGCTGTACTCTTGATCAACCTGGTGTGGCTTCTGCCCTTGGCCTGTGCCGTTGCCTTGGATGTGCTGGATGGTTGGGTGGGCCTGTTGCTGGCCTATGCCCCGCTTATCCTGCTGGCGGTCAAGTTCAAGGCAGGTCAGGCCGAAGTACGCTGAGCGCCGGGCCAGCGAGGCTGCTACCCGAATGTTGCTGAGTAGCGGGGCAGTGGGGTGAAACCATGGAATTCGTAGAGGAAAAATGGACAGATTGAGAAAGCGCATGCTTGCGCTGCCACGTCACTACAAGCGTGCGTTGCAGGTGGTCACCGACATTGGGCTAGTCTGGCTGGCATTATGGATGGCGTTTGTCGTCCGCTTGGGCCTGGATGAGTTGAACAATCCGCTGCAGGGGCATCTGTGGTTGTTCTTGACCGCGCCGCTACTTGCGATTCCGATTTTCATTCGTTTCGGCCTTTATCGGGCGGTGATGCGTTATTTTGGCAATGATGCGCTGATCACCATCTTCAAGGCAGTCAGCCTGTCGGCGCTGATCCTGTCGGTGGTCGTATATTGGAGCAGTGGCCACGGTGCTGTGGTGCCGAGGTCGATCATTTTCAATTACTGGTGGCTGAGCCTTCTGATGGTAGGCGGCATGCGCCTGATCATGCGGCAATACTTTTTGGGGGACTGGTATGCTGCCCGGCAGCATGTGCCGTTCGCCAGCCGTGACAACGGTTTGCCGAAGGTAGCCATCTATGGCGCCGGCGCAGCAGGCAATCAGTTGCTGGCGGGGTTGCGCATGAGCCGCACCATGCACCCGGTGGCATTCATCGATGATGAAGAATCAATCACCGACCGGGCGATTTCCGGCTTGCAAGTGTTCAGTGGCAGCGATATCCAGCGCATGATAAATGTTACGGGTGCTGAGCAGGTGCTGTTGGCCATACCGTCTGCCAGCAGGGCTCGTCGCCGGGAAGTGCTAAGTGCGCTCGAACAGTTCCCGCTGCATGTTCGCAGTGTGCCCAGCTTCCTTGATCTGGCGAGCGGTCGGGTGAAGGTCGAAGATATCCAGGAGGTCGATATTGCTGACCTGCTGGGGCGAGACGCCGTGCCCGCCCAGGCAGACCTGCTGGCGCACTGCATCGAGGGCAAGGTGGTGATGGTTACCGGCGCCGGGGGGTCCATCGGCTCGGAACTTTGCCGGCAGATCCTGATGCTCAAGCCCAGGGCGCTATTGTTGTTCGAACACAGTGAATTCAACCTTTACAGTATTCACGCCGAACTGGAGCATCGCATCCAAGTGGAGTCGCTGCCTGTTCGGCTGGTGCCTCTGCTGGGGTCGATCCGCAACCCCCAGTTACTGGTTGATACGCTCATTCAGTGGCGGGTGGACACGGTCTACCATGCGGCAGCTTACAAGCATGTGCCAATGGTCGAGCACAACATGGCAGAAGGCGTACTCAACAATGTATTCGGCACATTGAATACTGCTCAGGCGGCATTGGAAGCCAATGTACCCAACTTCGTCTTGATCTCGACTGACAAGGCTGTGCGTCCGACCAACGTCATGGGTAGCACCAAGCGCCTGGCAGAGATGCTGCTTCAGGCCCTGAGTGGCGAGCAGGCCCCAGTACTTTATGGCGAGCGGGCCAACATCGCGCACGTGCGCAAAACGCGCTTCACCATGGTGCGATTCGGCAATGTGCTGGGTTCATCGGGCTCCGTCATTCCCCTGTTCCACAAGCAGATAAAAGCGGGGGGGCCGCTGACGGTTACCCATCCAAGCATCACCCGGTATTTCATGACGATTCCCGAAGCCGCACAATTGGTGATCCAGGCCGGCTCCATGGGGCAAGGCGGTGATGTATTCGTGCTCGATATGGGCGAACCTGTGAAAATCGTGGCGCTGGCTGAAAAGATGATTCATCTGTCAGGCCTAAGTGTGCGCTCCGACACCAACCCTCATGGTGATATCGCAGTCGAGTTCAGCGGGTTGCGCCCAGGTGAAAAGCTTTATGAGGAACTGCTGATTGGTGACAATGTGTCTTCTACCCAGCACCCAATGATCATGAGGGCTAATGAAGACTGCCTGAACTGGAGCGAACTTAAGGGTCGCCTGGCAGAAATTGCCCGGGCAGTGGAGGAAAAAGACCACAAAGCGCTGCGCCAGATTCTGCGTGAAGTGGTCAGCGGTTATCGCCCTGAAGGGGGGATCGTGGACTGGGCCTATCGGCAACGGTTGGAGCAGGCGGAGTGACAGTGGGCGGGCGTTGAAGAACCGAACATACCGTTTGTTCAGAGTCGGTTGTGATCTGGCGATTCAATGATCAGGGGCTGTGAACTAAGCACTGCCCCTTTTTAAATCGTGTCCTTCTTAACATTGCGAAAGCGGGCACTGCTTCGATGTGTGCCTTTTGTTGTTTTTCGTTAGTGCCGCTGTACGACTGTGCGTGACAGTTTGTTTACATCTGGTCAACCAATCGTTAGCTGAGCAGAGCATTTTTTTCTCCATCGGCGATGGCACAGTGGTAATATTGCGGTCCCTTGAATCTGGGCAGGGTCCAGAGGTTCAACAGCGTCCCCATAAGGAAATTGATTGTGAAAAAGAGTAACTACCTCAACGCTTTGGTAATGAGTGCGGTAGTGGGGGCGACAGCCTTGTTGACTGCGTGTGATAACAAAAGCGCCTGGGACAAGGTGTCCGAGTCGGCACCGTCCACCGCAACTGAGGCTGCGCTCTATCTTCACCAAGAAGCCAAAACGTTCAACGAAGACGAACTGAACAAGCTGGCCAGTGCCTTGGTGAATACGCGGGACCTTCCGTTCATTAAGCAACTGACCGATGAGCTCATTTACAAAACCCGCGACAAGCAGGATAACAAGCTGGCTGTGTTTATTGCCGAGCAAGGTTACCTTGTAAAAAATGATCCGATTTTGGCAAACCGTGCCGGTCTTGAATACAAGACTGGGCGTTTTGTGACCAAGGATTATGACAAGGCTGCAAGCATTCTCGGCAGCCCTGCACTGAAGAAGGCGTCGGTGGCCAAGTTCTACCTGGCAGAAGTTCTGCTGGCAGAAGACAATCCCAAGCGTGACCCTGCTACGGGTAAGGCACTGCTGGTCGAGTCTGCAAATGCGGGTGTCGAAGCTGCCCAAAAGAAACTGCAAGAAATCAACTGATCGGTTCCGCCAGTGCGGCGTTTCTCTGGCGCCGCATTGCTTCCCGAGTCCCACGGCTTTACCTCCCCCCCGTTTACCACGTTAGCCTTCAGGCGGCCCCCTGTGGGCTTTGCATGCTCTTTCTCAAATCTTGCATGCCCAGCTATGCTCCTACAGGATTGTTTGCCGATAGCGTCTGGAGCGACCACGCATGCAGACGTGCCATCATTGAACACAAGCGAGAATGATCTGAGCCTATGACTATCCTGGTTACCGGCGGTGCCGGCTTCATCGGAGCGAATTTCGTCCTCGATTGGGCAAACCAATCAGACGAGACGATCATCAACCTCGACAAGCTGACCTACGCCGGCAACCTGCAAAGTCTTGCGAGCCTCGAGGGCAACCCGCAACACGTGTTCGTGCAGGGTGACATCGGCGATGGGCCGTTGCTGCAGCGCCTTCTAGCGGAACACCAGCCGCGCGCCGTGCTCAACTTCGCTGCCGAATCTCACGTCGACCGCTCCATTCATGGCCCGCGAGCATTCGTCGAGACAAACGTGGTCGGAACGTTCCAGTTGCTCGAAGCGGTACGCGCGTATTGGCAAGAGCTAGAGGCCGAGAGGTATGCGGGTTTCCGCTTCCTGCATGTCTCCACAGACGAGGTCTACGGTTCGCTCAAGGCTTGCGAACCGGCGTTCACCGAAACACATCAGTACCAGCCCAACAGCCCTTACTCGGCAAGTAAGGCGGCCAGCGATCACCTGGTTCGCTCCTACCACCACACCTACGGCCTGCCGGTGCTGACCACCAACTGCTCGAACAATTACGGCCCCTATCATTTTCCCGAGAAGCTGATCCCATTGATGATAGTGAATGCGCTTGCCGGCAAGGCGCTGCCAGTCTATGGCGACGGCCAGCAAATCCGTGACTGGCTCTACGTCAAGGATCATTGCAGTGCCATCCGCCGCGTGCTCGAAGCGGGTCGGGTAGGCGAGGTGTACAACGTCGGAGGCTGGAACGAGATGCCCAACCTGCAAATAGTCCATCACGTTTGCACGTTGCTCGACGAGCTTCGCCCTCGTTCAGATGGGGAGCCTTATTCCAGTCAGCTCAGCTTCGTTACCGATCGTCCTGGCCATGATCGCCGCTACGCCATCGACGCGCGCAAGCTAGAGCGTGAATTGGGCTGGAAGCCTGCGGAAACTTTTGAAACCGGTATCCGTAAAACCGTCCAGTGGTATCTGGACAACCAGCAATGGGTCCAGGGTGTGCTGTCGGGTAGTTATCGCGAGTGGGTTGAGAAAAACTACGCGGAACGCTCCGTATGACAGTGCCCATCCGTATGCCTATCCGATAGCGGCAAAACAATGCAGCTGACTGACCGCACGCCTGACAGAGATTACATGATATGAGCACAAGTAACCGTAAAGGCATCATTCTGGCGGGCGGCTCTGGTACCCGCTTGCATCCGGCCACGCTGGCGATTTCAAAACAGCTTTTGCCGGTCTACGACAAACCGATGATCTACTATCCGCTGACCACGCTCATGCTGGCGGGCATTCGTGACATCCTGATCATCTCCACGCCGCAGGACACGCCCCGGTTCGAGCAACTGCTCGGCAATGGCGACAAGTGGGGCATCTATATCAGCTATGCCGTGCAACCTTCGCCGGATGGCCTCGCGCAGGCTTTCATCATTGGTGAGGACTTCATTGGCAACGACCTGTCTGCACTGGTGCTGGGTGACAATATCTACTACGGCCATGACTTCCAGTCATTGCTGCTCGATGCGATGGGCCGTGACCAGGGAGCGAGTGTGTTCGCCTACCATGTTACCGACCCGGAGCGTTATGGCGTGGTCGAGTTTGACAGCCGTGGCAAGGCCATCAGCCTGGAAGAGAAACCCGCAAAACCCAAGTCCAACTACGCGGTCACAGGCCTGTACTTCTACGATCAAGACGTGATCGAGATGGCCAAGAGCCTCAAGCCTTCACCTCGCGGCGAGCTGGAAATCACCGACCTCAACCGCCTTTACCTCGAGCGTGAACAACTGTCTGTCGAGGTGATGGGACGCGGCTATGCGTGGCTGGATACCGGTACCCATGATTCGCTGCTCGAAGCCAGTGGCTATATCGCCACCATCGAGCGCCGGCAGGGCTTGAAAGTTGCCTGTCCGGAAGAGGTTGCGTACCGCCAGGGCTGGATCGGTGCGGAGCAGTTGGAAAAGCTGGCCGCGCCGCTGATGAAGAACGGCTATGGGCAGTATCTGCAACGGGTGCTGCGCGATACGATCTTCTGAACATGTAGGAACTGAGCTCGCCTGCCATGGGATGTTTCGCCAGGTGGGCGTGCAACATGCTGTGACGTCTAATCTGGTAACCATTCCCTAGCGCCAAATGCTGGGAGAATGGCCTGTGAGCCGCTAGCGTGGGTGGGGGCAGCTTAGGATCTTGCTGCCTCAAAACTCAACTCACAGGAGTGACCTTCATGCGTAGTACCTTCCTCAAATACCTGCTGTTGCCGCTGTTCGCCGGCTTGTCCTTCTCACTGAGCGCTGCTCCAGAAACCGCCGTCGCGCCGAAGGAGCCGGTGCCTATGGTAAGTCAGGTGCAAGCACCATCTGACATGTTGAACCTGAACACTACAGATGCGCCGACCTTGCAAAAGGAGCTCAATGGCATTGGCAAGGCGAAGGCCGAAGCCATCGTGGCTTATCGGGACGCCAATGGGCCGTTCGCTTCGGTTGACGAGCTGCTGGAGATCAAAGGAATAGGCAACGCGTTGCTGGAGCGCAATCGGGGCAAACTGGTAGTGGAGTAGGGTAACCGGCCGGGGCTGGCGACTGTCTGCCCCGGCGTCATCGCCTGCAAACTATCGATCCTGCGCATCCTTGGCATCCGCCTCTGCATTGCGTTCATGCACCTTGCGTAGCTGTTCATCAGTGAGCGGCAGTTTCTTCGCGGTATCGCGTAACATCATCAACCCGCCCACGATCGAGCCAAGGGCTATGATGAGTATCAGCCAGGCATACCAAGGCATTGTGTGTTCTCCTTCAGCGTCATTGGGCAGTTCTTGTACAAATATTGAACAATTGCCGGTGCTGTTGGTTCAATTATAGGCATCGTGCACTGGCGGGCCAATTCCGTTGACCCGCGGCCCCCAAAGCCTGTGCCACTTCGTTTACAATGCGCGCCGTTTACGACTTGCCAAGAGAACCCGACCATGTCCGCCTGCCAGACGCCCCTGATCGTCGCCCTGGATTTCCCCACCCGTGACGCCGCCCTGAAGCTGGCTGACCAGCTCGACCCCGCCCTGTGCCGGGTTAAGGTTGGCAAGGAGCTGTTCACCAGCAGCGCTTCGGGCATTGTCGAAACCCTGTGCGCGAAGGGCTTCGAGGTGTTCCTCGACCTCAAGTTCCACGACATCCCCAACACCACGGCCATGGCGGTCAAGGCCGCTGCCGAAATGGGCGTGTGGATGGTCAACGTGCATAGCTCTGGTGGCCTGCGCATGATGGCCGCCTGCCGCGAAGTGCTGGCCAAGCGCAGCGGCCCGCAGCCGCTACTGATCGGCGTGACGGTTCTGACCAGCATGGAGCGTGAGGACTTGGCCGGTATCGGCCTGGATGTGGACCCGCAGGAACAAGTGCTGCGCCTGGCCGCGCTGGCCGAAAAGGCCGGCATGGACGGCCTGGTGTGCTCGGCGCTGGAAGCGCCAGCGCTGAAGGCCGCGCACCCGGCGCTGCAGCTGGTCACGCCTGGCATTCGCCCTGCGGGCAGCGCCCAGGATGACCAACGCCGTATCCTGACCCCGCGCCAGGCGCTGGATGCAGGCTCCGACTACCTGGTGATCGGCCGCCCGATCAGCCAGGCGGCAGACCCGGCCCAAGCGCTGGCAGCCGTTGTCGCTGAGATCCGCAGCTGATCTAACGGGCTTAGCCCAAGGCTGAAAAAAAGGGCCGACATGCAGTGCGCATGTCGGCCCTTTTCATTGCCCTCGAATCAGGCAATAACCAGCGGCTGGAAGCCTTTGATTAGGTCGTCCAGCGCCTTGATCTGCGCCAGGAACGGCTCCAGCTTGTCCAGTGGCAGGGCGCTCGGGCCGTCGCACTTGGCCTGGTCCGGGTTCGGATGAGCCTCCAGGAACAGCCCAGCCAGGCCAACCGCCATGCCGGCACGGGCCAGGTCGACGACCTGTTCGCGGCGGCCACCGGAGGCCGCACCGGACGGGTCGCGGTTTTGCAGGGCGTGGGTTACGTCGAAGATGATCGGCAAGTCGTCACAGGTGCGCTTCATCACGCCAAAGCCCAGCATGTCGACAACCAGGTTGTCGTAGCCCATGCAGGTGCCACGGTCGCACAGGATCAGCTGGTCGTTACCGGCTTCCTTGAACTTGTGCACGATGTTTTGCATCTGCGACGGGCTGAGGAACTGCGGTTTCTTGATGTTGACCGGTTTGCCGGTCTTGGCCAGCGCCACCACCAGGTCAGTCTGGCGAGCGAGGAACGCAGGCAGCTGCAGCACATCGACCACTTCGGCTACTGGCGCGCACTGATAGATCTCGTGCACGTCAGTAATGATCGGGACGCCGAACTCAGCTTTGACCTTCTCAAAGATGCGCAGGCCTTCTTCCAGGCCCGGGCCACGGAAAGAGTGGATCGAGGACCGGTTGGCCTTGTCGAAGCTGGCCTTGAACACGTAAGGGATGCCCAGTTTCTCGGTAACCCGAACGTATTCGGCGCAGGCGGTCAGGGCCAAGTCCTCGGATTCCAGCACGTTGATGCCGCCGAAGAGGACGAACGGGGCGGTGTTGGAGCACTCGATGGTGGGGGTGATCTTGATCATGGTCATCTCTGTAAATCCAGTCACTGGGTTCAGTGGCGATGGCCAATCTTACAAGATCCAGGCAGCACAGGGGCAACCCGCATGCGCCGCAAGGCGAATCCCCCGATGCGACGGTGTTTTCCATCGCACCATCGCGATGCACGAGCCACTGAGACAGTTTCACCACTTCTGCTCGGTAAATAAGCCAGAGCATGGTCAACCCCTCAGGGCTTGATATCAACTGGTGACTGCTACGCCGGCTTTATCAGTGAGTCGCTTTGAAAGCGTTGCCCCGAATTGCCTGAGTGGGTTCTCGATGATGCGCAATGAGCATTCGGCAAGCAGCAGTGTCATCGCAAGTGCTAATGCCAAAGCGCCCAGCCTGGCTGCCGTCGATGTCAGGTCGGTGAGCCCCGAATGCAGGCACAGCTCTCTGGTCAATGCAAACATGGGGTTGTGGATGAGATAGATGGAGTAGGAGCGTGAACCGAGGTAAATCATCAGTTCCTGCACCCTTCCTGCAGGCTCGCTGAGGTTCGAATTGGCTGATGCAATGAACACGACTGCACCGGCGCTGATAGCGACCAAGCCCATGTAGAACGAGGACCAGCTCGCGTTGGCAAGGACAACGGGCAGGGGTAGGCTCAGGACGAAAATGACCGTCACGGTCTTTTTCCCCAAGGCCGTGAACCAGGACGAGAGGCGGTCAGCGTAATAGTGCCAGGCCAGGGCGCTGGCTACACCTAGCAGCAGGGCGTCGCTGCGAATGAACCACAGAAGTGTCCCCCAGGGCCGAATCTGTATCGACTGATACAGGGCAATCATGATCACTGGAATAATCAGGGTTTTTCTATTGGTAACCAGTGCGAGCACCATGGGCAGCAATAAATAGAATTGCTCCTCCAATGACAGGCTCCAATAGTGCCACAGTGGCGTAGCAACTCCCCCGGAGTTGCCGACTGACCAGATATGGAGGTTTTGCAGGTTGAGTGCTCCATAGAGCCAGGACTCGAACATCGCCTGTTCAGGGCCGAAGGTTCTGGAGACATCGAAGCCTAGCGTCAAAAGCAGTGTCAACGTTGACCAGGTCAGCGCGGCTGGCCATAACCTGAACAGCCGGCGTACCCAAAAAGTCCCCGCGATGATCCTGAAGGATTGGCCGGTGGAAAATGCCTTCAGCAATGTTGCTGTTATGAGAAAACCGGAGATTGCAAAGAACAGATCTACTCCACCACCCAGCCAGAAATAACTGGTCCAGCTGTACCAGTCTGGATGCAAGACACCCAAGTGAGCGACAAGCGTGATCGATATTGCATAGGCTCGGAGCACCTCTATATCGAGGTTTTTGGGGCTGCTATGTTGCGCTGTCATGAGTGCTCAGGGTCAGGGTGCTTCGGTTTTGCCACTTTATACCTAAGCATAATCCCAGCGTCACCCTATTTGCCTTGGCCTGGGCAGATTCAAACTTTAAGAACCAGCTTGCCAAAATTCTCCCCGCTGAACAGCTTGAGCAGCGTCTCGGGGAACGTCTCCAGCCCCTCCACCACATCTTCCTTGCTCTTGACCTTGCCCGCGGCCAGCCACCCGGCCATCTCCTGCGCCGCCTTGCCGTACTCCTTGGCATGGTCCGTGACCACAAAGCCTTCCATGCGCGCGCGGTTCACCAGCAGCGCCAGGTAGTTGGCCGGGCCTTTGACCGCTTCCTTGTTGTTGTACTGGCTGATCGCCCCGCAGATGACGATGCGGGCCTTGAAGTTGATGCGGGTGAGCACTGCATCGAGGATTTCGCCACCGACGTTGTCGAAATACACGTCCACGCCCTTGGGGCATTCGCGCTTGAGGCCGGCGAGCACGTCCTCGGCCTTGTAGTCGATGACGCCGTCGAAGCCCAGCTCATCCTTGAGGTACTGGCACTTCTGCGCGCCACCGGCGATGCCGACCACGTGGCAGCCCTTGAGCTTGGCGATCTGGCCGACGATGCTGCCCACCGCGCCGGCTGCACCGGAGATGACCATGGTATCGCCGGCCTTGGGCTGGCCAACTTCGAGCAGGGCGAAGTAGGCGGTCATGCCGGTCATGCCCAGGGCCGAGAGGTAGCGCGGCAGCGGGGCAAGCCGGGGGTCGATCTTGTACAGGCCCTGGGGTTGGCCGGTGAAGTAGTCCTGCACGCCGAGGGCGCCGCTGACGTGGTCACCGGGTTTGTAGTCGGGGTGGTTGGAGGCCACCACTTCTCCCACGCCGAGGGCGCGCATCACCTCACCGAGGGCCACGGGTGGGATGTACGACTTGCCTTCGTTCATCCAGCCGCGCATGGCCGGGTCCAGCGACAGGTACAGGTTGCGCACCTGGATCTGCCCCGCGCCCGGCGCCTGGGCGGGCACCGTCTCGAAGGTGAAGTCGTCGCGACGCACGGCGCCGACCGGGCGTTTGGCTAGCAGGAAGCGGCGGTTGCTCTGGCTCATGGCGGGGTCCTTGTGGGCAGGGGTAGAAGAAGGCAATTTAACCGGGTGATGCTCGTTGGTCTGCAAAATCACTGGTAAGCATGGTAGCCCAACTGTTGCCCTGATGATGCTGCCCAGCCAGGCGGTGGGCTGACTAGACTCATGGCCGATATTTCACGATCAGGAGCAACCCATGAGCATGACCTTTTCCGGCCAGGTAGCCCTGGTCACCGGCGGCGCGGCAGGTATCGGCCGCGCCACGGCACTGGCCTTTGCCCGCGAGGGGCTGAAGGTGGTGGTGGCCGACCTGGACCCGGTGGGCGGTGAGGCCACGGTGGCGCAGATTCGCGAGGCCGGCGGCCAGGCGTTGTTCGTGGCCTGTGATGTGACCAAGGACGCCGAAGTGCGCCACTTGCATGAGCAGGCCATTCAGGCCTACGGCCGCCTGGACTACGCCTACAACAACGCCGGCATCGAGATCGAGCAGAGCCGCCTGGCCGAGGGCAGCGAAGCCGAGTTCGACGCCATCATGGGGGTCAACGTCAAGGGCGTGTGGCTGTGCATGAAGTACCAGCTGCCGCTGCTGCTGGCCCAAGGCGGTGGCGCGATCGTCAACACCGCCTCGGTGGCCGGGCTGGGTGCGGCGCCGAAGATGAGCATCTACAGCGCCTCCAAGCATGCCGTGATCGGCCTGACCAAGTCGGCGGCCATCGAGTATGCCAAGAAGGGCATCCGGGTGAATGCCGTGTGCCCGGCGGTGATCGATACCGACATGTTCCGCCGCGCCTACGAGGCCGACCCGCGCAAGGCCGAGTTCGCCGCCGCCATGCACCCGGTCGGGCGCATCGGCAAGGTCGAGGAAATTGCCAGCGCGGTGCTGTACCTGTGCAGCGATGGGGCGGCGTTCACCACCGGCCATAGCCTGACCGTGGACGGCGGCGCTACTGCAATCTGAGTGGCTCGGCGCGGGCGCTGTCGCGGGCAGCCAACCGCAAGGCGACAGCAACAGCGGCGCACCCCAGCACCAGCACCGCGCCAAACACCAGCAGGGCCACCCGCGACCCCAGCCGGTCACTCAGCACCCCGGTGAAGATCACCGGCAAGCTGAACCCCAGGTAGGCCAGCAGGAAGAAGCCGGCACTGGCCCGGGTCTTCTCGCGGCCGGCCAGCTGGTTCACCGCTGCCAGCCCGCCCAGGTAGATGAACCCGTAGCACGCGCTGCTCGCTGCCACCGCGCCCAACAGCACGGCGCTCAATTGCCCACGGTCTGCGCCCCAGGCCAGCAGCGCGTAGCTGCACGGCAGGATGGCCAGGCCCAGCAGGGTGGCCTTGGCATTGGCCAGGCGCCGCGCCAGCGGCTGGAACAGCAGGCCGCAGCTGATCACGCAGAAGGTCGAAAAGCCCGACCAGTCACTCAGGCCGTGCTGGCGCAGGATGCCCGGGAGCAGGGCGATGACCAGGCCCACGCACGCCCAGGCCAGCAGAATGGCCAGGCCATACACGAGGCTGCCGGCCGGGTAGAGGGGCAGGCGCAGCATGGCGCTGCGTTGCTTGGGGCTGGGATCGGGCAGGCGCCAGACCAGCACCAGGGCAATGGCCGCGAGCATGATTTGCAGGTGGAAGCTGCCGGGCGTGAGGCTCGGGCCGCGCAGCAGAAACAGGCTGGTCAGCGCCGCGCCAAGGCCAAAGCCCAGCGAGGTGCTGGCGGTGACCCAGTTGGCAGCGCGGGCGCTGCTATCGGCACCCATCAGCTCGCCCATGTAGGCGGTGGCGGTGGCCGAGGCCAGGCCAGTACCGAGCCCCAGGCACAGGCGCGCCAGGCCCAGGGTCTGCAGGCTGGGGGCGAGCAGCATGAGCAGGGTGGCGAGCATCGACAGCAGCAGGGCCGCCAGCACCAGTGGCCGGCGCCCGACCCGGTCGGCCAGGCCACCCAGGGCCAGCAGCACGGGCAGCACGCCCAGCACATAGCCGGAGAAGGCCACGGCGGTGGCGGCGGCGCCTTGGCCAGAGAGGTCGGCGTAGGTGATGTAGAGCGGGGCCTGCAGGTTCACTGCCAGGGTGATCAGGCAGAGGGCGAAGGCCAGCAGGGCGGGGTTGGAGGGCATGGGGCTGATCCTGGTTTTGGGTTGTCTTTGCCGGCCCTTTCGCGGGGCAAGCCCGCTCCCACAGGTACACCACAGGATTGAAGAGCTGTGCAATACCTGTGGGAGCGGGCTTGCCCCGCGAAAGGGCCGGTACTGACACCTTGCTATCCGGCCAATCCCTCAGCAAGGCACACACATCCCCCATTTATGCTTAACTGTTCGCTCAAAATAGCCGAACACTCAAGCCATGCACTTGCCCCTCGACCGCCAAAGCCAAACCCCCCTAGTGCAGCAACTCACTGACCATCTGCAAACCTGGATCGAGCAGCAGCGCTTGCGCCCCGGCACCCGCCTGCCGTCGATTCGCACCTTGGCCCGCACCCAGGCTGTGAGCGCCTCCTGCGTGATCGAGGCCTACGACCGCCTGGTCGCCAGCGGCTGGCTGGAGGCGCGCCACGGCACGGGTTTTTTCGTCGCCGAGCGCAAGCTGGGGCAGGCCCTGGAGGACCTGCCGGTCTGGGGTGAAGCCGGGGACGGCAGCTGGCGCCAGTTCCGTGAGGGCCACGAGCAACTGCTCAAGCTCGGCTGCGGCTGGCTGCCCACCGCCTGGCGCGCGGACGCCGAGCTGGCCCAGGCGATCCGCCAGGTAAGCCGCGGCAACGCCCAGGAGCTGTTCGACTATTGCCCGCCGCTGGGCCTGGCCAACCTGCGCCTGCAACTGCACAAGCGCCTGGCGCGCGTGGACATCAACGCAGGGCCAGAACGCATCCTCACCACCCAAGGCGCAAGCCATGCCCTGGACCTGCTGGTGCGCACCCTGCTGCGCCCCGGCGACACGGTGCTGGTGGAAAACCCCGGCTACTACAACCTCTACAACCTGTTGCGCCAGCACCAGGTGCACATGCTGCCGGTGCCGCGCACGGCGGTCGGCCCGGACCTGGCAGTGCTCGAACGGCTGCTGGCCGAACACCGCCCGCGCTGCCTGTTCATCAACAGCCTGTACCAGAACCCGACCGGCACCAGCCTTACGCCCAAGGTGGCCTACCGGCTGCTGGAGCTGGCGCGCGAGCACGACCTGCGCATCGTCGAGGACGATATCTATGCCGACTTCCAGGAAGGCCCGGCCACTCGCCTGGCCACCTTGGACAGTGAACAGCGGGTGATCTACATGGGCAGTTTTTCCAAAACCCTGAGCAGTTCGCTGCGGGTCGGCTACCTGGTGGCCGACCCGCCGTTGCTGGCGCGCCTGGCCGAGCTGAAGATGGTCACCGGCATCGGCACTTCGCGCTTCGCCGAGCAGGTGGTGGGGCAGATGCTGGCCACGGGCAGCTACCGCAAGAGCGTGCAGCGCCTGCGCCTGCGCCTGGGGCAGCACATGGCCAAGCTGCTGGGGCAACTGGAGCAATACGGCTGGGAGGTGTTCTGCGAGCCATTGGGCGGCATGTTCGTCTGGGCGCGGGTGCCTGGGCGCGATTTCGCCAGCCTGGAGCGGCTGGCGGGCGAACAGTCAGTGCTGCTCACCCCCGGCAGCGCCTTCGATTACCACGGCCAGCCCAGCGACTGGCTGCGGATCAATGTCGCCTATGGGCAGGACTCGCGCGCCCAAGCCTTCCTTCAGCACGCAGGGCGACCTCCAGCACGCTGAAAACGACACGCACATAGCCATTTGACACTATTGTGACCTCAAGCGCTTGTGCGTGGGCTGGCAAGGTTGCCACGCTTGGCCCTCGGGAAAACCTGACAAAGTGAAGGGGATCGGCGATGGCGGCGAGCAGGCACGGTGTTCTGGCCAACCTGGGTATGGCCCGCAAGATGGGCCTGGGCTTTGCCCTGGTGTTGCTGCTGACCCTGGCGGTGGCGGGTATCGGCATCGCGGCCTTGCACAGTGTCGGCCAGCGCTTCGACAGCCTGCGCGAGCTGGGCCAGTTCAACACCGACCTGCTGCGCCTGCGCCAGCACGAGCAGGCCTTTGCCCTGCGCTCCGACAGCGAGCAGGCCGAGGCCTTGCGCAGCGGCTTGCGCAACCTGAGTGAACGCGCCCGCGGTTTGCCGGCGCTGGCGGCGGCCGAAGCGGACCTTGCGGCCTATGGCCAGGCGTTCGACGCCTTCGTCGAGGTGGTGCAGGCCAAGGAGCTGGCGCTGGACATGGCCAGCTGGTCGGTGTCCAGCGTGGCCAACAACCTCGATGTGATGCAGGCGGGGTTGGCCGATGATGGCGCCTACACCCTCAAGCAGTCCCAGGGCCAGCAAGGCAGTGAATTCCTCGAGCAATCGGCCCAGGTGTCGCAGGTGTCACGGCTGATGCTGCAGGCCATGGACCAGGCCCGGGTGCGCCTGGAGCAGAGCCGCAAGGGCGATGCGGACGCCAGCCAAGGGCGTATCGCCCAGACGCTCGAGGCGGCGGCGTTGGTCGAGCAGCTCAAGGCGGCGGTGGCCGATGCCGGTTACCAGGGCGTGCTGGGCGAAGTGGCCGGCCACATTGCCAGCTTCTCCGACAAGCTCAACGAGTACACCGACCTGCTGGGCAAGGAGCAGGGCCTGAAGGTGCAGTTGCAGGCCAGCGCCGAGCAGGTGACCGGGCGGGTCGAGCAGGCCTATGTGGGCGAAGAACAGGCGATGCAGGGTGAGCTGGCGCGCAATGCCGTGGCCATTGCGGCAGCCACCGGCCTGGCGCTGCTGGTGGGCGTGCTGGCCGCCTGGTTGATCACCCGCGCGGTGGTCGGCCCGCTCAAGCGGGTGATCGCCCGCGCCCAGCGCATTGCCGCCGGTGAGTTGGGCCTGGAGCCTGAAGCGCCGCGCAACGATGAAGTCGGCCAGCTGCTGCAAGCCATGCAGCATATGGCCGCTGGGTTGTCGGGCATTGTCAGTGGCTTGCAGCAGGGCATCGAGCAATTGGCCGGCAGCGCCCAGGCGCTTTCGGCCGTCACCGAACAGACCAACCGCGAAGTGGGCAGCCAGAAGGAAGAAACCGAGCAGGTGGCCACCGCCATGCAGCAGATGACCGCCACCGTGCACGATGTGGCGCGCAATGCCGAGGAGGCGGCGCTGGCCGCCCAGGCTGCCGATGCCAAGGTCGATTCCGGGCAGCAGGTGGTGCGCCAGAGCATGCAGCGCATCGAGCAGCTGGCAGCGGCGGCGGAAACCGCCAGTGCCGGCATCGACAGCCTGAGCGCCGAGATCCATACCATTGGCGATGTGCTGGCGGTGATCAAGAGCGTGGCCGAGCAGACCAACCTGCTGGCGCTCAATGCAGCGATCGAGGCGGCGCGGGCGGGCGAGCAGGGGCGCGGCTTCGCGGTGGTGGCCGATGAGGTGCGCGCCTTGGCCCGGCGTACCCGGCAATCGACCGAGGAGATCGAGCGCCTGGTCGCCAGCCTGCGCGGCAACGCCCAGCAGTCGGTGGCGCAGATCCGCGGCAGTACCGAGCTGGTGCGCCTGGCCGTGGCCGATGCGCTGCATACGGAAAGTGCGTTGGGCAGCATCGCCGGGGCGGTGTCGTTGATCCAGCAGATGAACCAGCAAATTGCGGCGGCGGCCGAGCAGCAGAGTTCGGTGGCCGAGGAGATCAGCCGCAGCGTCACGCAGATTCGCGAGAGTGCCGATCAGGCGGCGCTGGCGATGCAGGGCAATGCCCAGTCCAGTGTCGAGTTGGCGCAGCTGGGCAGTGACTTGAAGGGGATGGTGGGGCATTTCCGTTTGTGAATGCCTGGCCCTATCGCCGGCAAGCCGGCTCCCACAGGTAACGCGCAATGCTCAATGTGGGAGCCGGCTTGCCGGCGATAGGGCCGGTACAGGCGGTACAAACATTCAACCCTTGCGCGGGCTCAGGATCAGCAAGGTCAGCACCCCGGCAACGATCCCCCAGAACGCCGAGCCGATCGAGAACAAGGTGAACCCCGACGCTGTCACCATGAAGGTAATCAGCGCCGCCTCACGCTCGCGTGCCTCGCCCATAGCCACGGTCAGCCCGTTCATGATCGAGCCGAACAACGCCAGCGCCGCGATCGACAGCACCAGCTCCTTGGGCAGCGCCGCGAACAACGCCGCCAGCGTGGCGCCGAACACCCCGGCAATGCCGTAGAAGATCCCGCACCACACCGCCGCGGTGTAGCGCTTGCTCGGGTCTTCATGGGCATGTGGCCCGGTGCAGATGGCCGCACTGATCGCCGCCAGGTTGACCCCGTGCGAGCCGAATGGTGCCAGCAGCAGCGAGGCAAAGCCGGTGGCCGAAATCAGTGGCGAGGCCGGCACCTGGTAGCCATCGGCGCGCAGCACGGCCACGCCGGGCATGTTCTGCGAGGTCATGGCCACCACGAACAGCGGGATGCCGATGCTGATGGTGGCGGCCAGCGAGAAGCTCGGCGTGGTCCACACCGGGGTGGCCACCTCCAGCTTGAAACCGCTGAAGTCCAGCAGGCCCAGGGCACCGGACAACGCAGTGCCGACCAGCAATGCGGCCAGCACGCAGTAACGGGGCGACAGGCGCTTGACCAGCAGGTAGCTGAAGAACATGCCCAGCACCAGCAGCGTGCGGTGTTGCGCGGCGACGAAGATCTCGCTGCCGATCTTGAACAGGATGCCGGCCAGCAAGGCTGACGCCAGCGAGGCGGGGATGCGTTTGACCAGGCGCTCGAAGCTGCCGGTCAGGCCGCAGATGAGCACCAGCACCGCACAGGTGATGTAGGCGCCGATCGCTTCGGGGTAGCTGACCCCGCCCAGGCTGGTGATCAGCAGCGCCGCGCCCGGTGTCGACCAGGCGATGGTGATGGGCGTGCGGTAGCGCAGCGACAGGCCGATGCTGCACACCGCCATGCCGATCGACAGGGCCCAGATCCAGGAGGAGATTTGCGCGCTGGTCAGGCCCGCCGCCTGGCCGGCCTGGAACATCAGCACCAGCGAGCTGGTGTAGCCTGTGAGCATGGCGATGAAGCCGGCGACCACCGCCGACGGGGAGCTGTCTGCCAGGGGCCGCAGGCGTGCGGAGGTGGCATCGGTCATGGGAGAGGTCCTTGTCCATGTGTAAGCAGTTTTTTCAGACTAACGCGGGCCTGCTTGACCCTTGTCATACAGCGGGCATTGCTTTTAGCCGTACAGTCGCGAACTATTGGGCCCTGACGCGCAACTGCATGGGAGGGGAGGGGCGATGTACAAGGTCTATGGCGACTACCAGTCGGGCAACTGCTACAAGGTCAAGCTGATGCTCAGCCTGCTCGATCGGCCGTATCAGTGGCACCCGGTGGATATACTCAAGGGCGAGACCGAAACGCCCGAATTCCTGGCCATGAACCCCAACGGCAAGGTGCCGGTGCTGCAGCTTGAGGATGGCACGTGCCTGTGGGAGTCCAACGCGATTCTCAACTTCCTGGCCGACGGCAGCGAGTTCCTGCCCAGCGAGCCGCGCTTGCGCACCCAGGTGCTGCAGTGGCAGTTCTTCGAACAATACAGCCATGAGCCGTACATTGCCGTGGCGCGGTTCATCCAGTTCTACCTGGGCCTGCCGGACGAGCGTGTGGAGGAATACCGCAAGCTGCACAAGGGTGGCTACAAGGCGCTGCGGGTGATGGAACGGCAGTTGCAGATGACGCCGTACCTGGTCGGTGACCAGTATTCGATTGCCGACGTGGCGCTGTATGCGTACACCCATGTGGCCCACCAGGGTGGCTTCGAGCTGGCCGATTACCCGGCGGTGCGGGCCTGGCTGGAGCGGGTGGCCGCGCATCCTCGGCATGTGCCGATGGTCGACTGAGGCTTTACTGGCCCTATCGCCGGCAAGCCGGCTCCCACCGGTAGCCCACAATGCTCGAACTTTGTGGGCTGCCTGTGGGAGCCGGCTTGCCGGCGATAGGGCCAGCGCGATTTATCGATCAAGCAAAGCGCTTGTCCAGGTAGGCAATGATGGCCTTGGACTCATACATCCAGGTCACCTGGCCTGCCTCTTCGATGCGCAGGCACGGCACTTTCACCCGGCCGCCGCCTTCGAGCAGCGCCTGGCGGTGCACTTCATCGTTCTTCGCATCGCGCAGCGCCACCGGCACGTTCAGCCGGTGCAGCGTGCGGCGGGTCTTGACGCAGAACGGGCAGGCGTGGAACTGGTACAGCGCAAGGCTTTTGGCCTGCTGCTCGACCTGCGCCTGGGCCGCGGCATCGCGCTTGCGCTTGGCCGGGCGGCTGATCCAGTCGCCGAACACGATGAGCTGGCCGAGGCCGACCCGCAAGGCTTTGACGATCATGTAGCAACTCCTGAAATGAAAAAGCCGACCCCACAGGGCCGGCTCGGGTCACGCGCCGATCACTTGATCAGGCTGAGGAACTCGCTGCGGGTGGCGGCATTTTCGCGGAACTCGCCGAGCATCACCGAGGTGAGCATGGTCGAATTCTGCTTCTCGACACCGCGCATCATCATGCACATGTGCTTGGCTTCGATGACCACGGCTACGCCGGCGGCGCCGGTGACCTGCTGCACCGCCTCGGCGATCTGGCGGCTGAGGTTTTCCTGGATCTGCAGGCGGCGGGCGTACATGTCGACGATCCGCGCAACCTTGGACAGGCCCAGCACCTTGCCCTTGGGCAGGTAGGCCACGTGGGCCTTGCCGATGAAGGGCAGCATGTGGTGTTCGCACATCGAGTACAGCTCGATGTCCCGGACCAGCACCATCTCGCTGTTGTCGGAGGTGAACAGGGCGCCGTTGGTGACTTCTTCCAGCGTCTGCTCATAACCGCGGCAAAGGTACTTCATGGCCTTTGCAGCCCGCTTGGGCGTGTCGAGCAGGCCCTCACGGGAGACGTCCTCGCCGATTTGGCTGAGGATCTCGGTATAGTTCTGTTCCAGGGACATGGATCTACCTGTGGGAAAAAATCGCAAAAACGAAGGTTACGGCGGCAAAGCCTACGCTGCAAGCGTGGCGTTACTCGTCGCGGCCTTCCATCATGGTTCGCTTGAGCATTACATACACCGCCCCGGTGCCGCCGTGGCGGGCCTGGCAGGAGGTGAAGCCGAGCACTTGCGGGTGCTGGCGCAGCCAGGTGTTGACGTGGCTCTTGATCATTGGCCGCTTGCCGTCCAGGCGCGCCGCCTTGCCGTGGGTCACGCGCACGCAGCGCACCTCCAGCTTGGTGGCTTCGGCGATGAAGTCCCACAGGGTTTCGCGGGCTTTTTCCACGCTCATGCCGTGCAGGTCGAGGCTGCCTTCGAAGGCGATCTGGCCCAGCTTGAGCTTGCGGATCTGGGTTTCCTGCACGCCGTCGCGGCGCCACATCAGCTCGTCTTCGGCGCCGACGTCGATGACGAACTGGTCGGACAGCCCGTCGATCACCAGCGGCTGGTCACTGCGCACGGTCGCGGCCTGGCGCAGGCCAGCCAGCTGCTTGCGGTCGGCCTTGGGTTTGCCGATATCGGCGCGGTCGTGCTTGATCGGCTTGACGCCGCGCACCTCGGCGCTGAACAGGGAAAAATCGTCGTCTTGCATGCTGCCTCCACGTGGGCGGCGTAGTTTACGCCATCAGCCTGGTGGCGTCAGTACCGGCCCTATCGCCGGCAAGCCGGCTCCCACAGGTGTGTGGCCAAGCCTGTGGGAGCCGGCTTGCCGGCGATGGGGCCAGAGAAACTGTTCAGTCGTGCTTTTTCATCAAGTGCGGCGACAGGTTCAACTCCCGCCCCCGACGCAAGCGAATACGGCTGCGCCGCCAGAACCGCACGCCGAGATACAGCAACAGCAACCCGGCCACGGTGATCACCGCGGCCAGCGGCCGGTTGGCATTGAGTTCGGCCAGCGCCGAGTAGTTGCCGAGCAGCCCGGCGAAGCCGGCCATGGCCAGCAGCACGCCGAGCGTGGCAAGCAGGGCCGACAAGCCAGCCGCCAGGCGCGCACCCCAGTTACGCGGTTGCCGTGGGCGCAGGCGCTTGGCGTCGAAACTGCCTTTTAGCTTCATTCCGATTTCCTCTGTGGACATCCGGAATTGGACCGGTCGCCTGCGTTCGGGTTCCGCCTGGCTGCCGGGCGGTCAGATCAGGCTGGCGGTAGGCGCGACACAGGCAAAGTTGTCGGCCATCACGGCCATTTCACATTCGTGGATCTGCGCTGCGGGAATCACGCGGTCCTTGAGCGCCAGGTCGCGGGTGGCCGAGGCGTCTTCCACCAGGGTGCAACGATAACCATAGTCCTTGGCTCGGCGTACGGTGGTGCTGACGCTAGAATGGCTCATGAAACCGCAGACGATCAGGTCCAGGTGCCCCAAGGCCTGCAGGGTCTCGTGCAGCTTGGTGTTCTTGAAAGCGTTGGGCATGCGTTTTTCGATGACGATTTCACCCTCGCGCGGCTCGAGGCCCGGGATGAATTCGCCGGCCGGGCCTTGCGGGTCGAAACGCCCGCCTACGGTACCGAGGTGGCGTACATGGATGATCGGGCGGCCAGCCTTGCGGGCGGCGTCGAGCAACCTGGCGATGTTGGCCACGGCCTCGTCCATGCCCGACAGCGCGAGAGGGCCACTGAGGTACTCTTTTTGCGCATCGATGATGATCAGGCTGGCTTGGCTCAGCTTGGCCGGCGGGTAGTCGCGGCCAGTGAGGCGGAACATCGTGGTTGGAACGGACATCAAGGGCTCCTTGGGTAGGGCTTTTGTGTACCTATTCTCCCTTGCCTTGGCGTCAATGGGAATGGTTGACATCGCAAGCGGCGTGGTTACTGGCCTGTGGCTAGCTGCGGGGCGATCCGCGGCAACAAATGTGCGGGTAGGGCTGTTAGACTTTTGTCCGGTCTGAATAGGAGTACCCCGTGATCACATCTCGTCTGCGCACGTTGCGCGACCATATCCGCTGGGCGGTCAGCCGCTTCCATGAGCACGAGCTGTTTTTCGGCCACGGTGCCGACAATGCCTGGGACGAAGCGCGCTTGCTGGTGCTCGGTGCCGTGCACCTGCCGTGGGAGGTGGCCGACGCCTACCTCGATTGCCAGCTCGAGGACGATGAGCGGGTACGCCTGCAGCACCTGCTCAAGCGCCGCATCGAAGAGCGCGTGCCCACTGCCTACCTGCTGGGTGAGGCGTGGTTCTGCGGTATGTCGTTCATCGTCGACGAGCGCGTGCTGGTGCCCCGTTCGCCGATCGGCGAGCTGATCGAGAAGCGCTTCGAGCCGTGGCTGGCCGCCGAGCCTGCGCGCATCCTCGACCTGTGCACCGGCTCCGGCTGCATCGGTATCGTCGCTGCAGAAGTGTTCCCCGAGGCTGAAGTGGTGCTGGCCGACCTGTCCTTCGAAGCGCTCGAAGTGGCCAACCAGAACATCGAGCGCCATGGCCTGGAAGCGCGCGTGTACACCGTGCAGGGCGATGGCTTCGACGGCCTGCCGGGGCAGCGTTTCGACCTGATCCTGTCGAACCCGCCCTACGTGGATGCCGAAGACTTCGGCGACATGCCGGCGGAGTATCACCACGAGCCGGAGATGGGCCTGGCCTGCGGCAACGACGGCCTGGACCTGGTGCGGCGGATGCTCGCCGAGGCCGCCGAGCACCTGAGCGAGAAGGGCTTGCTGATCGTCGAGGTGGGCAACAGCCAGGTGCATGTCGAGGCGCTGTACCCCGAAGTGGACTTTGCCTGGCTGGAATTCGAGCGGGGCGGGCATGGGGTGTTCATGCTGACTGCCGAGCAGTGCCGCCAGCATCAGGAGCTGTTCAAGGCTCGGGTCTGAGCGGTTGGGGCTGCTTTGCAGCCCTTTCGCGACACAAGGCCGCTCCTACAGGGACGGCGTTCATGTGTAGGAGCGGCCTTGTGTCGCGAAAGGGCCGCAGAGCGGCCCCCAAGTCCTAACGCGTAGCAATCCAGATCAACAACCCCGCCTGAAACACCGCGAACGCCACCAGGCAAGTGATGGTAAAGCGCAGCCCACTGTCCTCGCGCCGGTACTTGGCCACCCGCTCATCGCGCTCGCGCAGCTGGGCTTCCTTCTCCAGCAACTGCTGCTCGGCCTGCTGCAGCATCCCGGCGGCTTCCAGCATGTCCACCCGCTGCACCTTCTCGGTATTGAAGCCATTCTTCAACTGGCTGACGGTAGCCTCCAGCGTGCGGCCCTTGAGGTGCTGCGGGTCGGCGTACTCCACCTCGATACCGGTGGCGCCGAGGAAGCGGTCGCGGCGCAGGCGCGTGTCTTCGTTCAGCGCATCCTTGTTCGGCAGCGCCATCCCTTCGACGTGGTAGTTCGGCCACCTGCGCTGCAGCCACTGCACGGCCTGGCCCATCATGAAACGCCCAAGGCCTCGGTTCAGCGGCTCCAGTTGCAGGCCGCTGTCGCTGCCAATGCGCACCAGCCGCTCGGCATGGTCGACGCGCACATCCAGCTGGTTCTGCTCCTTGCGCACCTTCTGCCCGGGCAGGCGGATCTCCATGCGCAGCAGGCTGTGGGCCTTGTCGTGGCGCTCGGCGTGGCCGAACTCGACGAAACGCAGCGGCCGCGCGCCGCTGTTGCGGTCGGTGGGCAGCGGCGCCAGGCGCAGCAGCTGGAAGTGTTCGACGGCAAGGTCGGCCCAGGGCAGCGGGGCGCTTTCCGGGGCTTGCGGCTCTTCGGCCGGCTCTACGGCAGCGGGGGCATCGGTCATCAGGGTGTTCTCGGATACAGGCCAATACCGAGCTTATCGGCCGTATCGCCCAGGACCTGAGGCCATTGTGCGGCGATCTCCTCAGGCCGATGGCAGCTGATGAATGAACGTCACCACGCGCTCACCGAGCTCGCGCGCCAGGGGCAGCTCCGGGTTGAGGTAGCTGTCGCGCTGCAGGCGCATTTCCTTGGGGCTGATGCGCAGCATGTGGTTCATGCCGTCGATCAGCACCAGCTGGGCGTCCGGCTTGGCCGCCTTGAGGCGTTCGGCGTCGAGCACGTCCACCTGCACATCGTTGCGGCCCTGCACGATCAGGGCGGGCATGGGCAGGCGAGCGAAGGCTTGCGCCGGGTCCTGGCGGAACAGGGTGATCAGGTAGGGCTGCACGCTGGGGCGGAACACCTGGCGCAGCGGCGCGGGCACGTCCAGGCTGGTCTGCCCGGCCTGCAGGCGGTCGAGCAGGGCGCTGCTGCGGGCCAGTTGCGCCGGCGGCAGGCGCCGGGCCAGCTGCTCGCGTACCACATCGGCCATCGGCCGGCCGCTGCCGGCCAGGGTGATCACCGCGCTGGCGCCGGCCTGTTCGGCGGCCAGGCTCGCAATCAGCGCACCTTCGCTGTGGCCCAGCAGGATCAGCTGGCCGAAGCGTGGGTCGGCCTTGAGCTTGTGGCTCCAGGCGACCACATCGGCGACGTAGCGCTCGACGCTGAGGTCGCGCTCGTCGGGTGTGGCCGGCTGGCTGGCGGCCACGCCGCGCTTGTCGAAGCGCACGCTGGCGATGTGCTCGTTGGCCAGCAGCAGGGCCAGGCGCTTGAGGTTGTCGATGCGCCCCGAGGCCGGGTTGTTGCCATCGCGGTCGGTGGGGCCGGAGCCGGCGATGATCAGCACCACCGGCGGCGGCGTGGCCTGTTGCGGCAGCAGCAGGCTGCCGTGCAGCACGCCCTGGCCGGTGTCCAGGTCGATCGGCCGTTGCAGCACGGTGGGGGAGGCGGCCTGGGCAAGGCTTGCGCAGAACACGAAGAACAGGGCAACGAGGCGCGACATCATGGGGTACTACATGAGGAGATGGCAGTTTGACCCCGTCTTTGCGGGAAGGTTCGCCCGCCGGGATGCCACGGACGGCCCATCCATCTGTATACTGCCGCTCTCGTTCACCTTCAGGCAGATTCGCGGAGCGTCCATGTCCGGCAATACCTACGGCAAGCTGTTCACTGTCACCACCGCAGGCGAAAGCCATGGCCCGGCGTTGGTCGCCATTGTCGATGGCTGCCCCCCGGGCCTGGAGATTTCTCTCGCCGACCTGCAACACGACCTCGACCGGCGCAAGCCCGGCACCAGCCGGCACACCACCCAGCGCCAGGAAGCCGACGAAGTGGAGATCCTGTCCGGGGTCTTCGAAGGCCGCACCACCGGCTGCTCGATCGGCCTGCTGATTCGCAACACCGACCAGAAGTCCAAGGACTACTCGGCGATCAAGGACCTGTTCCGCCCGGCCCACGCCGACTACACCTACCACCACAAGTACGGCACCCGCGACTACCGCGGCGGTGGCCGCAGTTCGGCGCGTGAAACCGCCATGCGCGTGGCTGCCGGCGCCATCGCCAAGAAGTACCTGGCCACCCAGGGCATCCAGGTGCGCGGCTACATGAGCCAGCTGGGCCCGATCGAAATCCCGTTCAAGGGCTGGGAATCGGTGGAAAACAACGCCTTCTTCTGCCCCGACCCGGACAAGGTGCCGGAGCTGGAGGCCTACATGGACCAGCTGCGCCGTGACCAGGACTCGGTCGGGGCGAAGATCACCGTGGTCGCCGAAGGCGTGATGCCGGGCCTGGGCGAGCCGATCTTCGATCGCCTCGACGCCGAGCTTGCCCATGCGCTGATGAGCATCAACGCGGTCAAGGGCGTGGAAATCGGCGCCGGCTTCGCCAGCGTTGCCCAGCGCGGCACCGAGCACCGTGACGAGATGACCCCGCAGGGCTTTCTCAGCAACAACGCCGGCGGCATTCTCGGCGGGATCAGCTCGGGCCAGCCGATCGTCGCCCACCTGGCGCTGAAGCCGACTTCCAGCATCACCGTGCCGGGGCGCTCCATCGATGTCGACGGCAACCCGGTCGAGGTGATCACCAAAGGCCGCCATGACCCGTGCGTGGGCATCCGCGCCACGCCGATCGCCGAGGCGATGATGGCCATCGTGCTGATGGATCACCTGCTGCGTCACCGCGGGCAGAATGCCGAGGTGAAGGTCGCTACTCCGGTATTGGGCCAGCTCTGATTCGCTTTTGCCGGCCCTATCGCCGGCAAGCCGGCTCCCACAGCATCCCCTGAAATCCATGGGCTACCCTGTGGGAGCCGGCTCGCCGGCGCTAGGGCCGGTACAGGCAACAACCCTTCACACTGAGTTCCGATGACTCCAATCCCCTACTGGCGCCTGTCCAGCTTCTACCTTTTCTACTTCGCCCTGCTGGGCTCGACGGCCCCATTCCTGGCCCTGTACTTCGACCACTTAGGCTTCTCCCCGGCACGCATCGGCGAGCTGGTGGCGATCCCCATGCTGATGCGCTGCATCGCCCCCAACCTCTGGGGCTGGCTGGGCGATCGCACGGGCCAGCGCCTGCTGATCGTGCGCCTGGGCGCGTTGTCGACCCTGGCCACCTTCTCGCTGATCTTCTTCGGCAAGAGCTACGCCTGGCTGGCGCTGGTGATGGCCCTGCATGCGTTCTTCTGGCACGCGGTGCTGCCGCAGTTCGAAGTCATCACCCTGGCCCACCTGCATGGCCAGACCTCGCGCTACAGCCAGGTGCGGCTGTGGGGCTCGATCGGTTTCATCCTCACCGTGGTGGGCCTGGGGCGGTTGTTCGAATGGCTGAGCCTGGACATCTACCCGGTCGCCCTGGTGACGATCATGGCCGGCATCGTCGCCGCCAGCCTCTGGGTGCCCAACGCCCGGCCAGTGGAGCAGGGCGAGCGCCCGGGGGCGGGCGGCTTCCTGGCCCAGCTGATGGCGCCCGGGGTGGTCGCCTTCTATGCCTGCGTGGCGCTGATGCAGCTCAGTCACGGGCCTTACTACACCTTCCTCACCCTGCACCTGGAACACCTGGGCTACAGCCGCGGCGCCATCGGCCTGCTGTGGGCGCTGGGGGTGGTGGCCGAAGTGCTGATGTTCATGGCCATGAGCCGGATTTTCGCGCGCTTCAGCATCCAGCAGGTGTTGCTGGTGAGCTTCCTGCTGGCGGCGCTGCGCTGGCTGCTGTTGGGCAACCTGGCGGCCGAGCCTGCAGTGCTGATTTTTGCCCAGGTATTGCATGCGGCGACCTTCGGCTGCTTCCACGCGGCCTCGATCGCTTTCGTGCAGGCCAGTTTCGGCCCGCGCCAGCAAGGCCAGGGCCAGGCCCTGTACGCCGCGCTGTCGGGCACCGGCGGTGCGTTGGGCGCGCTGTATTCGGGCTATAGCTGGAAATGGCTGGGGCCGACCTTCACCTTTGGTATGGCCAGCGCCGCAGCATTGGCGGCAGCCGTTATCATTGCCACTCGTTTGAACTCGACCAGGACACGCCGCTGATGAGCATCCTCTGTGTATTCCACCCCTCCAGCCCGGACTTGCCGAACAAGGTGCTGACCCACCACGACGATATCGCCGCGACGCTGGCCGAACAGGGCGTGCGTTTTGCCCACCAGCCACTGGCGCTGCGCGTGCGCCCGGGCGCCGGTGAGCAGGCGGTGCTGGGCGAGTGCCGCGAGTTGCTCGACCAGCTGATGACCGCGCACGGCAGCATGGCCTACCGCGTGCTGGATCGCGATGGCGCGCAGCCGGCGCAGGCCGACCTTCGTGATGAACATGTGCATGACGCCGAGGAGGTGTTCGCGGTGGTGAGCGGCCGTGCCCAGGTCGGCATGCGCCTGGGTGACAACGTGTATGCGGTGCTGTGCGAGAAGGGCGACCAGCTGGTGGTGCCGGCCAAGACCCGGCGCTGGGTGGAGCTGGGGGATAACCCGTTCTGCGTGGCGCTGCGGCTGTTTGCCAGCGAGCAGGGTGGGGAGCCGCGGTTTACCGGGGACGAAACGGCGCGGGCGTTTCTTGGGATCGATGAGCTGTAGTGTCTGACCGGGCCTCATCGCGGATCAATCCGCGCCTGCAACAACGGTGCCCCGCCATCCCTATGGGCAATGCAGCAACCGTGTGTAGGCGCGGGTTCAGCCGCGAGAGGCCGGTACAGACAAACCTTATCGATAGGTCGGCAGGGCAAACCGCTGCTGACTCTGCAGCATCGAAATGACGGGCAGTTCGCTGGCCTGTTCCGCCAGGTCGCGGCGAATGGCGCTGATAGCCCAGGACAGCTGCTCGGCACTGTGCATTTGCGCGTAGGTCAGCACACGGCGGGTCACTTTGCCGTCAGCGGCGCGAAGTGTCAGCAGGATGCCACCATCGGGGCGAGGCTGGGTGGCGACCTGGTAAGCCGAGAACACCGAGACGAACTTTTCCTGGATGAGGTCCATATCAACTCCTGACTGTTAGATGGGCAGACGTGAGTTGACTGTTGCAGTGACCGTGCCAGAAAAGTCTCCTTGAAAAATTCCTGTAAATTCAGTGGCTTAAGTAATTTTTTTTAGAGTGCCATCGTGCAGGCTGCATGGTCGTGCATTTTGCACAGTGCATTTTGCACGAGCCCGGCCATCCCTATCGGCCCCATAGATTCTGAACCTTTGACCCCTTGGCCTTGCCTGACAAACACTTGGGCAATCTTTTCTGCCAGGAGGTTCCAGATGTCCGATCAACTCGCCCCCGCCATCATGACCGATGACGAAACCGCAGCCTTTGCCGAGCAGGTGTTCGAACGCGCCCGCCAGGGCGATGCCGCGATGCTCGAGCGGCTGTTGGCCAGCGGCCTGCCAGCCAACCTGCGCAACCACAAGGGTGACACGCTGCTGATGCTGGCCAGCTACCACGGCCATCATGACGCGGTGCAGGTATTGCTGGCCCATGGCGCCGATCCGTTGATCGCCAACGACAATGGCCAGCTGCCGATTGCCGGCGCTGCGTTCAAGGGTGACCTGGCGATGATCCGCGTGTTGCTCGAGCACGGCGTGCCGGTGGACGCCGCCGCCCAGGACGGGCGCACGGCACTGATGCTGGCGGCCATGTTCAACCGCGGCGACATCCTCGAGTACCTGCTGGCCCAGGGCGCCGACCCGGCGCACCAGGATGCCCGTGGCGTCACCGCGCTGATGGCGGCGCAGACCATGGGCGCGGTGGAGGCTGCGGCGCGCTTGCAAGCGCTGGCCGGCTAACCGTTCGGGGGCGTTTGCGGCTATCCTTGGCGACTTTTCACCCGTCGCAGGCCCCCGTTCATGAAAAACCAGTTGCTCGAATTCATCCAACTCATCGCTGCCGGCTGCATGCGCGATGAAGACATCGAGCGCATCGCCGACGAGGCCGCCCAGGCCTACGCCGACCCGGCGGCCTTCCTGGCTGCCAACCCTGACATCAATTACGACGACAGCTTCCCGATCCCACTGGGCGAATGGGTGGTGCTCGGCAGCCTGCCGGATACCGTGGTGTTCCAGGCCGACAGCTTCCAGGAGCTGTTCCAGCACATCAGCGACTCGTTCGACAAGAGCGTGCCGTTCACCCTCAAGCCCAAGCAGCTGGCGCGTACCGAGCCGCTGACCGCGCTCAACCGCATCCAGGTGCAGATGGGGGCGCTGAACAAGGAAGCGGGCGGCTATGTGCTGCTCAACTTCAGCCAGTTGCTCGACGACGAGCTGCAGATGGTGATGGTGGGTCAGCACGACCTGGCGCGGGTGCAGGAGTTGGGCGCTGCGGTGGGGATCAAGGTGGAGCCGGCCTTGGAGGCATTGAAGGTTGCCGTTCACGTTTGAGTGGATGGGGTGATTGTACTGGCCCTATCGCCGGCAAGCCGGCTCCCACAGGTACTGCACAGCTGTTTCCTGTGGGAGCCGGCTTGCCGGCGATAGGGCCGCAATGCCCAACCCAGAACCTCAACCCAGCGCGGTATCCAGGAACATCATCACCGCAAACCCGCCCATCAACCCCAGGGTCGCCGAGGTCTGGTGCCCATTGCGATGGGTTTCGGGAATCACCTCGTGGGACACCACGAAGATCATCGCCCCCGCCGCCAGCCCCATGCTGATCGGGTAGGCCAGGGCAAAGCCGGTGGAGATGCCCAGGCCGATCACCGCCCCCAGCGGCTCCATCAGGCCCGAGCCGATCGCCACCAGCGCCGCCTTGAAGTTCGACAGCCCCGTGGCGCGCAAAGCCAGGGCCACGGCCAGGCCTTCGGGGATGTCCTGGATGGCGATGGCGCTGGTCAACGGCAGGCCGATGTTCATGTCGCCATTGGCGAAGCTCACGCCAATCGCCATGCCCTCGGGCAGGTTGTGCAAGGTGATCGCCAGCACGAACAGCCACACCCGGCTGATGCGCTCCGCCTCGGGGCCGCAGGGGCCGGTGCTCTCGTGTTCATGGGGGGTGAAGCGGTCGAGGCCGAGCATCAGCAGCACGCCAAGGCCCATGCCCAGCACCACGGTAAAGGCAGCCGCCGGGCCGTTGCCGGTGATTTCGCGGGCAGCATCCAGGCCCGGCAGAATCAACGAGAAAGAGCTGGCTGCCAGCATCATGCCGGCGGCAAAGCCGAGCATCACGTCCTGGCTGCGGGTGCTGACGTCGCGCAGCACCACCGCCAGCACCGCGCCCAGCGCCGTGGCGCCGAACCCGGAAAGGCCCCCCAGCAGCGCCAGGTGCAGGTTGTCGGCATGGTCGCCATTGATTGCATTCCAGAAGCTGGCCGCCAGCAGCACGATCACCGCCAGCAGGCTCACGCCCAGGCCAGCGCTGAGCCAGGGGGTGTTGATCACCTGTTGCCGCCAGGCACTGAACAATGAGGCAGGGGCGGCGCTTTGGGTGTGGGCAGGGGGCATGGGCACCTCGAACTGATGGATACAAGCAGTCTATCCAGTGACCGGCGCAGGCGGCCAAGGATTCCCTTCTATCGCCCTGATAGCTGACTATGCTCAGCCTCGTGAACGTTCAACGGGAGTGACCGACATGGGTTCGACATTCAATGGCCTGGTTGGCCTGATCATCCTGGCCCTGGATATCTGGGCGATTCTCAATGTGATCAAGAGTAACCGCGAGATAGGCGTCAAGGTGCTGTGGATTCTGCTGATCGCCCTGCTGCCGGTGATCGGGCTGGTGATCTGGGCGATTGCCGGGCCCAGGGGCGATGTGCGCATCTGAGCACAGCGGCGTGCCCGTGGCAGGGCCGCCGCAGACAAAAACAGCAACAGAGCCGTGACAAAATTTTCACATTGGTTTAAACAGAATCCGCACCCGCACAATGCTGCGTTGGTATAGCCAACGCCATCTCCGCAACCCGCAATCCTAGGACTTCCACATTCATGGCTAACACGGATGCCTTGAAGCAACAGGGCGCGCGATCATTCACGCCGACCTTGAAATCGCACCTGGCCTACACGCTGCTCAGCGGCCTGGTAATCATGGTGATGCTCAGCCTGGTACGCCTGGCGCTGCTGGTCTACAACAGCGACATGATTGGCGACACCCCTTACGCGACAGTCGCCGAAGGCTTCTTCAACGGCCTGCGCTTCGACCTGCGCGTGGTGGTGTACCTGAGCATCCCGCTGTTGCTGGCGATGCTCAGCCCCTGGGCGATGGCCCAGCGTGGCCTGTTCCGCTTCTGGCTGACGCTCTCCTCGAGCGTGGTGATGTTCCTCGGCCTGATGGAGATGGACTTCTACCGCGAGTTCCACCAGCGCCTCAACGGCCTGGTCTTCCAGTACATCAAGGAAGACCCGAAAACCGTGCTGAGCATGCTCTGGTACGGCTTCCCGGTGGTTCGCTACATCCTTGCCTGGCTGTTCGGCACCTGGCTGCTGAGCCTGCTGTTCAAGGGCATCGACCGCCTGACCCGGGGCAACGGCCAGCAGCGCGTGGCGCCCTGGTACAACCGCCTGGCGGTGTTCATGGTGATTTTGCTGGTGGCCGTGGTCGCCGCCCGTGGCACCCTGCGCCAGGGCCCGCCCATGCGCTGGGGTGATGCCTTCACCACCGACTCCAACTTCGTCAACCAGCTGGGCCTGAACGGCACCCTGACCCTGATCGACGCCGCCAAGAGCCGCTTCGGCGAAGACCGCGCCAACATCTGGAAGCCGGTGCTGGAGCAGAAACTGGCCACCCAGACCGTGCGCGAGCACTTGCTGACCCCTTACGACACCCTGGTCGATGCCGACGAGGCAGCAGTGCGCCGTGACTTCGTGCCGCCGGCCGAGCGCACCCTGCCGATCAAGAACGTCGTGGTGATCCTCATGGAAAGCTTCGCCGGCCATTCGGTCGGTGCCCTGGGCAGCCCGAACAACATCACCCCGTACTTCGACAAGCTGGCCAAGGAGGGTCTGCTGTTCGACCGCTTCTTCTCCAACGGCACCCATACCCACCAGGGTATGTTCGCCACCATGGCCTGCTTCCCCAACCTGCCAGGCTTCGAATACCTGATGCAGACCCCGGAGGGTGGCCACAAGCTGTCTGGCCTGCCAGCCCTGCTCAGCGCCCGTGACTACGACGATGTGTACGTCTACAACGGCGACTTCGCCTGGGACAACCAGTCCGGTTTCTTCGGCAACCAGGGCATGACCACCTTCATCGGCCGTAACGACTTCGTCAACCCGGTGTTCTCCGACCCGACCTGGGGCGTGTCCGACCAGGACATGTTCGACCGCGGCAACGAGGAGCTGGCCAAGCACGACGGTAAAAAGCCGATCTACGCGCTGCTGCAGACGCTGTCCAACCACACCCCGTATGCGCTGCCAAAAGACCTGCCGGTGGAGCCGGTGACCGGCCAGGGCCGCCTGGACGAGCACCTGACCGCCATGCGCTACTCCGACTGGGCGCTGGGCCAGTTCTTCGAGAAGGCACGCAAGGAGCCGTACTTCAAGGACACCCTGTTCGTCATCGTCGGCGACCACGGTTTCGGCAACCAGCAGCAGGTCACCGAGCTGGACCTGGGCCGTTTCAACGTGCCGCTGTTGCTGATCGCTCCGGGCATTCAGGAGAAGTTCGGCGCGGTCAACCACACCGTCGGTACCCAGGTCGACATCGTGCCGACCATCATGGGCCGCCTCGGTGGCGAGACGCGCCACCAGTGCTGGGGCCGCGACCTGCTCAACCTGCCTGAGGGCGACCAGGGCGTGGGCATGATCAAGCCGTCGGGCAGCGAGCAGATCGTCGGGCTGGTGCAGGGTGACCGCATCCTCATCGAGTCCAAGGACATGAGCCCGCGCATGTACCGCTACCAGCTGGGCCGCGAGTTCAAGGCCGAACTGATCGAGAGCCCGGACCAGCCGGAAATGCTCAAGAAGCTCGAAGCGTACATCCAGACCGCGACCAAGAGCTTGCTGGACAACACCGCCGGTGTCGTTCACGGCACGCCAAAGTAACAGCGATTTCATCTGTGCCAGGGCCGAGTGGACTGAACAAATCCCCTCGGCCCACGGTCAAGCAATTACAGGCATCAACTCCGATGTTCTCTGCTTGAGGGCTATTCGATGAAAGAGTGGGAAGTCATCTTTGCCGACCAGAAAGGCGAGCCGACCACGTTGGTGATGCACGGGGAACTGTGCCCCAGCGAGGAAGAGGCGGCCCGCGCCATTCGTTCGCATCTGTTTCCGGTCATGGATGAGCTGGACCTCAACGACTTCCAGGACCGCGCCCCATCCCCCACGGCACGCTGGCTCAAGGAGCAGAACGGCGTGATCATCACCAGTATCAAAGCAGCATCCTGACCCGCAGGTTGGCGTGGTGCCGTGCCAGGCACTACGCTGGTGGGAGGTGTAGGCCTTTTCTGCGGGGCCACACCTATTCAGTTCGCGTCTTGCATCAGCTCGATCTGCCGGCCGTTTCGGCAGGTGCGTAGTGCACGGAAAGTCTATCCATCGCTTTATTCGGGAGGACGATTCATGAGCAGCAGCCAGAACGACGATATCAGCAGCAATGTCCTGCGCCAGATGAAAGCTGGCGGTTTCGATTTCACCCGCATCCATCCCATCGAGTTCTACGCGGTATTTCCCGACGAGGCCAACGCGCGCCGGGCGGCTGGGCAGTTTCGTGGCGAGTCGCTCAATGCCCAGGTGCATGAGCGTGACGACGGCGCGTGGCACCTGGAACTGAGCAAGGTCATGTATGCCACCTATGGCGGCATCGGTGACTTCGAGGAGCGCTTCGAGCAGGTCGTTTCACCCTACGGCGGCGAGGTCGAAGGCTGGGGCGTCAAGCATGAGCGGCCAATAGCCTGAAACCCCGGGGCTGCCCACAGGCATTTCGAAGCACTCGAAGACAGTGAGATTCCTGTGGGAGCCGGCTTGCCGGCGATTGGGCCCTCAAGGCTTGCGCTTGGCCATATGCCCCAGGTAAGCCAGCAAGGCATCCAGTTCCTGTTCACTCAGCACACTTTCGGCAAACCCCGGCATCCGTGCCTGGGGCCACTGCCGCAAGCTTTGCGGGTCGCGAATGTACTGGCGCAAAAACCCCGGCTGGAAATACTCGGTCGGGTTGTGCGGCACGTTCAGGTCCGGCCCGAACTGCGCATCACCGGCGCCGTTGAGCCGATGGCAGGCCAGGCAGTTCTGCTGAAACAGGGCAAAGCCCTTGCGCACCGGATCATCGGCCGGCAGTTTCGGGTCTGGCAGCAGCGCCGGGAAGCGTTGCTCGACAGGCGCCAGGCGGCGGATCGTGGCGATCTGGAACGGCCATTGCTCCGGGCGTATGCCGCTTGCCTGTGGGTTCGTCCACACCAGGTAGAACGGCCCGGCACTCGGCTTGCCTTTGCTCAAGGCAGGCCAGGGCTTGCCCGGGTCTTCGACCGCCAGCCAGGCGCGAGCCGGGCCATCCTGCAACAGCGGGGCAGCGGGCATTTCGGCGGCGAAACCATCGAGCGCCACAGCCTGCAGATGGTCATCGGCAGCGATGCCTGGCAACAGCGTGGCCAGCGGCACCGCGCGATAGCGCATGGGCCGCTTGTAGGAAACGTCTTGTTCGATGCTGATATCGCGGGCCTGGGGCAGGCTCAGCAGGTCGGCGCTGTCCAGCTGGCGCGGCGTGCCGCCCAGTTCCAGGTGCAGTTGCGCCGCCGACAGCGGCAGGCTGCAAAGCAGGGCGAGCAGGGCAAAGCAACGGCGCATGGGCATTCTCCGACCATCAAGGCCGGCAGGTTACCTGTGCATGACCGGTGAACGCCACAGCCACCATCAGCCGAACAAGCGCGTGAGGTTCGGCAGGATCAGCAGCAGCGTGGTGGCGAACAGAATGAGCCCAGCTTGGCGAAGTTTCGATTGTCTGAACATGGCGGACCGCCTTCTTGTTGTTATTCCTGAATACCCGTTGGCTTCCTTGTCGCGCGTCGGGTCGATCACAGTGGCGTGGAGCACGCCGGTACTGCTTGCCTCTTTGAAATCGATATACAACCAACAGTAGGGGCTGCGTCATCCCTGTTTCAGAACCCTTTGTTCTATTGGCGCAATTCGAAATCGCGATGTGCTATGAGGCCAAAGGCCATTTCGCTGGCATGTCCTGACTAGACGGCCGCGAATCTGCCATCGCCAGTCCGGCAAAATGTGACCGTTCGTCAGTGCAGCCTACTTGCTTGTACGTGCCTTTCGCGTCAGTCTTTACAACAGATTCCCACCCATGTCGTTCAGGACTATCCCTATGTCGTTACGCATCTGCATCCTTGAAACCGATGTCCTGCGACCGGAGTTGACCGCGCAGTACCAGGGCTACGGAAGGATGTTCGAGCAGCTCTTCTCGCGGCAGCCGATCGCAGCCGAGTTTTGTGTGTACAACGTGATGAACGGCGACTATCCCCCCGATGGCGAACGCTTCGACGCCTACCTGGTGACCGGCAGCAAGGCTGACTCGTTCGGCAACGATCCCTGGATCCAGACGCTCAAGGCCTACCTGTTGAAGCTGTACGAGCGTGGCGAGAAGTTGCTGGGCGTGTGTTTCGGCCATCAACTGCTGGCGCTGACCCTGGGTGGCAAGGCCGAGCGCGCCGACAAGGGTTGGGGGGTGGGCGTGCACCGTTATTCACTGGCTGCGCACGCGCCGTGGATGGACCCGCAAGTGTCCGAGCTGAGCCTGCTGATCAGCCACCAGGACCAGGTGACCGAGCTGCCGGAGGGCGCCACGGTGATTGCCTCGAGCGATTTCTGCCCGAATGCGGCGTATCACATCCGCGACCAGGTGCTGTGCTTCCAGGGGCACCCGGAGTTCGTCCACGACTACTCGCGGGCGCTGCTCGATGCGCGCCAGGATTACCTGGGCGATGAGGTGTACCACAAGGCGGTGGCGAGCCTGGCCACCGAACACCAGGGCGACCTGGTGGGGGAGTGGATGATGCGTTTCGTCCAGCAGTCGGGCAAGGCAGGCGATAGCGCTGCCTGATCGACAAGCCAGCCCTCACAGGCTACTCGACAGCCTGTGGGAGCTGGCTTGCCAGCGATGAGGCCCTCACAGCCAGCCGGATTTCTTGAAGCTGGCATATAGCCCGGCACAACCCAACCCGATCACCCCCAGCACCGCAAAATACCCGTATTGCCAGTTCAGCTCGGGCATGTTCTGGAAGTTCATCCCGTAGATCCCGGCAATCGCCGTCGGGAAGGCCAGGATCGCCGCCCAGGCTGCGAACTTGCGCTGCACGATGCTTTGCCGTGACGACTCCAGCAGCATGCCGATCTCGATGGTCTGGCTGGCGATGTCGCGGATCCCGGCCAAATCCTCCATCTGCCGCGTGACGTGAATCTGCACGTCGCGAAAATACGGGCGCATGTTCTTGTCGATGAACGGGAAGCTCAGCCGCTGCAGCTCCTCGCTCACCTCCACCATCGGTGCCACGTAGCGGCGCAGCCTGAGGATGTCGCGGCGCAGGCTGTGCAGGCGGCGTATGTCTTCTTCCTGCAGCGAGCCACCGAGCACGCTTTGCTCCAGCTCCTCGATCTCGCCATGGATCGCCTCGCTGACCGGCTGGTAGTTCTCGGTGACGAAGTCGAGCAGGGCATACAGCACGAAATCTTCGCCATGCTCCAGCAGCAAAGGCCGCGCTTCGCAGCGCTGGCGCACCAGGGCGTAGGATTTGGAGTGGCCGTTGCGGCAGGTGATGATGTAGCCATTGCCGGCAAAGATGTGGGTTTCGATGAACTCCAGCTTGCCTTCATGGCGCACGGGCGAATAAGTGACGATGAACAGCGCATCGCCGAAGGTTTCCAGCTTGGGCCGGCTGTGTTTTTCCAGCGCGTCCTCGATGGACAGCTCGTGCAGGTTGAACTGGCGCTGCAGATTGGCCAGTTCCTCGGCGTTGGGCTCTTCCAGCCCGATCCAGACGAAATGCCCAGGCTTGCGCGCCCATTCGCTGCCTTCGTCGATATTGATGTTGGTGACCTTCCTGCCGGCGGCGTACACCGCCGATGCCACGACTCGACCCATGGTGATCCACTTGTTCGGTTGCACACGGGTTACAGCTTGGTCGTTAGCGGCCTCAAGAGCAACCTAGGGGTTGCTCAGTTCACCTTCCATGCGGTCGATGCACTGCTGCATCTGCGTGCGGCACTGGGCGATCAGCGCCGGCAGGTCCTGCTGGCTGAGCCCGGCGGTGGCGATCGGCGGCAGCGAGCGCACGATCACCGTGCGCTTGCGCCAGCTATTGAGGCTCAGGCGCCGGGTGTAGCGGCTGACGCACACCGGCACGATCGGCACGCCGGCCTCGATGGCCATGTGGAAGGCGCCTTTCTTGAATGCCAGCAGCTGCTCTTGGGGGTTGCGCGTGCCTTCCGGGAAGATCCAGATCGAGGTGTCGTCACGCAGGATGCGCGTGGTCACCTGCATGGCCTTGCGCGCCTGGTAGGCGTTGCTGCGATCGATCAGCACGTTGCCGCCAAGCCAGAACAGTTGGCCGAACAGCGGAATCCAGCCCAGGCTCTTCTTGCCGATGGCGACGGTGCGCTGCGGCACCACGTGGCCGAGGATGAACAGGTCGAAGTTCGATTGGTGATTGGCCACGATCACGCAGCCGGGCGGCTGGTCCCACAACGGGCCGACCTCGGCCTTGACCTGGATGCGCATCAGCCAGGTCGCCGGGATGCTGTAGAGGCGGGCGAACACGCGGCTGTTGTCGCGGTTGAAGGGGCGCAGCAGGCCGATCAGCAGACCGATGCAACCCACCAGCAGAAAGTGCAACGCCAACAGGAGCATGCGAAGGGAGTAGAGCATTGTACGACTCACACCAGACAGTCGCGGCGCAGTGTACGGCTGTGCACTGGCTGGGGCAAACCTTGGTGTGTGTCCTGTGTGGCCCTGTCGCCGCCAACCGGTGGGAGCCGGCTTGCCGGCGACAGGGCCCTGAAGGTCAGCCCATATGGCCCTGATCCAGCAGGATCGCTTCATCCAGCAGATCCAGCAGCCCCTTGCGCACCTTCAGCTTGGTGTTCTTGTGCGCCAGCATGTTCAGCTTCTTCAGCTCACGGGCCGCTGCCAGCGCGGTTTCCTGCAACTGCTCGGCCGGCACGACCTTGTCCAGGAAGCCTGCATCCAGCGCGTCCTTGGGGTCGAACATCTCGGCATTGATCACCGAGCGGTGGAAGGCCGAGCGGCGCAGGCGGTCGCGGGCCAGTTCGATGCCGGCGTGGTGCATGGTCATGCCGATCTGCACTTCGTTCAGGCCGATCTTGTACGGGCCTTCGACGCCGATGCGATAGTCGCCCGACAGCAGCAGGAAGGCGCCCTTGGCCACGGCATGGCCCGGGCAGGCCACGATCACCGGGAAGGGGTGCGACAGCAGGCGCCGGGCCAGGGTGGAGCCGGCGGTGACCAGGCTGACCGCCTGCTGCGGGCCGGAGGTCATCACCTTGAGGTCATAACCACCCGAGAGAATGCCCGGCTGGCCGGTGATGATCACCACGGCGCGCTCCTGGGTGGCGCGGTCGAGGGCGGCATTGAAGGCCGTGATGACATCCGGGGAGATCGCGTTGACCTTGCCGTTGTTCAGGGTCAGGGTGGCGATGCCGTCTTCGGCGTGGTAGGTAATCAGCTCGCTCATGACAGAGTCCTTTAGGTGGCGTGGCGACGACGTTACCCAGCGGCGCGAGCCAGGTAAAGCAGCAAGGCTGACCGGCCAGTCAGTGGGCGGGCGCCACGCCTTGGTGCGGCGGGGTAGAGCGTTGCCAGGCCGTAAAAGCGCAGGCGAGATTGGCAGCATTGCCCTGGCGCCCTCGGTTTTTCGGTGGGTTGGCTTAAATGCATGAAAAATTTGAAAAAAATACTTGCCAAAGAAAAGCTCTTCCACTAAATTAGCGCGCCTCGACAGGGTGAAAGCCTTGAAGAGAAACGGTGAAGTGTCCGAGTGGTCGAAGGAGCACGCCTGGAAAGTGTGTATACGAGAAATCGTATCAAGGGTTCAAATCCCTTCTTCACCGCCACATTCTGCGAAGAGCCCCCGAGCTGAAAAGTTCGGGGGCTTTTTGCATTCTGGGTCACCCAGATTGTCCTGGGGGCAGTGCTCTGTGGGAGGAGGCTTGCCCCACTCCCACAGTAGAAGGTCAGAAGCTGACCGAAGCCGACAAGCGCGCCGTGCGCGGCGCCCCCTGGAACAGGTAGTTGTCGCCCAGGTAATCGCCCACGTCCCGCCAGTAGCGCTTGTCGAACAGGTTATCCACGGTCAACCGCAGCACCGTGTCATACCCCCCGATGCGCGTGCGATACCGGCTCCCGACATCGAACACGGTATACCCGCCAACCGCCACATTCCCCGCCTGGCTCGCATACTTGCTGGCGCTGTAGCGCGCCCCGCCGAGCAACGCCAGGCCCGGCAGCGGCAGGCTGTACTCGGCGTGCAAGGCCGCGCGCAGGTTCGGCACGTTGATCGCCTGGTGGCCTTCGTAGGCATCGGTGTCGCTGTTCTTCACCCGCGCGCGAATCGCCGCGGCGCTGGCCTGCAGCTGCAGGTTGGAGGTCACCCAGCCGCTGGCGCCCAGCTCCAGGCCGATGTTCTTCTGCTGGCCCTGCTGCACATAGGTGAAGCTGCCATCACCTTCCGGCCGTGCGTACTGGTACGCCTGGCGAATCTGGAACAGCGCGGCGCTCAAGCTCATGCCCTGCCAATCGCGCTTGATGCCGAGCTCCAGCTGATGGGAGAGGGTAGGGGCGAGAATTTCTGCGGCGTTGCTGGCAAACCAGGGCGCCGTGCCGCCGGCCGACAAACCCTTGGCGTAGCTGGCATACAGCGTGGTATCGGGGCGCGGCTTGTAGATCAGCGCGGCATTGGGCAGCAGCTGGTATTGCTGGGTATGGCGCCCGGCTGCGCCATTTTCGTCCCAGGTCTTTTCGTCCAGGCGCACTTCGCGGGCGCCGAGCACGGTCTGCCAGTGTTGGTCGAAGGTGATGCGGTCACTGATGAACACCCCGTACTGGCGGCTGTCCAGGCGCCGCTCGCTGGCGCCTGTCGGTCTGTCCGACGGCGGCACCGCAGGCGCGCCGGTATAGATGTTGCCGCTGCCGACCAGGTCGTTGTAGTAGGGGCGCTGGTCGAGGGTGCGGCGTTGCGCGCTGCTGCCCAGGGTCAGCTCGTGGCCGACACCCAATGCATCGAAGCGGCCGTTGAGCAGGGCCTGGGCTTCATCGATGCGGCGGGTGTCGTCGGGGCTGCGAAAGTCATAGATGTCGTAGTCGCCTTCGGGGCTGAAATGCGACTGCATGCCGCCGCCGCTGCCCCAGGCAAAGGCGCTGTAGTCATCGATCACCACCTTGCTGCGCGAGGCGCTCAAGGTGCCGCTCCAGGCCTCGTTGAAACGGTATTCGAAGCGCCCGCCCAGGTTCAGCGCATCGTTTTGCACGGGTTTGGCCCAGTGCTGGTAGGCCAGGCGGTCATCCGGGTCGATGCCGTGGGGCAGGGCGCTGCCGCCAAGCAGTTGGTAGCCGGGCACCGAGCGCTGCTCGCGGTGCTGGTACTCGGCATCGAGTTGCAGCGTGGCATCCGGGTTGATCTGCCAGTCGAAGGCCAGCGAGGCGAAATCGCGCTTGCCGTCGGCATGGTCGACGTAGGAGCGGATGTCCTCGTGGGCAAGGTTGGCGCGCAGGCCGAACTGGCGCTCGCTGCCGAACCAGCCGCCAAGGTCAGTGGCCAGGTAGCGCTCGCCCTGCTCGTTGGTCGAGACCGTCACGCTGCGCACGTCCGCGGCGCGCTTGGTCACGTAGTTGATCAGCCCGCCGGGCTCCGACACGCCGCTTTGCAACCCCGACAAGCCCTTGAGCAATTCGACCTGCTGCTTGTTCTCCAGCGCCACGTTCTGCTCGCCGGCAATGGTCTGGCCATTGATGCGGTAGCTGCTGGCCGCGTTGAGCTCGAATCCGCGCACGTTGAAGTTTTCGTAATAGCCGATCGGCGCGTAGCTTTCGCCGACCGAGGCATCGCTCTGCAGCACCTGGCTGAGCAGGCGCACCTGGCGGTCTTCGATCAGCTGCTGATTGAACACGCTGACCGCCGCCGGGGTGTCGAGCAACGGCGCGGCCTGGAACCCGCCCACCGAGGCTTCCCGCGCCTGGTAGCCGTCGTCGCCGTAGGTGTCGGAAACCTGCACCGGGGCCAGTACGACGCTGTCTTCGGCCGTGGCATGCGGGCAGTGCAAGGCCAGGCCCAGGCTGAGCAGGCTCAGGGGCAGGCGGGGGTGAGGCAGAGGCATTACCGGAGTCCTTAGCTGGCGTAGACCGCACGGCGCCCGGGTGCAGGCGCGGTGCGGTCAAAAAGCCGCCATGTTACCCGAAGACCCTCAGTCTGCGTTGGCGGGCCGCCGGTGCTGGCGCCAGCTGTCGTCGATCTTCGACCAGGTCTTGCCGTCGGTGACCGCCATCAGCTTGCGGCCATCCTTGAAGGTGGCCAGGAAGGTGGCTTCCTGCTCCTTGCCGCCGAGCCAGAGCCCGGCCAGCAAGCCCACCGGGCCTGCCACCAGGGCGCCGGCCACGCCCCAGCCGATGGCGGTACCGAGGCTGCGGTTGGATTCGAGGCTGGCAAGGCGCAGGTCGCTGATGCGTGCCAGGGAAATCCGCTCGCCAGGCGAAGGGCTGCGCGGGGTCTTGAGAGTGAGCGATCCATTGCGAAACTCGCCTTCACCTTGCAAGAAATCGCCGGATTGCACCGTGAGTCTTGTCATTGTGTCGTCCTGTCAGTGGAAGGGCTTTTGACCTGGGCTTTAATGAGCGCCGCGGCGCCAGGCAAGTCAACGATCAGGCGACAGAGGGTAGCGGCGCTATGTCGCGGGAGCCTGCATGGCCCGCTGGCGCTTGCGTTCGGCGCCAACCCAGACCAGCAGTGCCAACGTCCCGATGGCCAACCCGGCGACCACGATGCCCATCCAGCCCTGATGCTGGAACAATTGCGTGCCCAGCAACGAGCCTAGCGCGCCGCCGATGAAATAACAGGTGATGTAGCCGGCATTGAGACGTGTGCGTGCCTCAGGGCGCAGGGCGATCACCGCATTCTGGTTGCTCACGTGCACCAGCTGCACGGCCAGGTCCAGCACCAGCACGCCTGCTAGCAACGCGGCCAGCGAGTGCTGGGCGAAGCCCAACGGCACCCATGCCAGCAGCAAAGCGACCAGGCCCACAGTGGTGCCCAGCGAGCCCTTGCCACGGTCTGCCAGGCGCCCGGCCCAGTTGGCCGACAGCGCACCCGCCGCACCGGCCAGGCCGAACAGGCCGATCACCGCGTCGGAATAATGGTAGGGCTCGTTGGCCAGCAGAAACGCCAGGGGCGTCCAGAACAAAGCGAACAGGCTGAACGCCAGCAGGCCCAGCAGCGAACGCAGGCGCAGCACCGGCTCCTCGACGAACAGGCGGAACACCGAGCCGATCAAGGCCGGGTATTTCAGCCCCGCATGGCTGTCGTGCTGCGGCAGGCTGCGGTACAGGGCGACGGCGGTGATGGCCATGAGCACGGCGGCCAGCACATAGATGCTGCGCCAGCCCCCCAGTTCGGCCATGAAGCCTGCCGCCGTGCGCGCCAGCAGGATGCCCAGCAGCAGGCCGCTCATCAGCGTGCCCACCACCCGGCCGCGCTGCTCGGGTGCGCTCAAGGTTGCGCCCAGTGGCACGAGAATTTGCGCCACCACCGAGAACAGGCCCGTGAGCACGGTACCCAGCAGCAACCAGGGCAGGCTCGGGGCGCAGGCGCTGATGACCAGGCCCAGGGTGGCGATCGCGGTCATCACCACGATCAGCCGGCGCTGCTCGAACAGGTCACCCAGCGGCGCCAGCAGCAACAGCCCGGCGCCATAGCTGAGCTGGGCGGCGATGACGATGCTGCCGGCGCTGGCGGTGCTCAGGCCGAACTGCTCGGCGATGCTGTGCAACAGCGGTTGGGCGTAGTAGTTGCTGGCCACGGCCAGGCCGGTGGCGGTGGCCATCAGCAGGATCAGGGCACGGCTCAAGGTGGGGGCGTTCATGGCAATCTCGGTGCGGGCAGGGGTGAGTGGCAATTAGTATCTGGAGTTGTCTGGCATGACGCCAATGTATAGTTATCAGCTTATCCATCTCGAAAGCAGATAGATCGATGAACCTCAAGCAGCTTGAATATGCCTTGGCCGTGGCCGACACCGGCAGCTTCACCCGCGCCGCCGAGCGCTGCCATGTGGTGCAGTCGGCGCTCAGCCATCAGGTGGCGCGCCTGGAGGCGCAACTGGGCGTCAGCCTGTTCGAGCGTAGTTCGCGGCGGGTGCGCCTGACCCCTGCGGGCGAAGCCTTCGTGCTCAGCGCCCGCCCGGCCGTGGAGGCCGCCGGGCGGATCGCCGATGACGTGGCCGCAGCCTGTGGCCAGGTGCGTGGGCGGCTGTCGATTGGCGAGATCAGTTCGCTGACCGCGCTGGACCTGGTTGAACTGCTGGCGCAATTTCATGGCCGCTACCCGGATGTGGACGTGCGCTGGCTCACGGCCAAGAGCGAGTGGCTGATAGCGGATGTGTGCGAGCGGCGCCTGGATGTAGGGTTCATCGGCCTGTGGCAGGGCGAAGTGGTGCAGGGTGTCCAGCATCGTCTGCTGGCGCGTGAGGAACTGGTGGCCTTGTTGCCACCGGGCCATCGCCTGGCGGGCCGCCCCCAACTGACGCTCGCCGATCTGGCTGGCGAGGTGCTGGTGGATTTCCCTGAAGGTACCGGCGCGCGGCGCCAGACCGATGAAGCCTTCCAGGCGGCGGGGCTGGTGCGGCGGGTGCAGTTCGAGATCGGCCATATTCGTCTGGTGGAGAAATTCGTGCAGCGGGGCATGGCGGTCGGGCTGGTGCCCGAGCGCAGTGCCCAAGGTATCCCGGGCGTGGCGGTCGCGCGGCTGGCCGATGCGCCTGTGCGGCATTTGTATGCGGTGTGGTCGAACAGCCCCACGCCTGCAGCGCGGGCGTTTCTGGGCATGCTCGAGCAACATCTGATGCCGGGCTGAAAGCGGTTGCCGGTGCGCACGGGCACCGGCAACCGTTCGCTCAGGCGGCGAAGCCGCCGTCGGCGGTCAGGCTGGCCCCGGTGATGTAGCCGGCTTCCGGCCCCGCCAGGTAGGCGACGAAGCTGGCGATCTCGTCGGCCTGGCCGTAACGCCCGATCGCCATCAACGGGATCAGGCTTTCGGCGAACTCGCCGCTGGCCGGGTTCATGTCGGTGTCCACCGGCCCCGGTTGCACGTTGTTCACGGTGATGCCCTGCGGCCCCAGGTCACGCGCCATGCCTTTGGTCAGGCCCACCAGCGCCGACTTGCTCATGGCATACGCTGCCCCGCCGGCAAACGGCATGCGCTCGGCGTTGGTGCTGCCGATGTTGATGATGCGCCCGCCCTGGCCCATGTAGCGGGCGGCGGCTTGGCTTGCGACGAACACGCTGCGCACGTTGATCGCCAGGGTGCGGTCGAAGTCCGCCAGGTCGAAGTCGGCCAGTGGCGCAACCGCCAGCACGCCGGCGTTGTTGACCAGGATGTCGAGGCGGCCGAAGGCTTTCACGGTGTCGTCCACCGCCAGTTGCACGGCAGCGGCGTCGGCGCTGTCGGCGCGCAGGGCCAGGGCCTGGCCGCCGGCGGCCTGCACTTCTTCTACCAGGGCCTGGGCCGGGCCTTCGGAGCTGACATAGGTGAAGGCCACCTGGGCACCTTCGCGGGCCAGGCGGCGCACGATGGCGGCGCCGATGCCGCGCGAACCGCCCTGGACCAGGGCCACTTTGCCTTCGAGGTTAAATTGCTTGGACATGCTGATCTCCTGCTGGAAGCAAGGCCGAATGCCTTGGATGGGCGCAGTATCGACCGTGGATTACCTACTGATAAGATGGCAATCACTATCAGCAGAGTGAACCTTTGGTTGGCAATCATGGCCACGGAATCCTTTAGCGCCCTCGAATGTTTCATCCGCAGCGCCGAGGTCGGCAGTTTCGCCGAGGCAGCCAGGCGCCTGAGCCTGACCCCGGCGGCAGTGGGCAAGCACGTCGCCCAGCTGGAAGCGCGCCTTGGCGTGCGGCTGTTCCAGCGTAGTACGCGCAAGCTGACCCTGACCGAAGCGGGGCAGCGATTTCTCGGTGAGGTGAGCGACAGCTTTCGTACCATCCAGTACGCCGTGGCCAACCTGGCAAGCGCCGAAGGCCAGCCGGCGGGGCTGTTGCGGGTGAGCATGGGCACGGTGTTCGGCCGGCTCTATGTGTTGCCGCTGCTGGGCGAATTCTTGCGGCGCTACCCGGCGATCACCCCGGACTGGCATTTCGACAACCGCCAGGTCGACCTGATCGGCCAGGGTTTCGATGCTGCCATTGGCGGTGGCTTCGAACTGCCGCCCGGGGTGGTGGCGCGCAAGCTGACGGTGGCGCATCGGGTGTTGGTGGCGTCACCTGGCTACCTGCAACAGCATGCGCCGATCGAACACCCCGAAGTGCTGCAGCGGCATGCTGGGATATTGATCCGCTCACCGCAAACCGGGCGTGTGCGCAGTTGGCCGCTGACCAGCCGCGCGCAGGAGCAGCAGCCTTTGCTGCTGCGCCAGGCGATGACCATGAGTGATTCCGATGCCGCTTGCGCGGTGGCCGTGCAGGGGTTGGGGATAGCCTTGGTGAGCCTGCCGTTTGCCGTGCCTTACCTGGACGCCGGGGCGCTGCAGCGGGTGTTGCCGGATTGGTATGTGGACGATGGGCATATCAGCCTGTACTACGCCGGGCACAAGCTGTTGCCGGGCAAGACCCGGGCGTTCATCGATTTTGTGGTGGAGCAGTTTGCCGAGCGGGGGTTGGCGGGGCGCTTCGATGCGTTGGCTCAAGGGTAAGACGGTGTTGGCCCTATCGCCGGCAAGCCGGCTTGTATGGTGATACTCGAAGGGGTGGTGGGACGACAAAGCCGATTCTGACTGTTAGCCGCAGTACAGACCGTGGGAG